>NZ_AXCW01000094.1 GCF_000603945.1 Actinotalea ferrariae CF5-4 | reverse complement strand
CCGCGGGCACCCGCGCCGCCCCGTCCGCCCCGGGCGAGGCCGCCGAGCCCGGCGGGGAGCACGACCTCGATGCGCTTGCCGCCGACCTCGACGACGACGCGCTCGGTGGCCGGGGCGTCGTCCTCGGCCGGCGACGACGCGGCGCCGCCCTCGCGCAGCGTGGGCAGCGTGTCGGCGAACTCCGTCTCGATCCACCGGGTGTGGACGCGGAACGGCTCGGCCGGGTCCGCGGGCACGAAGTCCGGTGCCTCGAGCACCGCCCGGTGGAACGGCACGACGGTGGGGATGCCCTCCACCTCCAGCTCGCGCAGGGCGCGCCGGGCCCGCTCGACGGCCTGCGTGCGGGTCGCGCCGGTGACGATCAGCTTGGCGATCATCGAGTCGAAGGACCCGGAGACGGTGTCGCCCTCGATGACGCCGGAGTCGACGCGGACGCCCGGGCCGGACGGGAAGCGCAGGCGGGACAGCCGGCCCGGGGCGGGGAGGAAGCCCTGGGCCGGGTCCTCGCCGTTGATGCGGAACTCCAGCGAGTGCCCACGCACGGGGAGCGAGGTGTACCCGAGCGGCTCGCCGGCGGCGATGCGCAGCTGCTCGCGCACCAGGTCGACGCCCGTGACCTCCTCGGTCACCGGGTGCTCGACCTGGAGCCGCGTGTTGACCTCGAGGAAGGAGATGGTGCCGTCCGTGCCGACGAGGAACTCGCAGGTGCCCGCGCCCTCGTACCGGGCCTCGCGCAGGATCGCGACGGAGGACTCGACGAGGAGGCGGTTCTGCTCGTCGGACAGGAACGGCGCGGGCGCCTCCTCGACGAGCTTCTGGTGCCGGCGCTGCAGCGAGCAGTCGCGCGTCGAGACGACGACGACGGTGCCGTGCTGGTCCGCGAGGCACTGGGTCTCGACGTGCCGCGGGCTGTCGAGGTAGCGCTCGACGAAGCACTCGCCGCGGCCGAACGCCGCGACCGCCTCGCGGACGGCCGAGTGGTACTGCTCGGTGATCTCCTCGGTCGTGCGGGCCACGCGCAGACCGCGTCCGCCGCCGCCGAAGGCCGCCTTGATGGCGATGGGCAGCCCGTGCTCGTCGGCGAAGGCGTGCACCTCGCTCGCGTCCGCGACCGGGTCCGGCGTGCCGGCGACCAGGGGGGCACCCGCGCGCTGCGCGATGTGCCGGGCCGAGACCTTGTCGCCGAGCGCCTCGATCGCCGCGGGCGGCGGGCCGATCCACGTCAGGCCGGCCTCGATGACGGCCCGCGCGAAGTCCGCGTTCTCCGACAGGAAGCCGTAGCCGGGGTGGACCGCGTCGGCGCCGCTGCGACGGGCGACGTCGAGCAGCTTGGCGATGTCGAGGTACGTCTCGGCCGCACGGGTGCCGCCGAGGGCGAACGCCTCGTCCGCGAGGCGCACGTGCAGGGCCTCCCGGTCGGGGTCGGCGTACACGGCGACGCTGGCGATGCGGGCGTCCGCGCAGGCTCGGGCGACACGGACCGCGATCTCACCGCGGTTGGCGATGAGGACCTTGTGGATCTCGGGCACGGCTCACCGTAACGGCAGGTGCGGTGGACGCTCGCACCCGGCACGGGTGGCGGACCAAGACTGTGGGGAACCGACAACACTCCGGCGTGGCTTTGTGGGTTCGCCCAGGGGCGCGCCCGGTCAGCTCCAGAGGTCGGTCACGGAGAGGTCCACCTGCAGCAGCAGGTCACGCAGCACCGGCAGGCTGAGGCCGACCACGCCGTGGTGGTCGCCCTCGATGCCCCGGACGAACGCACCGCCGCGGCCGTCCACGGTGAACGCCCCGGCGACGGCGAGCGGCTCCCCGGTCGCGACGTAGGCGGCGATCTCGGCGTCGCTCACGTCGGCGAAGTGGACGACCGTCGTGGAGGTCGCGCCCAGGGTCGCGGGCGGCGAGTCGGGCCGCAGGTCGACGAGCCAGTGCCCGGTGTGCAGGAGCCCGGAGCGGCCGCGCATCCGCCGCCACCGCGCGACGGCGTCGTCGGCGTCCCGGGGCTTGCCGAGCGCCTCGCCGTCGAGGTCGAGCAGCGAGTCGCAGCCGAGGACCAGGAGGTCCTCCGGCAGGTCGCCGTCGTGGTCGGACGGGGTCTCGCCGTCCTCCAGGCGAGCGGCGACGTCGTCGGCCTTGGCGTTCGCCAGGAGCAGGACCGCGTCGACCGGGTCGAGCGCGCCGAAGCGCTCGCGGGCGCCCGCGAGCACGGCGTCCTCGTCGACGCCGGAGACGAGCACGTGCGGCTCGATCCCGGCGGCACGCAGGGTCGCCCGGCGGGCGGGGGAGGCGGAGGCGAGGAGGAGGGACGGCACCTCAGCAGGGTAGTCGCCGGGCCCGGTGCGGACCGGGCCCGGCGACGAGGGGGTCAGACCCGTGCGTCGACGGTGGCGCGGTGCGGCTGCGCGCCCGCGTGGCGGACCGGCTCGGCGACGGTCGCCGGGGCGTCGTCGTCGGCGAACGGGTCGGCCGCGTTCGTGCTGTCGTAGCGGGTGACGTCGAGGATGCCCGCCCGGCGCGCGACGATCGTGGGCACGAGCGTCTGCCCGGCCACGTTGACGGCGGTGCGACCCATGTCGAGCACCGAGTCGACGGCGAGGAGGAGGCCCACGCCGGCCAGCGGCAGGCCGAGCGTCGACAGGGTGAGCGTCAGCATCACCAGCGCGCCGGTGAGCCCGGCGGTCGCAGCGGAGCCGACGACAGAGACGAACGCGATGAGGACGTAGTCCCAGACGTTCAGCTGCACGCCGAAGACCTGGGCGACGAAGATCGCCGCGATGGCCGGGTAGATCGCGGCGCAGCCGTCCATCTTGGTCGTCGCGCCGAACGGCACGGCGAAGGAGGCGTACTCCCGCGGGACGCCGAGGTTGCGCACCGTCACGCGCTCGGTGAGGGGCAGGGTGCCGAGCGACGAGCGCGAGACGAAGGCCAGCTGGATCGCCGGCCACGCGCCCGCGAACCAGCGCAGGGGCGAGAGCCCGTGCGCCGTGAGCAGCAGCGGGTAGACGGCGAAGAGCACGATCGCCAGGCCCACGTAGACCGCGACGACGAAGGTGCCCAGCGGGGCGAGGAGGTCCCAGCCGTAGGTCGCGACCGCGTTGCCCAGCAGGCCGACGGTGCCCAGCGGCGCGAGGCGGATGACCCACCACAGCACCTTCTGGACGACGGCGAGCACGGAGCGGTTGAACGCCAGGAACGGCTCGGCGGCGGCCCCGACCTTGAGCGCGGCGATGCCGACGACGAGCGCGATGACGACGAGCTGGAGCGCGTTGAAGCTGAGGCTCGTCGAGGCGCCCGTGACGGCGCCGTCGGCCTGCTGGAGCTGGGTGCCCGCCGACAACCCGAGCCAGTTGGCCGGCAGCAGCCCGGTGAGGAAGTCGAGCCACGAGCCGGTCCGCGAAGGCTCGGCGCCCTGGTCGGGGGTGAGGGTGGTGCTGAGCCCGGGTCGGAGCACCAGCCCCAGCACGATGCCGATGCTCACGGAGACGAGCGCGGTGACGGCGAACCACAGCAGGGTGCGCCCGGCGAGGCGGGCGGCGTCGGTGACCTGCCGGAGGTTCGCGATCGAGGCGATGATCGCCGTGACGATCAGCGGCGGGACGAGCGCGCGCAGCAGGGTGACGAAGGAGCTGCCGATCGTCGACAGCGTGACGGTCAGGGCGTTGGGGTCGCCGTCGGCGGTCGGGCCGAGCTGGCGGGCCAGGAGCCCGAGGGCCAGGCCCAGCACGAGGGCGACGAGGACCTGGACGCCGAAGGACGGTAGGCGCAGCCGGCGCGCCGGCCGGTCGCCCTGAGGGTCGGGCTCGCCCGGGTGGTGCGGAGCGGGGGCGGGCGTGCGGGGGTCAGGGGAGGTGGTGGCCACGGTGGGACCTTCCGGGAGTCGTGTCAGGGCGTCGGTGACGCCGGGTGCCGTCGAGGACGGCGGCGGCGTCGGTCAGACGCGGCGACACACCGAGCTGGCCTGGAGTCGGAGATCGACGTGCAGGCGCTCGGAGAGGTCCCAGGGATTGGTCATGGCGCGGTCATCCTATGACTCCTCGCGGCGGTCCGCGGGACGGATGTCCCGGTCGGGCAGAGACCGACGGCGCCCGCCCGGGACCGACGGCGCCCGCCCGGGACCGACGGCGTCCGCCGGGCGGGCGCCGTCGGGTCGCTCACACCAGGGCGGACCGCAGGACGTCCAGGCCGACCGACCCCAGGCCGAGCGCCCGGGCGTGGAACGCCTTGAGGTCGGCCTCCTGCCCACGGCGCACCGCGGCGGCCGCCGCCTCGTCCCGCGCGGCCTCCCAGAGCCGCTGGCCGACCTTGTACGACGGTGCCTGGCCGGGCCAGCCGAGGTAGCGGTTGAGCTCGAACCGCAGGAAGCCCTCGTCCATGTTCACGTTGGCCCGGAGGAACTCCCAGGCCGTCTCCGCGTCCCACCGGCCGCCGCCCCACCGCTCGGGACGGTCCAGGCCGAGGTGGACCCCGATGTCGAGGACCACGCGTGCGGCGCGCATCCGCTGCGCGTCGAGCATGCCGAGCCGGTCGCCGGGGTCGTCCATGAAGCCGAGATCCGCCATCAGGCGCTCCGCGTAGAGGGCCCAGCCCTCCCCGTGCCCGGACACCCAGCAGCCCAGGCGCCGCCACGCGTTGAGCGTGCTGCGCTGGTACACGGCCTGGGCGATCTGGAGGTGATGGCCCGGGACGCCCTCGTGGTAGACCGTCGTCTTCTCGCGCCAGGTCGTGAAGGTCTCCACGCCGGGCGGCACGGACCACCACATGCGGCCGGGCCGGGAGAAGTCGTCCGACGGGCCGGTGTAGTAGATGCCGCCGTTCTGCGTGGGCGCGATCATGCACTCCAGGGCGAGCAGCGCGTCCGGGATCTCGAAGTGCGTGCCGCGCAGGGCGGTGACGGCGGCGTCCGACGTCTCCTGCATCCAGCGTCGGAGCTCCTCGGTGCCGTGCAGGACGCGCGCCGGGTCCTTGTCGAGCTCCGCGATGGCGTCGGCGACCGTCGCGCCCGGCCCGGCGATGCGTGCCGCGACCTCGTCCTGCTCGGCGATGATCCGGTCGAGCTCCTCCAGGCCCCAGCGGTACGTCTCCTCCAGGTCGACCTCCGCGCCCAGGAAGTACCGCGACCACAGCCGGTACCGCTCGGCGCCCACGGCGTCCTCGGCCGGGGCCAGGGGCAGCAGCTCGTCCCGCAGGAAGGTCGCGAGCTGCTCGTAGGCCGCGCGCGCCGCGGCGGCGCCCCGGGCGAGCGCCTCCCGGCGGCCGTCGGCGTCCGGGGCACCGGACAGGGCAGCCTGCGCCGCCGGGCCGGTCACGAACGTCGTGAAGAACGACGTGTCCTCGGCCGCGAGCTGCTCCGCCTGCGCCACGCACTCCAGCACCTGGCGCCGGGCCGCGACACGGCCCCGCGACGCGGCCAGACGCAGGGACTCCACCACGCCGGCCGCCGCACCCGGGAGAGCCTCCAGCCGGGCGACGACGGCGTCCCAGTGCTCCGGCGTCGCCGTGGGCATGAGGTCGAAGACGTCGCGCAGGCCCTGCACCGGCGAGGCGATGTTGTTGAGCTGGCCCAGCAGCTCGTCGGCCTCGTGGAGCTCCAGGTCGAGCCCGATGCGCTCCCGCATCGCGGCGAGGGTCACCCGGTCGGTGTCGTCCTCGGGCGTCGCGGCGTCGAGCTCGGCCAGGACGGCGCGGGCGGCGTCGGCCTGCGCCTGGTGCCCGGCGGGGGACAGGTCGGTCATGAGGTGGTCGTACCCGGACAGCCCCATCGCGGTCGCCGCCAGGGGGTCGAGGCGGGCGATCGTGGTGACGTAGCGGTCGGCGATCGCGTCGATCGCCGTGGGGGTGCGGGACGGATGAGCGTCGGTGGTCATGGGGTCCGAGCCTAGGCCGAACCGTCCGGGACCAGCGCCCGCCCGTCCGGCCAGGGACCTCCGGCCCTCCCGGTGCCGCGTCGCCGGCCCGAAGACTGGGAGGACGTCGTCGGAGGAGGAGCCATGCACCCGTCCCGACTGGTCGCCGCGGTCGCGGCGTGGGCCGCCGGAGCCCTGTACGTCCTCGTGGGCCTGGAGGTGCTCGACGTCGGCCGCTCGGTGGAGCCGGGCGCCGAGGACCTCCTGGTGTTCGGCCTGGCGGCCGGCGCCGCCCAGCTCGTGGTCGGCCTCGTGGTGCTGCGGAGCCGGGGCCGGGCGCCGCTGCTGCTCGTCGTCGCCTTCGAGACCCTGGTGGTCCTCATGTACGTCGCGGTGGCGAGCGTCCGGATCCCCGCCTACGAGGTCTGGGGGGTGTCCATCAAGGTCCTGGAGCTCGTCGTCGTCGTCGCGGCGCTGGTGCTGGCCACCCACCTGGAGCCGGTCCGCACCGGCGCGGAGCGCCACGTCGGGCACGGCCTCTGACGGAGACGGGGCGTACCGTCGTCCTCGGCGAGCGCGCGAGGAGGACCCGGTGACGCAGGACGAGGTGGCCTACGGGTCCCAGGAGTTCGACTGGGCGGTGCTCCAGGTCCCGACGGCCGCGGCGATGGTGCGCGGGCAGCTCGAGTTCTCCTGGCTCGAGCTCCGTGACCGGCTGCGTGCGGTCGACGAGAGACCTTCCGGTGGGAGCCGGTGCCGGAGGCCCTGTCCGTGGTGCGTCGCGGCACGGAGCGGACGCCGCGCACCCTCGGCACGGGCGAGTGGGTGGCCGAGTGGCCCGCCGGCCCGGACGAGCCGACCCCGCGGACGATCGCCTGGCTGGTCGCCCACCTCACCGAGGCGGTGTTCGAGCGGTGGGAGTGGACGTTCGGGGAGCACCGGCGGCGGCGCACCGACGTCGAGGTGCACGGCGAGGTCGGCCCGGCGGTCGCCGGGCTGTCCCGCTGGGTGGACGCCTGGCGCGCGGGCATCGCGGCCCTGCCCGACGAGGACGTGATGCGGGTCGGGCTGAGCACCGCGACGCCCATCGACGCCCAGGCCCCGTTCGGGCACCTGGTGCTCCACATGAACCGCGAGATCATCCACCACGGCGCGGAGATCATGGCGTTGGCCGACCTGCGCGGCGCCCTGCGCTGACGCGGGCACCGCGCCGGGCGTCAGGGGTGCGTGCTCCTCAGGGGTGCGTGCTCCAGCGCCAGGCGTCGGGGCCGGGGGACAGGCGGTCGGAGAGGCGGTCGGCGGCATCCCGCCAGCGGCGCCGCGCGTGGACGGCGGGCGCGGGCTCGGTGGCCGGGTGCGCGGCGTCGTCGTCCTGCGCGGTGCGTGCGCCCGCCGCCAGACCCGCGACCAGGGCGGCCAGCTCGACGTCGTCGGGGGCTCCGCGGACGACGCGGACGTCGGGCGGCGTCACAGCGGGATGTTCCCGTGCTTCTTGGCCGGCAGGCTCGCACGCTTGGTGCGCAGCGCCCGGAGGGCTCGCACGACCTGCGCGCGCGTCTCCGACGGCCGGATGACGGCGTCGACGTAGCCACGCTCGGCGGCGTCGTAGGGGTTCACCAGCGCCTCCTCGTACTCGGCCGTCAGGCGGGCGCGCTCGGCGTCCACGTCACCACCGTCCTCCGCGACCTTCTTGAGCGCACCCCGGTGGAGGATGTTCACGGCACCGCCCGCCCCCATGACCGCGATCTGCGCGGTGGGCCAGGCGAGGTTGACGTCGGCCCCGAGCTGCTTGGAGCCCATGACGATGTACGCGCCGCCGTAGGCCTTGCGCGTGATGATCGTGACGAGGGGGACGGTGGCCTCCGCGTAGGCGTAGATGAGCTTCGCGCCGCGGCGGATGATGCCGTTCCACTCCTGGTCCGTGCCGGGCAGGAAGCCGGGCACGTCGACGAAGGTCAGCACGGGGATGTTGAACGCGTCGCACGTCCGCACGAAGCGGGCGGCCTTCTCGGCGGCGTTGATGTCGAGCGTGCCGGCCATCTGCTGGGGCTGGTTCGCGACGACGCCGACCGGCCGTCCCTCGACGTGGCCGAAGCCGACGATGACGTTCTGGGCGTAGAGGGGCTGGACCTCGAGGAAGTCGCCGTGGTCCAGGACGTGCCCGATGACCGTGTGCATGTCGTACGGCTGGGAGTCGGAGTCCGGCACCAGGGTGTCGAGCTCCAGGTCCTCGTCCGTGGTCTCGAGGTCCGCGTGCGCGTCGTCCTCCCACACCGGCGGCTCGGACAGGTTGTTCGACGGCAGGTAGCCCACGAGGGTCTTCACCCACTCGATCGCGTCGTCCTCGTCCGCGCCCAGGTAGTGCGCCACGCCGGACCGCGTGTTGTGCGTCTGCCCGCCGCCGAGCTCCTCGAAGCCGACGTCCTCGCCCGTCACGGCGCGGATGACGTCCGGGCCGGTGATGAACATGTTCGACGTGCCGTCCGCCATGACGATGAAGTCGGTGAGCGCGGGGGAGTAGACGGCCCCGCCGGCGCTGGGGCCGAGGATGAGCGAGATCTGGGGGATGACGCCCGAGGCCGCGACGTTGCGGCGGAAGATCTCCGCGAACTGCGTCAGGGCCGCGACGCCCTCCTGGATGCGCGCCCCGCCCCCGTCGAGGATGCCGATGAGGGGCACGCCCGTACGCAGGGCGAGGTCCATGACCTTCGTGATCTTCTGGCCGTGGACCTCGCCCAGCGAGCCGCCGAAGACGGTGAAGTCCTGGCTGTACACGCACACCTGACGGCCGTCGATGGTGCCGTAGCCGGTGACGACGCCGTCGCCCGGCGTCGTGCGCCGCTCCATGCCGAACCGCGTCGAGCGGTGCGCGGCGAACGCGTCGAGCTCCACGAAGCTGCCCTCGTCGAGCAGGGCGGCGACGCGCTCGCGGGCCGTCTTCTTGCGCCGCGGGTGCTGCTTGGCCGCTGCCACCTCCTCCTGGGCGTCGACAGCGCGCGCTGTGCGCCCGGCGAGGTCGGCGAGCTTCTCGGCGGTCCCTGCGGAGGTGCCGGTCGAGGTGGCGAGTGCGTCAGTCACCCGAGTGAGGGTAGTTGTCGGGATCAGCACATGCCGGATGCGTTTCCCCACCGTGTCGGCGGGGTGTGATGTGTGGATGTCGACAACGCCCCGCGTGTCGTTAGGGTCGCGCCATGCCCACCTCGCGCGCGCCCCTGGAGCCCGGCACGGTCGCCGCCGCCCTGCGGGAGGCCGGGGCGACGGGGCGCGTCGTCGTCGTCGAGCGCACCGCGTCGACCTCGGCGGACGTGCTCGCCGGGCTCGCGAGCCGGCCCGCGGACTGGCCGGACCGCTCGGTGCTCGTCGCGGACCACCAGGACGGCGGCCGCGGCCGCCGGGGACGGACCTGGACGACCCCGCCCCGTGCGGCGCTGACGTTCTCCACCGTGCTGCGTCCCGGCGCCGCCGTCCCGCCGGACCGGTGGGGCTGGCTGCCCCTCCTCGCCGGCCTGGCCGTCGTGGAGGCGGTGGAGCAGGTCACCGGCGTCCGTGCGGTCCTCAAGTGGCCCAACGACGTCCTGGTCGACGACGCGGGCGAGGACCTCCCTGGATGGGGATCGCACCGCAAGGTGGTCGGGATCCTCGGCGACCTGGCCGTCGTGCCCGAGGGGCGGGCGGCGGTCGTGGGCATCGGCGTCAACGTCGACCAGGCCGCGGACGAGCTCCCGGTGCCGACGGCGACGTCGCTGCGCCTGGCTGGGAACCGGGAGCCCGGCGCCGCGTCGTCCGGCGCGCCGGACCGCACCCTCCTCCTGGCGGCGACCGTGCGGGCCCTGGTCGCCCTGGACGAGCGGTGGCGGGCCGCGGGGGGCGACGTCCGGGCGGCGGGGCTGGACACCCGCGTCGCGGCGGTGTGCGCGACGCTCGGTCAGGCCGTCCGCGTGGAGCTGCCCGGTGAGCGGACGCTCACCGGGGTGGCGCGCTCGCTCGCCCCGGACGGCTCGCTGGAGGTCGTCGACGCGGCCGGGCGCGTGCACACCGTCCTGGCCGGTGACGTCCATCACACGCGGTGGGCGGGCTGAACTAGCCTGAGCCGGTGGACGACGACGAGGGGCACGAGAGCCGGACGGACCCGACCTCGACCGTCGCCCGGCTCGAGGAGCAGCTCCTGGGCGGGCCGCGCACGCTCTCCCTCGCCGACGTCGCCGAGCGCGCGGGCGCGGGCCTCGAGGAGGTGCGGCTGTTCTGGCACGCGCTCGGGCTGCCGACCGTGGAGGACGAGGCGGTCGCCTACACCGAGGTCGACGCCGAGGCGGTGCGCCTCCTGCGGCAGGCGGCCGCGAGCTACGGCGTCTCCGACCGGACCGCCGTCTCGCTGGTCCGGTCGATCGGGCACACCACGGACCGGCTCGTGCTCTGGCAGGTCGAGGCGCTCACCGAGCACCTCGCGGAGCGTCACGCCCTCGACGACGTCAGCGCCCGCCTGCTGGTCCTGGACCGCCTGAGCGAGATCGCGCCGCTCCTGGAGAAGCAGCTCGTCCACGCCTGGCGCCGTCAGCTCGCGGCGCTCGCGGCGCGCATCTCGGCGGAGTTCGGGTCCGCCCGGGGGCGGCCGTCGGGCGACGACGACGAGCTGCCCCTCGCCCGGGCGGTCGGCTTCGCCGACATGGTCTCCTTCACGCAGCGCACGGCGCGCCTGGGTGCGCACGCGCTGGCCGACTTCATCCAGCAGTTCGAGACCGGCGCGCGGGACATCGTGACGAGCAACGGCGGGCGGGTGGTGAAGACCATCGGTGACGCGGTGCTCTTCGTCGCCGACGACGCCCGGGCGGGCGCCGAGATCGCGCTCGGGCTCGCCGACACCTTCCACGCCGGCGCGCCGACGCCGGTCCGGGTCAGCTGCGTGTGGGGCCGGGTCCTCTCGCGCTTCGGGGACGTGTTCGGGCCGTCCGTCAACGTGGCGGCCCGCCTGACGGCCGAGGCGGAGCCCGGCACCGTGCTGCTGGATCCCGGGACGGCCGCCGAGGTGCGCGCCCTGGGCGGGTACCACCTCGTCGAGCTCACCGAGCGGGACATCGACGGGATCGGTCCGCTCCGGCCGGTCCGGCTCGAACGGGTCCGGCTCCGGGTGACGCACGCCGAGCCGTAGGCGACGGGCTCAGGTGGTCGGCTCGACCGGCTCGACCGGCTCGATGAGCTCGGGGCCGTCGGTGCCGACCTTGTTGACCGCCGTGGAGACCGGGGTCGCGACCACCCGGGGGGTGGCGGCGTGCAGCAGCTCCACCGCGGCCGCGCCGTCCTGCTGCTCGGGGTCCAGCCAGGCGTCCCAGGCGTCGGGCGGGAGGATGACGGGGCGCCGGTCGTGGATGGCGGCCAGGTGCGGGTCGTCGGTCGGGGCCCCGCCGGTGACCACGGTCATCGTCACCAGCCAGCGGTTCGGGTCGTCGTCCGCGAGGGAGCGGTCGCGCCAGAACTCGTAGAGACCGGCGAACGCCAGCGGACCCCCGTCGGGGGCGTGGATCCAGAAGGGCTGCTTCGGGGTGCGGGGCGGCGACCCCGGGGCGGGGGCCTGCCACTCGTAGTACCCCTCGGCGGGCACGAGGCACCGGCGCACCGCGACGGCCTTGCGGAACGCGGGCTTGTCGAGGAGCGACTCCACCCGGGCGTTGATCATGCGGCTGCCGATGCCCGGGTCCTTCGCCCACCCGGGCACCAGGCCCCAGCGGACGACGCGCAGCGACCGCTCCGCCCGACCCGGCCCGTCGTCGGCGGCCTCTCCGGTCGCGCGCGGCTCGCGCTCCACGACGACCCGCACCGGGTCCGTGGGGGCCAGGTTCCACGACGGGGGGAGCGCGCGGGCGTCGTCGGCGACGGCCTCGGGCGCCACGCCGAAGGCGTCGGCGAGGTCGAGGGCGTCCCGGAAGGAGGCGTAGCGGCCGCACATGGGACCAGCATGCCCGCCACCGCCGACATCGCCCGACGGCGGCGGATGCCGTGGAACGGCTCGCCGATCGAAACGATTCGGTGCGACAATCGGGCGGTGCCCGTGACCCTGACCGACCGGACCTCCTCGACCCGGACCGCGCCGGCGGACCGGACCTTCTGGTTCGTCCTGCTCATCGGGTCGCTCACGCTGCTGCCCGCCGTGACGACGGACATGTACCTGCCGTCGCTGCCCGACGTCGCCGCCGACCTGTCCACCACACCCGCCGCCGCCCAGTTCACGATCACCGGCATGCTCATCGGGGGCGCGCTGGGCCAGCTCGTCGTCGGGCCGTTCTCGGACCGGGTCGGCCGGCGCCTCCCGGTGCTCATCGGGGTGTCCCTGCACGTCGTCGTCTCGCTGCTGTGCGTCGTCGCCGCCACCATCGAGCAGCTCGCCACGCTGCGGGTGCTGCAGGGGCTGGTCAGCGCCGGTGCGACCGTCGTCGCGATGGCCGTCATCCGGGACCGCTACACCGGGGCCGAGGCGGCCCGGATCATCTCCCGCCTCATGCTCGTCATCGCCGCCGCTCCGCTGCTGGCGCCGACGGCCGGCAGCGTCATCGCCGCGGCATGGGGCTGGCGGGCCGTGTTCGTGGTGCTCGCGCTCTTCGCGGCGCTGCTCGTCGTCGTCGTCGCCCTCTTCCTGCCCGAGACCCTCCCGCCGCACCGCCGGGCAGCGCACGGTCTGGCCGCGTCCTTCCGCGGGTACGCCGCGCTGCTGCACGACCGCTGCTTCGTGGCGCTGGCCGTCATCCCGGGCATGGGTCTGGCGCTGATCATCAGCTACGTGGCGGGCTCGTCGTTCGTGTTCCAAGAGCAGTACGGGCTGAGCGCGCAGCAGTTCGCGCTCGTCTTCGCCCTCGGCGGGACGTCGCTGGTGACCGGCTCGCAGGTGAACGCGGCGCTGGTGCGCCGGTTCGGCCCGCTCACCCTGCTGCGGGTCGGGCTGCCCGTGACGCTGGCCTTCACGGCCGTGCTCGCGGTGCAGGGGGCCACCGGGATCGGCGGCCTCGTCGGCCTCGTGGTGGCGATCTGGTTCTCGACGGCGGTGCTGGGGTTCGTCATGGCGAACGCGTCCGCCCTCGCGCTCTCCCGCCACGGCGAGCGCGCCGGGACGGCCGCGGCGTTCATCGGGTTCTTCCAGGCGGGGCTCGCCGGCGCGGTCAGCACCCTCGTGGGCGTCCTCGGCGAGGACGCCCTCGCGATGACCGGGGTCATGTTCGGGAGCATGGTCGTCGCCCAGGTGGTCCTCGCGCTGGGCACACCCGCGTACCGTCGCGACGCGCACGAGCGGCTCGAGGCCGTCGGCGCCCAGGTCGCCGAGGTCGCGCCGCCCACGCCGGTGGCGCCGCCGGAGCCGGTCGAGCCGGCGGAGCCCCAGCAGCGCCAGCCGGTCGAGCCGGCGGAGCCCCAGCAGGTCGAGGCGGCGGAGCCCCAGCAGGTCGAGGCGGCGGAGCCCCAGCAGGTCGCGTCCGCCTCCCCGGCCCGTACGGCCGCGCCGGCGTCCGGGCGCCCCTAGCCTGGGCCGATGGCTCCCCACGTCCCCGGCCGCTGGAACGACGTCGTCCGCGCGGCGGGACTCGTCGCCGACGACGGCGCCGTCCGGGCGACCGTCTTCGCCGAGATGTCCGCTCTGGCGGCCCGGACGGGCGCGATCAACCTGGGCCAGGGCTTCCCCGACGTCGACGGCCCGGCGCACGTGGCCGAGGCCGCCGTCGCGGCGATCCGCGCCGGGCGCAACCAGTACCCGCCGGGGCCGGGCGTGCCCGCGCTGCGGCAGGCCGTCGCGGCCCACCAGGGCAGGCACTACGGCCTGGACGTCGACCCGGAGACCGAGGTCCTCGTGACCGTCGGGGCCACGGAGGCCCTCGCGGCCGCCGTCCTGGCGCTGGCGGGGCCCGGCGACGAGGTCGTCACGCTCGAGCCCTACTACGACAGCTACGCCGCCGTCGTCGCGATGGCCGGCGCCACCCACGTCACGGTGCCCCTCGTGCGGACCGACGGTGCCGGCTACCGCCTCGACGCGGCGGCGTTCCGGGCCGCCGTGGGGCCCCGGACGAGGGTCGTGCTGCTCAACACCCCGCACAACCCCACGGGGGCGGTGCTCGACCCGGCGGAGCTGGAGGTCGTGGCCGCCGCGGCGCGGGAGCACGACGTCGTCGTCATCACCGACGAGGTGTACGAGCACCTCACGTACGACGACGCGCGCCACGTCCCGCTCGCGACGCTGCCGGGGATGGCGGAGCGGACGCTCACGGTGTCGTCGGCGGGCAAGACGCTGTCCTTCACGGGCTGGAAGGTCGGCTGGGTCACCGGGCCGGCGGCGCTCGTCGACGCGGTGCGGGCGGTCAAGCAGTACCTCACCTACGTGGGGAGCGGTCCGTTCCAGCACGCCGTCGCGGACGCCCTGACGGATGACGACGGTCGGACGGGCGCCTGGATGGCCGACCTGGTCGCGTCGCTGGAGCGGCGGCGCGACCTGCTCTGCGAGGGCCTGGTCTCGGCGGGGTTCGACGTGGTGGTGCCGCAGGGCACCTACTTCGTGGTGGCCGACGGCCGGCCGCTGGGCTTCGACGACGGGGCCGAGCTGTGCGCGCGCCTGCCCGAGCTCGCGGGGGTGGTGGGCGTGCCGGTCAGCGCGTTCTGCCGGGCGGGGACGCCCGCGGCGGAGGAGTTCCGGTCCGCGGTGCGGTTCACCTTCGTCAAGCAGGAGGACGTGCTGGTCGAGGGTGTGCGCCGGCTGGGTGGGATGCGGCCGCGCTGACGGCTCCGCCGGAGCCGCCGCACTGACGGCTCCGCCGGAGCCGCCGCGCTGACGGCTCCGCCGGAGCCGGACGGCGTCGCACTCTCGCTACGTCGGAGGCGCTGCGCCCGCCGGTCGTGGTCGTCGAGGGCGGGTCGGCGGTCGGGCCGGGGGCCTCCCGCCGCGGGCTTCGTCCCGGAGTTCCGTGTCGGTGCCTAGATCTATGCTCGAACACATGTTCGATGACGCGGCCGAGTGGACGGCGCAGGACGAGGACGCCGCTGCGCTGGCGTTCGCGCGGTCGCGTGCCGGGCGGTCCATCCCCGACGTGGACCTGGCGGTGCGGTGGGCGTTGAACCACCCTCACGCCGCCCGTGTCGCCGCTGCCGTCCCGGGTCCCGAGCTGGCCCGGATGCTGGGTCGGGTGGCGGTCGCCGACGCACCGACGGAGGACCTGCTGGAGGTGGTCGCCGCCTGGGACCGCCTCGCGTCGTGGGTGGTGGCCCGGCAGGCCGGCGTGCTGCAGGAGCTGCACCGCCGCGTCGCGGGGTCCACGTGGGCGCAGAAGGGCCTGCGGGACGAGGTCGCCGGCACCCTCGCCGCGTCGGGGCGGGCCGCGCAGGTCCTGCTGGACCGGGCCATGGAGCTGGCCCAGGCGCCGGAGGTCCACGACGCGTTGGCGCAGGGGGCGGTCTCGGTCCACAAGGCCGATGTGCTGCTGCGCGAGACCGGCTCCGTGACGGGGGAGGAAGCCCGGCGGGTGCACGCTGCGGTCCTGGCCGAGGCGCACGAGCTGACCGCACCGCAGGTCAGGGCCGCGGCCCGGCAGGCGGTGCTGCAGGTGGACCCCGACGCCGCCGAGCACCGCCACCAGCTGGCCAGGCGGGACCGGTGCGTGGTCCTGGAACCCGCCACGGACTGCATGGCGGTCATCCGCGCCTACCTCCCCGCTGAGGACGCCGTGCGGGTCATGCACGCCGTGGACATCGTGGCCGGGACCGCCGCGCCGGAGGACCCGCGCGGTGTCGACGCCCGCCGCGCCGATGCCCTGGTGGACCTCGTGGGTGCCGTCCTGGACGGCACGACCCTGGACGCCTTCCTCTCCGGTCCCCTCCGTCCCTCCGTCGGCGCGGGTGTCGATGCCGGCGTCGGCCTGGACGTCGGTGCGCGGTCCTCCCGGCGGCGCAGGCGCCGCCCGGTGAAGCTGTCGATCACCGTCAGCGCCGACGCCCTCGCCGGCGCGTCCTCGACCCCGGCCCACCTGGACCGCTACGGGCCGGTCCTGCCGTCCGTCGCCCGGCAGCTGGCCGCCGAGGCGACGTGGCACTTCCAGCGCACCGACCCGACCACCGGCGAGGCCCTGGAACAACCGGGCAGCCGCTACCGCCCGCCGGAGGCGCTGCGCGACGCCATCGTCGCCCGAGACGTCACCTGCACCTTCCCCGGCTGCCGCGTCCCGGCCGGCTCCTGCGACCTGGACCACACCGTCCCGTTCGACGACTCCCGCGACGCCGCCGAGCAGACCCGACGCAGCAACCTCGCCGCCCTGTGCCGCCACCACCACCAGCTCAAGACCCATGCCGGATGGACACCCCGACGCGACCCCACCACCGGCACGACGCTGTGGACGTCCCCCACGGGCAAGCCCTACCACCGCAACCCCGTACCCGCGCCGGGCGAGGCCGTGCGGGCCCAGCCGGAACGGCGCCGGCCCGCACCCCGCCGGCCCGCTGAGCCACCCGGGACGGTGAACACCGGTGACCCACCGTTCTGAGAAGGCGTCGCCGAGGGAAGCCACAGGCTGGCGCGCGCCGTCAGCCCTGTCGTCCTCGGGCCGACGGCACGAGCCTTCAGGCCTCGGCGTGCCGGACGGGTCCCGGTGGAGGCTCTCCATCGGTGGAGTGAGTGGGCTGATGGTCGGTGCCCGGCCCCACGTGGAGCAGCGCGGCGAGGCGCTGGGCGTCGAACGGCGCGTGGACCTTGACGTCGTTGTCGAAGTAGACGAGCACGTCGTGCCCCGCGCCGGCCCAGCGGCGGATCTTCGCGGCCCAGCGCTCGAGCGACGCGTCGTCGTAGCCGCTGACGTACAGCTCCTCCGCGCCGTGCAGGCGCACGTAGACCAGGTCGCTGGTCACGTCCTCCAGGAGCGGCCACTTCCCGGCGGTGTCGGCCACGACCAGCCCCACGTCGTGCTCGCGGAGCAGGGCGACCGCCTCGGCGGTGGCGAAGCTCTGGTGGCGCACCTCCAGGACGTGCCGCAGCGGCCGCTCGGCGTCCGTGGTCGTCCAGGACCGGCCCTCCAGCCGGGCGTCGTGCTGCGCCGCCAGGCGCGCGGCTGCCGTCGTCGTGCGGGGCAGGGCGCGGAAGAAGGCGTCCAGGCGCTCGGGGTCGAACCGCAGCACCGGCGGGAGCTGCCACAGGAACGGGCCGAGCTTCGGGCCCAGTGCCATGACGCCCGAGGCGAAGAAGTTGGCCAGCGCCGACTCCGGGCGGGTCAGCTTCAGCATGTGCGTGATGTACCGGCCGCCCTTGACGGAGAACACGAAGTCCTCGGGGGCGGTGGCCGCCCAGCCGGCGTAGCTCTCCGGCCGCTGCAGCGCGTAGAACGAGCCGTTGATCTCGACCGTCGACAGGAGGCGGCTCGCGTGCTCCAGCTCGCGGCGCTGCGCCAGGCCGGGCGGGTAGAAGACCCCCCGCCACGGGGCGTAGCGCCAGCCGGAGATGCCGATCCGCACCTGGGCCATCCGGACACGGTAGGCAGCGCGGGCGAGGGCCGCGCGGGGGAGCGGGGGAGCGGGGGAGCGGCGAGCGGGGAGCGGGGGGAGCAGGGGAGCGGGGGAGC
>NZ_AXCW01000093.1 GCF_000603945.1 Actinotalea ferrariae CF5-4 | reverse complement strand
ACGACCGCGACGCCGCGCGCCCCGGCGGCACCGGCGCACCGGTCGGCACGGCCGACGACGACGCGACGTCGGCCGCGGCGCGGCGCCAGCTCGCCCTGCTCGAGACGCACCTGGAGGACCTCGGCCTCGCGCCCCAGCTCGACCCGGACGGGCGCCGGATGCACCTGCGCGACTGCCCCTTCCTGCCGATGGCGCAGGAGCGCACGGAGATGGTGTGCAGCGTCCACCTCGGTGTGGCGCGCGGCGTCCTCGCCTGCGAGGAGGGGCCGGTCCGGGCCGAGCGGCTGGAGCCGTTCGTCGGCC
Organism: Actinotalea ferrariae CF5-4; assembly: GCF_000603945.1. Classification (GTDB taxonomy): domain Bacteria; phylum Actinomycetota; class Actinomycetes; order Actinomycetales; family Cellulomonadaceae; genus Actinotalea; species Actinotalea ferrariae. The sequence continues at coordinate 17,182 of NZ_AXCW01000093.1, read as the reverse complement.
CCGGCCACTGCGTCCTGCACCTGAACCGCTGAGCAGCGGGCCGTGAGGAGCGGGACCGGGTGGTACCACCCGAACCCGGTGCAGAGGGACTTGCGGACGTCCTCGTCCGCGATAGCGTCGTCACGCGGATCACAGGTGATCCTCGACGGGGGGAGAGAGCTTTGACACGGCGGTCGGCGGTAGGGCGAGCGCGCGGTGCGCGCCCACACTCAGCGTCGGGACGGAGCGTCCGTCCTGGGAGCGAGGAGGAACCATGGTGACGGCCCGACCGGCCCGGAGGACACGGGCTGACCTGTCCCAGTGGGACCCCGAGCACCCGGAGGCGTGGGACAGCAGGTTCGCGTGGCGGACGCTGTGGGTCACGACGTTCAACCTGACCCTGTGCTTCGCGCTGTGGTTCCTCGTCAGCGCCATCGCACCCCGGCTGAACCTCATCGGGTTCGGGCTGAGCGACTCCCAGCTCTACTGGCTCGTCGCCGTGCCGGGGCTCGCCGGCGGTCTCCTGCGGATCGTCTACATGTTCCTGCCGGCGATGCTGGGGACCAAGACGCTCGTCGGCGGCACGGCGACCCTCATGGTGCTCCCGCTCATCGGCTGGATGATCGCGCTGCAGGACCCGACCACCCCCTACTGGGTGCTCCTGGCGCTGGCCGCGGCGGTCGGCATCGGCGGCGGCGCGTTCTCCGGTTTCATGCCGTCGACCAGCTACTTCTTCCCCAAGCGGCTGGCCGGCACGGCCCTGGGCCTGCAGGCCGGGCTCGGGAACTTCGGCGTCAGCCTCATCCAGTTCCTCACCCCCTGGGTCATCGGGTTCGCCCTCCTCGGGACGGCGGGGATCTTCGCCCCCCAGCAGACCGTGGACGGCGGGGAGATCTGGCTGCACAACGCCGCGCTCGTCCTCATCCCGTGGGTCCTGCTGGGCGTGGTGCTGTCCGCGCTCTTCCTCAAGCGGGTCCCGGTCACCGCGAACTTCCGTGAGCAGCTGGACATCTTCGGGGACAAGCACACGTGGATCATGACGGCGATCTACGTCATGACCTTCGGCGCCTTCAGCGGCTTCGCGGCGCAGCTCGCCCTCATCATCCGCAGCGAGTACGGCAGCTTCGCCGATGCTCCCGACCCCCTGAAGTTCGCCTTCCTGGGCCCCCTCATCGGGTCGCTCATCCGCGCGCTCATGGGGCCGCTCTGCGACCGCTTCGGCGGTGCGGTGTGGACGTTCGTCTCCGGCGTCGGGATGACGATCAGCACGGTCTTCGCGGCGTTCTTCCTGTCGCCGACCGACCGCGGCCAGTTCACCTGGTTCCTCGTCGGGATGCTGTCGCTGTTCTTCTTCGCCGGGGTCGGCAACGCCGGGACCTTCAAGCAGATGCCGATGATCTTCCCCAAGCGCCAGGCCGGCGGCGTCATCGGCTGGACCGCGTCGATCGCCGCGTTCGGGCCGTTCCTCGTCGGCATGGCCCTCGCCGCGATGGCGCCGCGGACCTTCTTCATCGGTGCGGCCGTGTACTTCGCGGTCTGCACCGTGCTGGCCTGGGTCTTCTACGCCCGCCCCGGCGCGCCGAAGCCCGGCTGACCCCGGCGGTCGGCGAGGCTGGGCGCTCCGCCCGGCCCCGCCGGCCGGCCCCACCCGAACAGCTCGACCGAACCGCCCGCATGCCGCACCACCACGCGAGGGAGCACCCATGAACCCGACCGTCACGCCGACCGAGGGCACCGGAGCGGCAGGGCTGGACGGCCCCGCGTCCGACGCCCTGCTGAGGCTGGGCCGGTACCTGCGCAAGGGCGAGGTCTCCCACGACCTGCGCACGCTGCACCAGATCGGCGGCCGGGACGCGGACGGCTTCTACCGGGACCGGTGGAGCCACGACAAGGTCGTGCGCTCGACCCACGGCGTCAACTGCACCGGGTCGTGCTCCTGGAAGGTCTACGTCAAGGACGGGATCATCACCTGGGAGTCCCAGCAGACCGACTACCCGTCCGTCGGCCCGGACCGCCCGGAGTACGAGCCCCGCGGCTGCCCCCGTGGCGCGGCCTTCAGCTGGTACACCTACTCCCCGACGCGCATCCGGTACCCGTACGTCCGGGGCCTCCTGCTCCAGATGTACCGGGAGGCCAAGGCCGCCACGGGCGACCCGGTCGTGGCGTGGGCGAGCATCGTCGAGGACCCGGAGAAGGCCCGCCGGTACAAGGCGGCCCGCGGCAAGGGCGGCCTCGTGCGGGCCACCTGGGACGAGGCGACCGAGATCGCGGCCGCCGCGCAGGTCCACACCATCCGGACCTACGGGCCGGACCGCGTGGCCGGCTTCTCGCCGATCCCGGCGATGTCCATGGTGTCCCACGGCGTGGGGGCGCGGTACCACGCCCTGCTCGGCGCTCCGATGCTGTCCTTCTACGACTGGTACGCCGACCTGCCCGTGGCCTCCCCGCAGGTCTTCGGCGACCAGACGGACGTCCCCGAGTCGGGGGACTGGTGGGACGCCGGCTACCTGATCATGTGGGGCTCCAACGTCCCCGTGACGCGCACGCCCGACGCGCACTGGATGACCGAGGCCCGCTACCGCGGCCAGAAGGTCGTCGTCGTCGCGCCCGACTACGCCGACAACGTCAAGTTCGCGGACGAGTGGCTCGCCGCCCGGCCCGGGACCGACGGTGCCCTCGCGATGGCGATGGGGCACGTCACGCTGCGCGAGTTCTTCGTGGAGCGCCAGGTCCCGTACTTCACCGACTACGTCAAGAAGTACACCGACCTGCCCTTCCTCATCCGGCTGGACGAGGCCGACGGCGCGTTCGTCCCGGGCAAGTTCCTCACCGCGGCGGACCTGCCGGGTGCCGAGGCGCAGTCCGAGAACGCCGCCTTCAAGACCGTGCTGGTCGACGGGGCCACCGGCATGCCCGTCGTGCCGGGCGGCTCGCTCGGGTTCCACTACGGCGAGGCCGGGGCGGGACGCTGGAACCTCGACCTCGGCGACGTCGACCCGCTGCTCACCATGGCCGACGACGCCGCGTCGGAGGGTGCGGTCGAGGTCCACCTGCCGCGGTTCGACACCCTCGACGGCAACGGCCGCACCATCACCCGCGGCGTGCCCGTCCGGCGCGTGGGCGGGCACCTCGTCACGACCGTCTTCGACCTGGTCCTGGCCCAGTACGGCGTGGGCCGTGCCGGTCTGCCGGGCCAGTGGCCGACCGGCTACGACGACGCCGACGAGCCGTGCACCCCGGCGTGGCAGGAGCGCTTCACCGGGGTCCCGGCGGCCAAGGCGGAGCGGATCGGGCGCGAGTTCGCGCAGAACGCCGAGGACTCGCGCGGCCGCTCGATGATCCTCATGGGCGCCGGCACGAACCACTGGTTCCACTCCGACACGATCTACCGCGCGTTCCTCGCCCTGACGACCCTCACGGGCTGCCAGGGCGTGAACGGCGGCGGCTGGGCGCACTACGTCGGCCAGGAGAAGTGCCGCCCCGTCACGGGCCACGGGCACTACGCCTTCGCGCTGGACTGGGCGCGGCCGGGACGCACCATGATCCAGACCGCCTACTGGTACCTCAACACCGACCAGTACCGGTACGACCCGTTCGGGGCGGACGCCCTCTCCTCCGCCACGACGGACCCCGCGCGCAGCAAGCTCGCGGGCATGACGACGGCGGACGTCATCGCGATGTCCGCGCGCCTCGGCTGGATGCCGTCGTACCCCACCTTCGACCGCAACCCGCTGGACCTCGCCGACGACGCCGAGCGGGAGGGCGTCCCCGTCGGGGAGTACGTGCCCGCGCGGCTCAAGTCGGGCGAGCTGCGGTTCGCCGCCGAGGACCCCGACGCGCCGGAGAACTTCCCGCGCGTCCTGACGGTCTGGCGGGCGAACCTGCTCGGCAGCTCCGGCAAGGGCAACGAGTACTTCCTGCACCACCTGCTCGGCACCGACTCCAACATGCGGGCCACCGAGGCGCCGCCCTCGGCCCGGCCGCGCGACGTGGTCTGGCGCGACGAGGCCCCCACCGGCAAGCTCGACCTGCTGCTGTCCCTGGACTTCCGCATGACGAGCACGACCATCTACTCCGACGTCGTGCTGCCGGCGGCGACCTGGTACGAGAAGCACGACCTCAACACGACGGACATGCACCCGTTCGTGAACTCCTTCAGCCCGGCGATCGCACCGCCGTGGCAGACGCGCACCGACTTCGACATCTTCCACACGCTCGCGCGACGGTTCAGCGAGCTCGGCGCGCAGCACCTCGGGGTCCGCAACGACGTCGTCGCCGTGCCGCTCATGCACGACACGCCCGACGAGCTCGCCACGCCCCACGGCCGCGTCCTGGACTGGAAGAAGGGCGAGTGCGAGCCGGTGCCGGGTCGCACGATGCCGAAGCTCGTGGTCATCGAGCGCGACTACGGCGCGGTCGCCGCGAAGCTCGGCGCGCTCGGCCCGCTGCTGGAGAAGCTCGGCACGACGACCAAGGGCATCACCTACCAGGTCGACAAGGAGGTGGACTACCTCGCCCGCAAGAACGGCGTCGTGCGGAACACCCCCGGCGGCGTCGCGGACGGGCGTCCCGCCCTGACGCGCGACGTGCACGCGTGCGAGGCGATCCTCGCGCTGTCCGGCACGACGAACGGCCGGCTGGCGGTCCAGGGCTTCCACACGCTGGAGAAGCGCACCGGACGCCCGATGGCCGACATGGCCGCCGAGCACGAGGGCAAGCAGATCACCTTCACCGACACCCAGGCGGCGCCGGTGCCGGTCATCACGTCGCCGGAGTGGTCCGGCTCGGAGCACGGCGGGCGGCGCTACTCGCCCTTCACCATCAACGTCGAGCGGCTGCGTCCGTGGCACACGCTGAGCGGTCGCCAGCACTTCTTCCTCGACCACGACTGGATGACCGAGCTCGGGGAGAACCTGCCGGTCTTCCGGCCGCCGCTGGACATGGGGGCCTTGTTCGGGGAGCCGGAGCTCAGCGGGACGGGGGCGGCGGGAAGCGCCGGCATCACCGTCCGCTACCTCACCCCGCACAACAAGTGGTCCATCCACTCCGAGTACCAGGACAACCTCTTCATGCTGTCGCTGTCCCGCGGCGGCCCGACGATCTGGATGAGCGACATCGACGCGGCGAAGGTCGGCGTGGCGGACAACGACTGGATCGAGGCGGTCAACCGCAACGGCGTCGTCGTCGCCCGGGCGGTCGTGTCGCACCGCATGCCGGAGGGCACGGTGTACATGCACCACGCCCAGGACCGGCTCATCGACGTGCCCCTGTCGGAGACGACCGGCAAGCGCGGCGGCATCCACAACTCGCTGACGCGGCTGCTGGTCAAGCCCAGCCACCTCATCGGCGGGTACGCCCAGCTGTCCTACGCATTCAACTACCTCGGCCCGACCGGGAACCAGCGCGACGAGGTCACCGTGATCCGCCGTCGCAGCCAGGAGGTGCAGTACTGATGCCCGATCTGACCGCCCCCGACCCGGTGCAGGCCCCACCCGCACCCCCTGCCCGCACCAGCCGCACGGCCGAGAGGACGGTGACCCGATGAGGGTGATGGCCCAGATGGCCATGGTCATGAACCTGGACAAGTGCATCGGGTGCCACACCTGCTCGGTCACGTGCAAGCAGGCGTGGACGAACCGCGCCGGCACCGAGTACGTCTGGTTCAACAACGTGGAGACCCGGCCCGGGCAGGGCTACCCCCGCACGTACGAGGACCAGGAGACGTGGCAGGGCGGCTGGACGCTGACCAAGCGCGGTCGCCTCCAGCTCAAGGCCGGCGGCCGGTTGAAGAACCTGCTCACGATCTTCGCGAGCCCGAAGCAGCCGTCGATCGGCCAGTACTACGAGCCGTGGACGTACGACTACGAGAACCTCACGAACGCGCCGCTGCAGGAGCACACCCCTGTCGCGCGGCCGAAGTCCCTCCTGACCGGCGAGAACATGAACGTCTCCTGGTCGGCGAACTGGGACGACAACCTCGGCGGCGGCCCGGCGCTCGCGTCGCAGGACCCCGTCCTCAAGCAGGTGTCGGACAAGATCAAGCTCGAGTTCGAGCAGACCTTCATGTTCTACCTGCCCCGCATCTGCGAGCACTGCCTCAACCCGTCCTGCGCGGCGTCCTGCCCCTCCGGCGCGATCTACAAGCGGGCCGAGGACGGCATCGTCCTGGTGGACCAGGACAAGTGCCGCGGGTGGCGCAAGTGCGTCACGGGCTGCCCGTACAAGAAGGTCTACTTCAACCACCGGACCGGCAAGGCCGAGAAGTGCACGTTCTGCTTCCCGCGCATCGAGGTCGGCCTGCCGACCGTCTGCTCCGAGACGTGCGTCGGGCGGCTCCGGTACATCGGCCTGGTCCTCTACGACGCCGACCGGGTCCTGGAGGCGGCCTCGGAGCCGGACGAGCACAAGCTGCTCGCCGCCCAGCGCAGCGTCCTGCTCGACCCGCACGACCCCCAGGTCGTCCGCGAGGCCGAGCGCGCGGGGATCCCGCGCGACTGGGTCGACGCGGCGCAGCGCTCGCCGATCTGGCGCCTCATCCACGATTACGAGGTGGCCCTGCCGCTGCACCCCGAGTACCGGACGATGCCGATGGTCTGGTACATCCCCCCGCTGTCGCCCGTGGTCGACGCCATCGCGGAGACGGGGGAGGACTCGGAGGCGGCCCGCAACCTCTTCGCGGCGATCGACACCCTCCGGATCCCGGTGGAGTACCTCGCCGAGCTCTTCACCGCGGGGGACACGGTGCCGGTGACGGCCGTGCTCCAGCGGCTGGCGGCGATGCGCTCCTACATGCGGGACATCAACCTCGGCCGGGACCCCGACCCGAGCATCCCGGCCGCGGTCGGCATGACCGAGTCCGCCATGCAGGAGATGTACCGCCTCCTGGCCATCGCCAAGTACGACGAGCGTTACGTCATCCCCAGCGCGCACGCCGAGCAGGCGCACAGCCTCGAGGAGCTCGCGACGGAGTGCTCCCTGGACTACGAGGGCGGCCCCGGCATGGGCGGGTCCGGCCCGTTCGGCGAGGGCTCCGGCCCCGGGTTCGCCGACCCGATCGCCGTGGAGAACTTCCACATGCTCCAGCAGCGGCAGACGTCGGACACGGTCGCGGACCCCTCGACGCGCAAGGCCCGGGTCAACCTCCTCAACTGGGACGGCAAGGGCAGGCCCTCGGGCATGTTCCCGCCGCGGGACGACGGGGACCCGGCGGACGGACCGCAGCTGCGCGACGCGGAGTCCACCGGGGCGGAGGTCGTGCAGCCGCTGCCCGCGGGCGGGAGCGAGTCCGGCCCGGCCGGTACCGGGACCGCACCGCGCTCGGGCACCGGGCCCGGCGGGGGCGCATCCCCGGGCGGCTCGTCGTGAACCGCGTCGAGCGGCTGGCGGTCGCACGACGGCGCGCCACACGTGAGCACGCCGTCGTGCACCGGGTCGCGGCCCTGCTGCTGGACTACCCCGGCGAGGAGCTGGTCGGCATGCTGCCGACGGTCCGCGCCGCCCTGACGGAGGTGCGGCCGGAGCTGGCGGCGCCGCTCCTGCGGGCGGTCGACCACCTGGCGACCACGCCCGTGGGGGAGCTCGAGAGCGAGTACGTCGCGACCTTCGACCTCAAGCGGCGCTGCAGCCTGTTCCTCACCTACTTCGCCTACGGCGACACCCGCAAGCGCGGCGTCGCCCTGGTGGAGTTCAAGCAGGCGTACCGGCGTGCGGGCTTCGAGGTCGCCGCGGACGAGCTCCCGGACCACCTCGCCGTGGTCCTGGAGTTCTGCGCCACCACCGACGACGACGGCCGCGCGGCCGGGATCGCCCTCCTGCTCGCGCACCGCGCGGGGCTGGAGCTCCTGCGCCTGGCCCTCGTGGACGCCGGCTCGCCGTGGGCCGACGTGCTCGTCGCCGTCAGCGCGACCCTGCCGCCCCTCGCCGGCGAGGACCGCGAGGCCGTCGCCCGTCTCGCGGCCGAGGGGCCGCCCGACGAGGACGTCGGCCTCGAACCGTTCGCCGCCTCACCCGAGATGCCCTTGACGGGAGCCCGCCGATGACCACCTCGACCACCGACATCCTCCTGTGGGTCGTCTTCCCCTACGTCTGCCTCGCCGTGTTCGTCCTCGGGCACGTGTGGCGCTACCGGTACGACAAGTTCGGCTGGACGACGCGCTCGTCCCAGCTGTACGAGAGCCGGCTGCTGCGGTGGGCGAGCCCGCTGTTCCACTTCGGGATCCTCGCCGTCTTCCTCGGCCACGTCATGGGCCTGGGCATCCCCAAGGCCTGGACCCGGGCGGTCGGGATGACCGACGAGATCTACCACTTCCTGGCGATCTCGATCGGCGCCGTCGCCGGGATCTCCACGGTGGTCGGCATGGCGCTGCTGATCTACCGGCGCCGGACCGTCGGGCCGGTGTTCAGCGCCACGACGCGCATGGACAAGTTCATGTACCTCGTGCTGGCGACGGTCATCTTCACCGGCATGTGGAACACGATCGCCGGGTCGATCCTCAACCTCGGCGGCCACTACGACTACCGCGACGGGGTCTCGGTCTGGTTCCGCGGCATCTTCCGCTTCGACATCCGGCCGGAGCTCATGGCGGACGCGCCGATCGGCTTCCAGCTGCACGCCCTGGCCGCGTTCTTCCTGTTCGCGCTGTGGCCGTTCACGCGGCTCGTCCACGTGTTCAGCGTGCCGCTGGGGTACATGTGGCGCCCCTACGTCGTCTACCGCTCGCGGCCGGACCGGCTGGGCTCCCGGGCCTCCCGTCCTGGCTGGGAGCGCAGCGAGCGCCGTCCGGAGCGCACCGGCCGCCGCTGAGCGCCGCCCCGTCCGACGTCGGCCCGACGCGACAGCGCCGCCTCCCCTCGGGAGGCGGCGCTGTCGCGTGTCGGAGGTCGGGTGGACCATGGACCCATGGCAGCGGCACCCCACTACTCGGGCTGGCTCGTCACGCACGCCGACCCCCAGGGCCCGGCGATGCTCGCCCCGCCGCGCCGGGCGGTGGTGACGACCGAGACGTACGGCGGCCACCGCATCACGGTCCAGGCCTTCGCCATCGCGAGGGCCCCCGGGTACGTCTGCGTGCAGCAGCACCTGCCCGGGCGGTCACCGTGGAACGCGTGGGTGCCCGAGGACCGGGTCCGCCCGGCCTGAGCATGGCTGTCACGCCGTCGGCGGCACGCGGTCCCAGAGCCGGGCCCGGACGGCCTCGCGGTCCGCACCGGTGAGCCAGGACGCCTCCCACGCGTCGAGGTTCTGCCGCACCATCTCCTCGGCCGAGAAGCCGAGGGCGTCCGAGACCGCCACGTAGTCGCCGGCGAGGTCGGTGCCCCCCATGGCCGGGTCGTCGCTGCCGAGGGACATGGACAGCCCCGCCTCGCGCATCCGGAGGAAGGGGTGCTCCGCCACGGGGCCGTGGTAGTTGTACGTCGTCGACAGCCAGGCGTAGGTGACGTGCACCCCGGAGTCGCGGACGCGCCGCACCAGCGCCGGGTCCCCGACGATCCCGTAGCCGTGGTCGACCCGGGTGCAGCCCAGCAGGTCCAGCGTGTCGCGCACCTCCTGGGCGGAGAAGCGCTCTCCCGCGTGTGCGGTCACGTGCAGGCCGCCGTCGCGGGCCACCGCGTACGCCTCGACGAAGTCCGCCGGGGCGCCGGTCGTCTCGTCCCCGTCCATCCCGAGCCCGACGACGAGGTCGCGCGAGCCCGCCACGGCGTCCCGGGCCATCGCGGCCGCCAGCCCGGGGCTGTGGGCGCGGAACACCGACGGGATGAGCCGCGTGACGATCCCGGTCTCCCGGCGGGCCTGCTCGGCGCCGTCCGTCACGCCGGCGAGCAGGTCCCGGTAGGGCAGCGGGTGCAGGGTCGGGTTGAGGAACATCTCCCGGTAGACGACGTTCGACGTCCGGGCCGCGTCCACGAGCGCCTCGTAGGTGATCCGCGCGAAGTCGTCGGGCGACACGAGCGAGGCGCTCAGCCGCTCGAAGACGACCATGAAGCTCGCCATGTCGTGGTACTCGTACACCCGGGCCGGGTCGTCGCTGGGCAGCGGGATGCCCTCCCGGCGGGCGAGCTCCACGAACGTCTCCGGCCGGACGCACCCCTCGAGATGGCAGTGCAGCTCGACCTTGGGCATGGCCCGCAGGACGTCCACGGTGCTCGCCGGGGTGCTCGACGGGGTGCTCGGCGTGCTCGGCGTGCTCCCCGTCACGCGGCGGCCAGCCACGTGACGAGCCGGTCGAACAGCTCGGCGTAGCCGTCCCAGGCGAGGAACTCCGGCGGCGCCCAGTGCGGGGCGATGTCGGAGGTGAACGCCGCGGACCGGCCGGCGCCGTACGTGCCGATGACGAGGAGCGGGTGCTCGCCGCAGGACGCCAGGACGACCGCGTCGTCCTTGGGCACGACCTCGTTGAGGCCGAGCAGGGCCGGCCAGGTCGCGTCCAGCCCCGCGACGACGTCGTGCTCCCCGACCACCCGGGGTGTGACCCCGGCGGGCGTCTCGACGCGGTCGTCGCGGTCCAGGACGTGCACCGGGAGCGCCGCGGCCAGGGGCGTGCGCCCCCAGCGGGCGCGCGCGTCGATGCCGCTGAACGTGAGGTACCCGCCGACCATGAGCACCGCGCCCCCGCGCTCCACGTGCGCCCGGACCACCTCGCTGCGGTCCGGCGAGGGGATGGAGGAGCCGAACGTCTCCGGCGGCAGCTGGAAGCTGTTCGCCCCCACGTCGGAGATGACGACGACGTCGTACGCGGCCATCGCCGCGACGTCCGTCGGGACGCGCTCGGGGATCGTGTGCGACGGGACGTACGTGACGTCGTGGCCGCGGGAGCGCAGGGCCTCGAGGAAGGCCGTGCCGCCCTCCTCGTACTCCGACGACGTGAAGGAGTCGAATCCCTTCTGGTGGATCGAGTGGACGAACCAGGACTCGCCGATGACGAGGACGGTGGCCATGAGGTGCTCCTCGGGGAGGGTCAGACCGCGCGGGCGGCGGCGGTGAACAGGGCGGCGGGGTTGCGGGTGAGGAGGGCGGCGGCGACCTCGGCCGGGACGCCCGCGTCGACGAGGCGGGGCAGGAAGGCGGTCGGGACGAACGCGTAGCCGTTGCCCGCGTTCCGGGTCCACATGGCCTTGAGGAAGGTGTCCTGGGAGAGCAGCAGCCGGTCCGCCCAGCCGTCACGCACCAGTCCGGCGACGGCGTCGACGGAGTCCTCCACCGAGGGGGACTGCCCCTCGCCCGGGAAGTTGAACGGCATGCCGATCATGTCGAACTCGAGCCAGACGCCCCGCTCGGCGAGCTCCCGCTGGTAGGTCGTGTCCTTGCCCGAGGGGTCCATGTGGCACAGCACGAGCGCCGACGGGTCCACGCCCTCCGCGAGGGCGACGTCCACCACCTCGTGGCCCCGGCGCTGCCAGCCGGGCAGGTGCACCAGGAGGGGGAGGCCCGTCGCGACCTGGCCCCGGCAGGACGCGATCAGCGTCACGCGTTCGGCCGGGGTGAACCGCGGCCCGACGCCGATCTCCCCGATCACGCCGACGCGCACGCGGCGACCGTCGGGCAGGGCGACACCCTCCTCCGCCTCGGCGACGAGCTCCTCGACCATCCGGTCGACGTCGGCCGCCGTGAAGCGGTCGTCGTCCCCGTGCGCCAGGCACCAGCCGCCCGCCATGACGACGTTGAGGCCTGTCCGCTCGGCGACCTCGACGAGCGCGGCGGGGTGCCGGCCCGTCCCGGTGGTGTTGTTGACGACCGTACGGCCGCCGGCCTCACGGAAGAGGCCGAGCTCCTCCGCGACGGTCTCGACGTGCTCCGGGCCGATCCCGCAGTTGTCGGGGCACGCGTACGGGTCCTCCCGCAGCAGCCAGGCGATCTGCGGTGACACCGTCGCGGTCGCCAGCGCCGGACCGAAGGCGCGGACGCCCGGGTGGACGGCCTCCGACAGGTCGTTGAAGAGGTGCTCGTGGGTCAGCGTCATGCCCAGCTCGGTGACCGGCACGGTGCCGAGCACCGTCTGCACGGTCACCGGTGTCCCGGGGGTGCGGGCTGCAGGGTCGTCGTCGGGAGTCGTGGTCACAGGGGTCTTCCTCTCGTCAGCTCGCCGCGCGGCAGGGTCCGCCGTCGGGCGCAGGGTGCGGGGTGACGTCGGCCGGCGGGTGCGCGCGGGCGAGGCGGTGCCGGCGGGAGCCGGGCAGGGATCCGACCGGCTGCCGGGACCGGTGCGACCGGCCGGGCGCGGCGTCAGGGACGTGCGGATCTGGCGGAGCCGTGGCCCGCGGAACCCTGCCAGGGCGATGGGGGCGCAGCCCCGGTGGTGCGATGCACCGATCCCGACCTCCTCGTCGAGGCCCCGGGCGCGTAGAGGACTACACGAGCTTCGGGTGCCGTCTGTCTACACCGGACGGTGGCGGGCGGTCAACGTGGCACACCCGGACGAGGGCCGGGCCGGGCGGAGGCCGCAGCGACCTTCGTCCCCCTGGCCACGGACGTCGTCGCCGTAGTCTCGGGCTGTGCGGCGCTGCGGGGCCCGAGGGGCCGTCGGGGCGTGCGTCAGGGCGCCCCGCGGGGTGCGTCCACCGCTCGGGTCCGCCCCCGCGAGGGAGGACGTGAGGGTCCGATGCGAGTGGTGCTGAGGAGGGAGACGCCGTCCGACCGCCGGACGGTGGAGGAGGTCACCCGCGAGGCGTTCTGGGGCATGAGCGGTCCGGGCTGCGACGAGCACCTCCTGGTCCACCGCCTGCGGGGGTCGCCGTCCGTGGTGCCGGAGCTCGACGTGGTCGCGGAGGTCGACGGGGTCGTCGTCGGGCACGTCATCTACACGCGCGCCCGGGTGGTCGGGCGCGACCGGTCGTGGGACGTCCTCACCTTCGGTCCGTTGACCGTCCACCCGTCGTACCAGGGCTCCGGCCTCGGCTGCGCCCTGATGCGTCACACCCTCGGCGAGGCAGCAGCGCTCGGGCACCGCGCCGTCCTCGTCTACGGGCACCCGGACTACTACCCGCGCTTCGGGTTCGTCCGCGGCGCCGCGGTCGGCATCACGGCGCCAGGCGGGGCGACGTTCGACGCGCTCATGGCGCTGGCGCTCGTGCCGGGCGGCCTCGACGACGTGCACGGGGAGTTCCACGAGGACGCCGCCTTCCGGATCGACCCCGCCGACGTCGCGGCGTTCGACGCGACGTTCCCCGCGAAGGCGCCCGCCGTGCCCACGCCCGTCGGGGTGCTCGAGGGCCGTGTCGCGACGCCGGCCCTGGAGGCCCTGCGCTCCCACGGCGTCGCGCACCTGGAGGAGATGCACCGCTACAGCACGGCGGAGGTCACGGCGTGGGAGGGGGTGGGGACGACGGGCCGCGACGCCCTGCACGCGGCGTTGCGGGAGCGAGGAGTCCGGTGGGGCCGCTCGCGCGCCGGCGCGGACGTCGGACCGGCGTCGGCGGGTGGCGTGCCGGGAGTCAGGCGCTCCGCGGGAACGCCTCGTCCACGTCGAGGTGGATGACGCACAGGTGCTCCCGCCGGGTCAGCCCGGCCAGGTCCGCGTGGTCGGGCACCCGCTCCTGCGCGAGGCGCAGCCCGAGCCGTCGCGCCGAGCCCCGCGGGTCCTCCTCGTCCAGGAGGCTCTCGTAGACGTCGGCGACGACGTCCGGGTCCTCGACCAGCTCCGCCCGTGCCGCGCGCCGCACGCCCTTGAGGGTGACCTCGACGTCGGGGCGCCCGCGCAGGTTGACCCGCCAGCCGGCGTCGGTGACGACGGTGAGCCGGCCGTCGTCGGCCGGGTGGTAGCCCACCGGGACGTCGTAGACGGCACCGGTGCGACGGCCGGTCACGTGGAGCAGCAGCAGCGCGTCCCCGGCTCCGCCCATCCGTCGGGGTGACGCGAGCATCCAGCGGACGACCGGGTTGCTCGCCCGGACCACGGCCCGCGGGGGGTGCGCGACCTCGACGGCGGGCCGCGTGGTCGCGTCCTGCGGCGACCGCTCGCGCAGGCGCCGGGCGACGGCGGCCAGCACCGCGCCCGTTCCGACCACGAGTGCTGCCGTGCGGAGCCGATGAGTCATGACGTCCTCCTGGGTGTGAGCGCGGGGATCAGCGGCCTCCCGGGACCACGAGGCCGGCCTCGTACGCCAGCATCACGAGCTGGGCGCGGTCCCGGGCGTCGAGCTTCATGAGCAGGTTGCTGACGTGCGTCTTGACGGTGCTGTAGCTGACGACGAGCCGCTCCGCGAGCTCGGCGTTGGACAGGCCGGCGGCGACGAGGCGCAGCACCTCCACCTCGCGCTCGGTGAGCTGGTCGACGCCGGCGGGTCGGCCGGCCGGTGCCGCCGGGGTGTGGCGCACGAACTCCTCGACGAGCCGCCGGGTCGCGGACGGGGAGAGCAGGGCGTCGCCCCGGGCGACGACGCGGATCGCCTGGAGCAGGTCCTCCGGTGCCGTGTCCTTGGGCAGGAAGCCGCTGGCGCCGGCCCGCATGGCCGCGAACACGTGCTCGTCGAGGTCGAACGTCGTGAGGATCAGCACCCGGGTGCCGGCGGTCGCCGGGTCGGCGGCGAGGTGCAGGGTCGCCGTCAGGCCGTCGACGCGGGGCATCCGGATGTCCATGAGCACGACGTCGGGGTGCTCGCGCCGCGCCAGGGCGACGGCCGCGGCGCCGTCGGGCGCCTCCCCGACGACGTCGATGTCCGGCTCGCTGCGCAGGAGCACGGACAGGCCGCGACGGACCAGCGCCTCGTCGTCGACCACGGCGACCCGGATCATCGGGACCTCGCCTCCTCCAGCGGCAGGACGGCGTGCACGCGGTACCCGCCGTCGGGTCGGGGGCCTGCCTCGAGCGTGCCGCCCCAGACGGCCACGCGCTCGCGCATGCCCAGCTGGCCGTGGCCGCCGGGGGCCTCCATGCCACGGGGGCGCGGGGCGGGAGGCCCGTCGTCGGTCACCTCGACGTCCAGGGCCTCCGCGCCGCGCGTCACCGTGACCGTCGCCGCGGCGCCGCCCGCGTGGCGCACGACGTTCGTCAGCGACTCCTGGACCAGCCGGTAGGCGGTCAGCGCGAGGGCCGCGGGCACGGGGTCGGGGGAGCCGGTCATCCGCAGCTCGACGGGCACCCCGGCGGCCCGCAGCTCCGCGGCCAGGTCCTCCAGGTCGTCCAGCCCGGGCTGCGGGCGGTAGCCCTCGCCGTCGGTCCGCAGCGCGCCGAGGATGCGCCTGACCTCACCCAGGGCAGACCGGCTGGTCTGCGACACCGCGACGAGCGCGGCCCGCGCCTCGGCCGGGTCCTCCTCGAGGACGTGCGCACCCACCTGCGCCTGGAGGGCGATGACGCCCAGGGAGTGCCCGACGACGTCGTGCAGCTCCTGGGCGATCCGCAGCCGCTCCTCGCTGATGGCGCGTCGGGCCTCCTCGGCCCGGGCGCGCTCGGCGAGCTCCGCCCTGTCCGCGAGCAGCGCCGTGGTGCGACGGCGGTCGTTCATGCTGCGACCGAACGCGATCGCCCCCGCGAACAGCGCGGCGTTGGTCGCCATCTCACCGAACTCCGCCTTCTGCGGCGCCACGACCACGAGCAGCGCGAGCAGCACGACGACGTACGCCGCGGCGACGGCGGTCTGA
The DNA here is from genome assembly GCF_000603945.1 of Actinotalea ferrariae CF5-4. GTDB lineage: Bacteria > Actinomycetota > Actinomycetes > Actinomycetales > Cellulomonadaceae > Actinotalea > Actinotalea ferrariae. The sequence continues at coordinate 1,626 of NZ_AXCW01000093.1, read as the reverse complement.
CGGGCGCTGCGCCACGCCGCCACGGTGTAGACGGCGAGGAACAGCCCGGACCCGATCACCGCCGAGGTGTAGCCGAGCGCCAGCACGGTCAGGACGGCGACCGAGGCGAGGAGGAGCACGGGGAGCGGCGCCAGCCGACGCACCGCGTACGGCAGGGCCCCGACCGCGACGAGGAGCAGGTAGGTCCGGTCCGGCGGTCGCGTCGGGTCCCCGACGGCCGCCGAGACCGCTGCGCCGGTGAAGAGCAGCGCGGCGAGGACGGCGTCGAGCAGCCAGGGGCGCTCGACGTCGAGCCGGCGCAGCCGCTCCCACGTCTCCACTCCTCGACGGTAGCCAGCGCGCCTGCGGACGGCATCGGTCCCAGGGCCCAGGGCGGCCTCTGCCCGCAGGCGGAGACCGGTCCCGCCATGGGGCCCGGGACGCGGCCGAGGTCCGGCCCCACGACCGACGACGGCGACCGCCCCGACGGCGAGGCTGAGGAGCAGGAAGCCACCCGTGCGAAGGAGCAGACCATGACCCTCACCGGCCGACGTCCCGTCGAGCGCACCGCGCGGCGGGGGTACGTGACCGCCGCCGTCCTGGCCGTGGTCGGCGTCGCCGGTGCCGGCGTCTGGGGCGGCGTCGTCGTCCTGGACCGGCTCGACGCGCCGAGCGCCTTCGTCCGTGCCGTGCCGGGGGAGGCGGTCGAGCTGGACGCGGGGGAGTACGTCCTCTACGTCGAGGGCACGACGCCCGGCGCGCTCGGCGCCGTGTCCGTCACCGCCCCGGACGGCGGCCCGGTCGACCTGGGCCCCGTCGCCGACCTCCGCTACGACGTGCCCGCCGACCTCGTCGGGGGCCGGGACGACGTCCTGGGTACCGGCGTCGGGCGGCTGGAGGCCGAGGAGCCCGGCCTCTACGCACTGGCCACCGAGGAGGCCGTGCCCGACGACGTGCGGCTGGCCGTGGGGGAGGACGTGGCCCGCGCCGGCCTGCGTGCCCTCCTGACGCCCGCCGCCGTCGCCGTCCTCACCCTCGTCACCGCGCTCGCCCTGGCGGCGCGCACCGCACACCGCAGCAGCAGCACCGGACCGGAGGCAGGACGATGAGCACCACCACGACCAGCACGTCGGCTCCACGGGCGTCGGGCACCGGGACGCCCCCGACGACGCCTCGGCCGCCGTGGCTCGTCCGGGCAGCGGCGGTCACGCCCCTGGTCCGGGCGGCCTCGTCCGTCGTCCTGGTCGCCGCCGCCGGCGTGGGCCTGGGCCTGGCCATGCCGCGGGGACCGATGACCACCGGGCAGTCCCTCGCGGCGCTGACGACCGCCGTCGTCGTCGGGTTCGCGGCGGGACTGCTGCTGCGCAGCCGCTGGGCCGCTCTCGCGGGACCTGTGCTTCTCGCCGGCGTGCTCGAGATCCTCCGGCTCGGGGAGCAGGGGCCGACCGTGGACGCCCGGCGGTTCGACAGCCTCTACGCCGTCCTGGTGATGGTCGCCGGCCGCGGCTTCGACGGCCTGGTCATCCTCCTGCCGATGGTCGTCGCCGCCCTGTGGGGTGCCGCCCTGGCCCGGCGCGCCGCCGCGGGCGTGCAGCCGGCCGCACGGAACGCCGCCCCGTCGGGGACGCAGCCGGGTGCCGCGGCGAC
>NZ_AXCW01000092.1 GCF_000603945.1 Actinotalea ferrariae CF5-4 | reverse complement strand
CGCGCACCGCGCCGCGCGGGTGGCGCCGGGCGAGCGACCGCGGCAGGAAGCGCACGACGAGCAGGCCGACGACGACGGCGACGCCCGCGGCCACGAGGAGCGTCGTCCACCACGCCAGCCCGGCCGTCACGAGCGCGAGGGTCAGCGCGACGACGGCGACGGCCTCGAGACCGACGCGCGACCACGCCGACGCCGCCACCGCTCCGTGGACGTCGGACAGGAGCCGGTTGACGCGGCGGCCGAGCCGGGAGTCCACGACGGCCAGCTCGACCATGCCGGAGCGACCGAGCCTCGGCAGGGCCGCCTCGCCGGCGCTCAGGAGGACGGCGGGGACGAGCGTGACGACCGCGAGCAGCGCCAGGAGGGCGGGGACCGCGTCGGGCAGGCCGGTCATCGTCCGGCGAGGAAGGTGAGGAGCAGACGTCGCTGGAGGGCGAACATCTCCTTCTCCTCCTCTGGCTCCGCGTGGTCGTAGCCCAGCAGGTGCAGGATCCCGTGGGTCGTCAGGAGGAGCAGCTCCTCCTCCGTGGAGTGCCCGGCCTCCCGGGCCTGCTTCGCGGCGACCTCGGGGCACAGCACGACGTCGCCCAGCAGGCCCGCGGGGCTCGGGTCGCCCTCGACACCGGGCCGCAGCTCGTCCATGGGGAACGACAGCACGTCGGTGGGGCCGGGCTCGTCCATGTACTGCACGTGCAGGTCCGTCATGACGTCGGTGTCGACCAGCAGGATCGACAGCTCCGCCTGCGGGTGCACGTGCATCGCGTCCAGGACGTGCCGTCCGAGGGCGGCGAACTCCGCCTCGTCGACCACGTGGCCGGACTCGTTGTTGACCTCGACGCTCACTCCTGCTCCTCCTGCGTGGACCCGGGCGCCGGTGCGTCGTCGTCGGGGGCGGGCGACGGCCCCGGCAGGACGGCCCGGCCCGGCCGCGAGGACCGGCCCATGCGGGACGGACGCTCGCCGGCCCGACGCGGGCGGTCACGGTGCCCGTCCGCGTCGTCCCGGGTCACGGTGTCCCAGCGGGCGTACGCGTCGATGATCTCGCCGACGAGACGGTGCCGGACGACGTCCTCGGACGTCAGCCGGCAGAAGGCGACGTCGTCGACGCCGTCCAGGATGTCCTCGACGACACGCAGGCCCGACGTCGTGCCGCCCGGCAGGTCGACCTGGGTGACGTCGCCGGTGACGACGACCTTCGACCCGAAACCGAGGCGGGTGAGGAACATCTTCATCTGCTCGGTCGAGGTGTTCTGCGCCTCGTCGAGGATGATGAACGCGTCGTTGAGGGTGCGCCCGCGCATGTAGGCCAGCGGTGCCACCTCGACGGTCCCGGAGTCCATGAGCCGCGGGATCGAGTCCGGGTCGACCATGTCGTGCAGCGCGTCGTACAGCGGACGCAGGTACGGGTCGATCTTCTCGCTCAGGCTGCCCGGCAGGAACCCGAGCCGCTCGCCGGCCTCGACGGCCGGGCGGGTCAGGACGATCCGGTTGACCTGCTTGGCCTGGAGCGCCTGCACGGCCTTCGCCATCGCGAGGTACGTCTTGCCCGTGCCCGCCGGGCCGATGCCGAAGGTCACCGTGTTGCGGTCGATGGCGTCGACGTACGTCTTCTGCCCGACCGTCTTGGGGCGGATCGTGCGGCCCCGGCTGGAGAGGATGTTCTGGGTCAGCACCTCCGCCGGCCGGCTCGCGGTGGCAGCGGTGAGCATCTGCACCGACCTGCCGACGACGTCGGCGTCCAGGACGGTCCCGCTCGCCGCGACCTCGAGCAGCTCGTCGAGCAGCCGCGACACGAGGGCGACGTCCGCGGGCGGCCCGAGGAGCGTGATCTGGTCGCCCCGGGCGTGGATGCCGACGGCGGGGAACCCGCGCTCGACGGCGCGCAGCACCTCGTCTCCGGGACCGAGGAGGGCGACGACGGGCAGATGTGCCGGGACGACGATCCGGTGCTCGACGTCCGTGGAGGCGCGGTGACGCCGCGCGGGTGTCTCGGTCATGGGTCCGGCCGTGCGGCCTGCGGTCTCCTGTCGCGTCGCGCCCCGGGTCGTCCCCGAGGCACCGTGCCGTCGCCCCTGCGAACGGTCGGTCCCATCGTAGCGAGCGGCGGTCGCGCCGCCCGGCGCGGGCCCTGCGCGCGCACGACGAGGCCCCAGGGCCGGTCGGCGAGCTCGGCACTTCGCGCCGAACTCGTCACTTCCAGCTGCCGATCTCGCGCGGAGGTGCCGATCTCGGCGCACGGCGGGGAGGGCGACCGCGCGGGATCGGGACACGGCCCGTCAGGCCGGGGACCAGCCCAGCCGGGTCCCGCCGACGACGTGGCCGTGGACGTGGAACACCGACTGCCCGGCCTCGGCGCCGGTGTTGAAGACGAGGCGGAAGTGCCCGCCGCACTCCTGCTCGGCCACCGCGCGCCCCAGCAGGACCAGGGCCGCGAGGAGGTCCGGGTCGGCGGCGGCCAGGTCGGCGACGTCCGCGTGGTGGTCCCGCGGCACGACCAGCACGTGGGTCGGTGCGCGCGGGTCCAGGTCCCGGAACGCCACCGCGTCCGCGGTCTCCGCGACGACCGTGGCGGGGACCTCCCCCGCGACGATGCGGCAGAAGAGGCAGTCGTGGGCGGCCGGCGTCGATGTCATGGGGCCAGGCTAGACGCGACCCTCGTCGGCCGTCAGAGGCCCGTGACCCCGCGCGGCAGGCAGGCCGGGGACGCACCGCTCAGCCCCAGCGCCCCAGCCGCTGGGCGAGCAGCGCGACCGCGACCGGCCCGGCGGTGGACGTCCGCAGCACGTGGGGGCCGAGGCGGGCGACCGACGCCCCGGCCTCGGCGAGCGCCTCGAGCTCGTCCTCGGCGATGCCGCCCTCGGGCCCGACCACGACCAGGACCTCCGGCGCGGGCGCCCCGTCCGCGGCCGGGGCGGGCAGCGCCACCTCGGCGAGCGGCAGGGTCGCGGTCTCGTGCAGCACGACGACGGTCCCGCCGTCGGCCATCGTGCGGTGGGCACGCGCCACGAGGGCCCGGGTGTCGACCGGCTCGGCGACGTCGGGCACCCACGCCCGCCGCGACTGCTTGGTCGCCTGCCGGACGGTCGCGACCCACTTCGCGCGGCTGCGGGCGGCCCGCTCCCCGCGCCAGACGACGACGGACCGGCGGGCCTGCCACGGCACCACCTCGTCCACACCGACCTCGGTCGCGGACTCCACGGCCAGCTCGTCGCGGTCGCCCTTGGCCAGCGCCTGGGCGAGGGCGAGACGGACCCGCGGGGCGGGCTCGTCGGCGCGGTCCAGCACGGTGAGGACGAGCCGCCCGGCGTCGACCGACGCGATCTCGCAGCGGACCCGGACCCCGCAGCCGTCCGCGACGTCGACCCGCTCCCCCGCCCGGCGTCGCTGGACGACGCCGGCGTGCCGCCCCTCGGCCCCCTCGAGCACGTAGGTCGAGCCGGGCCCGAGCGCGTCGAGCAGGCCGGGCCCGGTGAGGAAGACCGGGGCGCTCACCGACCGGCGAGCTTGTCGCGCAGCTTCGCGAACACGCCCGAGCCGGCGGCCGCGAGCCGGGACGCCGGACGCTCCTCGCCCCGCAGTGCGGCGAGGCGGCGCAGGAGCTCGGTCTGCTCCTCGTCGAGCTGGGTGGGCACCTGGACGTCGATGTGGACGTGCAGGTCCCCGCGACCCCCGGTGTGCAGGCGACCGACGCCCAGCCCCTTCTCGAGGATCACCTGGCCCGGCTGGGTGCCGGGCCGGATGTCGACCTCGCGCGGGCCGTCGAGGGTCTGCAGCTCCAGCACGGTGCCGAGCGCCGCGGCCGTCATGGGGACCGGCAGCGTGCAGTGCAGGTCGTCCCCACGCCGGACGAACGTCTCGTGGGGCCGCTCGCGGATCTCGAGGTACACGTCGCCTGCGGGGCCGCCGCCCGGGCCGACCTCGCCCTGGCCGGTGAGCTTGATCCGCGTGCCGGTGTCGACGCCCGCGGGGATGTCGACGGAGATCGTGCGCCGGCTGCGGACGCGCCCGTCGCCCGAGCACTCGGGGCAGGGGTCGGGGATCACGGTGCCGAAGCCCTGGCAGGCGGCACAGGGGCTGGAGGTCATGACGCGACCGAGGAACGACTGCGCGACCCGCTGCACGACGCCGCGGCCGCCGCAGACGTCGCAGGAGCGCGGCGTCGTGCCGGGGCGGCAGCAGCTGCCCTGGCAGGTCGGGCAGAGCACGGCGGTGTCGACCTGGACGTCGCGGTGCGCACCGAAGGTCGCGTCGGCGAGGTCGATGTCCAGGCGGACCAGCGCGTCCTGGCCGCGGCGGGCCCGCGGCACGGGACCGCGCTGTCCGGCGGACGGACCCGCGCCGAAGAACGTCTCGAAGATGTCCTGGAAGCCGAACCCGGCGCCGCCGAAGCCCCCCGCCCCGCCGCCGGGTGCGGTCGGGTCCACACCCCGGTCGTACATCTCGCGCTTCTCCGGGTTGGAGAGCACCTCGTAGGCGCGGGAGACGTCCTTGAACCGGTCCTCGGCACCCTCGCCCTGCGCGACGTCGGGGTGCAGCTCCCGGGCCAGGCGGCGGTAGGCCTTCTTGATCTGGTCCGGCGTGGCGTCACGGCTGACGCCCAGGACGTCGTAGTGGTTCGTGCTCACGGGGCTCGCTCTCTGCTCGGGTGGCCGGTCAGCCGGCGAGGATGCGGGACAGGTACCGCGCGACGGCGCGGACGTGGGCGATGGTGGCGGCGTAGTCCATCCGGGTCGGCCCGAGGGAGCCGATGCGGGCGACGGCCTCGCCGTCCCCGCCGTACCCGGTCGCGACGATCGAGGTCTCGACCAGGCCCTCGACCGTGTTCTCGTGGCCGATGCGCACGGCCACCCCGGCGGAGTCCTCGGCCATCTCGGTGAGCAGCCGCAGCAGGACGACCTGCTCCTCGAGCGCCTCGAGGACGGGACGGATGGTGCCGGGGAAGTCGGTGCCGCTGCGGGCCAGGTGCGCGGCCCCCGCCATGACGATGCGCTCCTCGGTCGCCTCCGCCAGCGTGTCCTCCACGACCCGGATCACCCGGTGCACGAGGGGACGGTCCCCCTCGGGGAACGCGTGGGTCATCTCCTCCAGCGGCTGCGGCAGGTCCACCAGCCGCCGGCCCGCGACCGTGGCGTTGAGGCGCGCGCGCAGCTCCGGCACCACGAGGTCCGGGACGGGCGTCTCCAGGTCCAGCGTGCGCTGCTCGACGCGGCCGTTGTCCGTGATGATGACGACGAGCAGCCGCCGGTCCCCCACGGGCACCAGCTCGAGGTGGCGCAGCGCCGAGCGGCGGAGCGACGGGTACTGCACCACGGCGACCTGCTGCGTCAGCTGGGCGAGGAGCCGCACCGAGCGGTCGACGACGTCGTCGAGGTCGACGGCGTCCTCGAGGAAGTGCTGGATGGCGCGGCGCTCCGGCGAGGACAGCGGCTTGATGTCCGAGAGCCGGTCGACGAAGAGCCGGTAGCCCTTGTCCGTCGGGACGCGACCGGCCGAGGTGTGGGGCTGGGCGATGAACCCCGCCTCCTCGAGGGCGGCCATGTCGTTGCGCACGGTCGCGGGCGAGACGCCCAGGCGGTGCCGCTCGACCAGCGTCCGCGAGCCCACGGGCTCGCGCGTCTGGACGTAGTCCTCGACGATCGCGCGCAGCACCTCGAGGCGACGCTCGTCGCTCATGGCACCTCCGTCGGTCGAGGGCCGCTCAGCCCTGGTCGACGCCGCCCTGGCACTCAGGCGGCGGGAGTGCCAATCCTACGACGCGCACCTGGCGCCCGTCCCCCGAGGCCCTGCCCCCGGGGGACGGCGGACCTGCTGCCGTCGGGTCCTGGTCAGGCGGCGACCATGGCCCCGCGGACCTGCGACGCCAGCTCGGGCGTGACGTCGACGACGCCGTGGTCGGCGTGGGCGTGGTGCGCGACCGCCGCGAGGATGTCCTCCTCGCTGCCCTCGAAGGTCGCCGGGCACGCGGTGATGATGTCGCCGCAACGGAACCGCTTCATGTCGTCTCCCAGGGTGTCAGGGGCCGTGGCCTGCGCTCCGGGGCCCTCGGCCCCGGCGTGGCGGTCGGGACCGGCAGGTCTGTGCGGCGGGGGCTCACGTGCCCGCGCCGTGCTCGAGCACGTGGTCGACGAGCGCGACCACCGCGATCGTGCCCATGACGCGCCCGCGGGCGTCGGTGCACACGACGGGCGCGTGCCGCCACTCCTCCGCCCGCGCCATCGCCCGGCGCAGGACGTCGTCGGGCGGGCTGGACGGGGAGACGACCAGCGCGGGCGCGAGGTGCGTCCCGCCGCCGGGGTCGGCGACGACGACGCGCCGCGGACGTCCGGTGTCGTCGACCACCACCTCCCCCGCCCGGAGGTCCTCGGGCCCGTCCTCCTGCGGCCAGCCCCGCAGCTCCGCCGGGCGGACGAGGCCGAAGACGTAGTGGCCGAGGCCGGCCCGCGTGCCCCGCTCCAGGAGGGCGGCCCGCGCGACGGGGTCGAGGTCGGGCCATCCCGGGCCGGGGCGGCCGACCGCCCACCCCTGGACGAGGGGCACGCCCAGGGCCGCGAGCTCCGCGAGCTCGGCGAGGGTCTCGACGCCCTCGGCGAGCAGCCAGGCGTCCATCTGGCCCGACAGGTCGCCCAGGAGCCGGACCGCGGCCCGCCGCACCGGGTCCCGGTCCAGGCCCGAGACGAGGCTCCGGTCGACCTTCACGATGTCGGGCCGCACCGCGAGCATCTGCGTGAGACCCGAGTACCCGGTCCCGGCGTCGTCCATCGCGATGCTGCCGCCGAGCGACCGGATCGCGGCCATGACGCGGGCCAGGCCCGGGTCCTCGCCGTAGCCGACGTGCTCGGTCAGCTCGACGACCATCTCGTCCAGGCGCGCCGGCGCCAGCAGCAGGTCGCTCACCTCCGGGGACAGCAGCAGGTGCGGCTCGACGTTGAGGGTCCAGAACGTGCCCTCCGGTCGGGTCGCCGCCACCTCGCGCATGAGGCCCACGGTCCGGGCGGTCAGAGCGCCGTCCAGGCCGTGCGCGCGCGCCGCCTCGAACCACAGGTCCGGCGTCGCCCGCGGCGGGCCCTCGAACCGGGACAGGAGCTCGTAGCCGGCGACGCGCGCCCCCGCGACGTCGACGATCGGCTGCGCGACCACCGACACGCCCTCACCGGCGACGGCCCGCTCCAGGGCAGGCCCCCATGCCGGGTCCTCCGGCGCCATCGGGCCGGCGCTCGTGGTGCCAGGCGTAGGGCCGACGACGGACACGCGACCTCCTGCCTGCCGGCTCGCCCTCGCCCCCGCTGGCATGATCTGGTCCCCGGCACCCCGGGGTTCCGGTGCTGATCGGCACGGGACGGACCGGCATGAGGAGTCGACCGCGATCATGACCGACCGCTACGGACGCGACGTCCTGGCCGGCCCGCGCACGCCCCCGGGACCCACGTCCCCCCGGACGCCGGCCGAGCGCGGCCTGGTCGTCGAGGACGTCAGCACCGGATGGGTCGGGGCGGTGGTCCGGACGGAGAAGTCGGGCGGCATGCACGTCGTCGTCCTGGAGGACCGGCGCGGCCGGACCCGGACGTTCCCGCTGGGCCCGGGCTTCTGGGTGGACGGGCGGCCCGTGGAGCTGGTCGCCCCGGCGGGGGCGCCCGCCCCTGCGCCGCCGGCCCGCACGGCGTCGGGCTCCGTCGCGGTCCACGGCGCGCGGGCCCGGGTCGCCCGCGGGAGCCGGATCTGGGTCGAGGGCAAGCACGACGCCGAGCTGGTCGAGAAGGTGTGGGGCGACGACCTGCGCCTCGAGGGCGTCGTGGTGGAGATGCTCGACGGCGTGGACGACCTCGCCGCGGCGGTCCGGGACTTCGCCCCGTCCGGCGACCGTCGACTGGGCGTGCTGGTGGACCACCTCGTCGCAGGGTCCAAGGAGAGCCGTATCGCCGCGGACGCGGTGCGGGCGGCCCCGGCCGGGACGGTCCTCGTGCTGGGACACCCCTACGTCGACGTCTGGCAGGCCGTACGGCCCGAGCGCATCGGGCTCGACAGCTGGCCGCGGGTCGAGCGCGGCACGGAGTGGAAGCGCGGGATCCTCGCGCACCTCGGCTGGCCGGCGTCCGAGCAGGCGGACGTCGCCCGCGCCTGGCAGCGGATCCTCGGCACGGTCCGGGACTACCGCGACCTCGAGCCCTCCCTGCTCGGCAGGGTCGAGGAGCTCATCGACTTCGTCACCGGCTGACCCCGGGGTCGCCGGTCCGTGGCACCGTGGCTGCGTCCGTGCCCGGACCGCGCTCCAGTGGCCGGGACGGCCTCGCGACACGCCGTGACGAACGGTGCAGATCCCCCTGCCCGGGACCGGCCCGCTTCGCTAGTGTCGCGTTCACCGGCACGTCACGACCGGGGCCGGCCGACCTCCTGAGGAGCTGGTGAGCGACATGAGCACGAACCCGCCGGACGAGCAGCCGACCTGGTCGGGTGACCAGGGGGGCCCGACCCCGCCGCCGCCTCCCGGCGCCGGTGCGCAGCCTCCCGCCGGCGGCTACGCCGGTCCCCCGCAGGGCGGCTACCCCCCGCAGGGCGGCTACCCGAGCCCGCCGGGCTACGCGCCCCCGGGCGGCAACCCCGCCTACGGCGGGGGCGGCTACAGCACCCAGCCGGCGCTCAGCGACTCCGACCAGCGGATGTGGGCCACCCTGTCCCACATCCTGCCGATCATCGGGTTGTCCTTCCTCGTGCCGCTGGTGGTCTGGCTCGTCTTCAAGGGCCGCGGCCAGTACCTCGAGGAGCACGCGAAGGAGGCGCTGAACTTCCAGATCACGCTGGTCATCGCCGCCATCGCGATCTCGATCATCTCGGTGATCACCCTGGGCCTGGGGACGATCCTCTACCTGGCGTTCATCCCGGCCCTGGTCTTCATGATCCTGGCCGCCGTCACGGCGAACCGTGGCGAGATGTACCGCTACCCCGTGAACATCCGCATCATCAACTGACCGACGTCCCGGCGAGGTCGCCGCGGACGCGAGGGCCGGCCCACCAGGGCCGGCCCTCGCTGTGTCCCGTCGGCGAGTCAGTCCGTGAGGTCGCGGACGACGGCGTCGGCCAGCAGCCGGCCCCGCCGGGTGAGGAGCGCCCGCCCCCCGACGGCGGCCCGCCCGTCGAGGAGGCCGTCCGCGACCAGGCCGGCCACGGCGCGCCGCCCGGCGGCGCCGAGCACGTCCAGCGGCAGGCCTTCGGCGAGGCGCACACCCAGGAGCACGCGCTCCAGGGCCACCTCCTCGCGGTCCAGGACCTCCCGCCCGGCGGCCGGCGTCAGCCCGCGCTCGAGCCGCTCGGCGTAGGCCCGCGGGTGCTTGACGTTCCACCACCGGACCGCGCGGTCCCCGCCCCCGACGTGGGAGTGGGCTCCCGGGCCGAAGCCCCACCAGTCGCTGCCGCGCCAGTAGGCGAGGTTGTGCCGGCACGCGGTCGAGGCGGTACGCGACCAGTTGCTCACCTCGTACCAGTGCAGGCCCGCGGCCGAGAGCAGGTCGTCGGCGAGCTCGTACTTGGCCGCCTGGTCGTCGCCGTCGGGCAGCGAGAGCAGGCCGCGACGGACCTGGACGGCCATCTTCGTCCCGGGCTCCACGACGAGCGCGTAGGCCGAGACGTGGTCGACCCCGCAGGCCACGGCGGCCTCGACCGAGGCGCGCCAGTCCTCGAGCGACTCCCCCGGTGTGCCGTAGATGAGGTCGAGGGACACGGCGAGACCCGCCTCGCGCGCCCAGTCGACCGCGAGGGGCACGCGCGCCGGGTCGTGCGTGCGCTCCAGGGTCGCCAGGACGTGCGGCACCGCGGACTGCATGCCGAAGGACACCCGCGTGAAGCCGCCGTCCGCCAGGGCACGCAGCGACTCGGGCGTGACGGAGTCGGGGTTGGCCTCGGTCGTCACCTCGGCCCCCGGCTCGATGCCCCATGCGCGGTCGAGCTCACGGACGAACCGCACGAGGTCCGCGGCGGGCAGGACGGTCGGCGTCCCGCCGCCGACGAAGACCGTGGAGACGGCCCGGGTCCGCTGCGCCTCCGCCAGGACGTGCTCCGCCAGCCGCAGCTCGGCGAGCGCCGTGTCCAGGTAGGAGGCCTGGCTCGCCCCGCCCCCCAGCTCCGCCGCCGTGTAGGTGTTGAAGTCGCAGTACCCGCAGCGCACCGTGCAGAACGGCACGTGCAGGTAGACCCCGAACCCGGGCGCCGTCGGTGTGGTGCCCGCGACCCAGCCCGGGAGGGCGCCGTCGTCGGGGACGGGCTCGCCGTCGGGCAGCGCGGGGCTCACGCCGCCACCGTCACTTCTTCGCCTTCTCCTTGCCGTCCTTGTTGCTCGCGGCCTCCGAGGACAGCGCGGCGATGAAGGCCTCCTGCGGCACGTCGACCCGACCGATGGTCTTCATGCGCTTCTTGCCCTCCTTCTGCTTCTCGAGCAGCTTGCGCTTCCGGCTGATGTCACCGCCGTAGCACTTCGCGAGGACGTCCTTGCGGATGGCGCGGATGGTCTCCCGCGCGATGACCCGGGAGCCGACGGCGGCCTGGATGGGCACCTCGAACTGCTGCCGCGGGATCAGCTCGCGCAGCTTGCCGGCCATCATGACGCCGTACGCGTACGCCTTGTCCTTGTGCACGATCGCGCTGAACGCGTCGACCTGCTCGCCCTGCAGGAGGATGTCGACCTTGACGAGGTCGGCGGCCTGCTCACCGGCCTGCTCGTAGTCGAGGGAGGCGTACCCGCGGGTGCGCGACTTGAGCTGGTCGAAGAAGTCGAACACGATCTCGGCGAGCGGCAGCATGTACCGCATCTCGACCCGCTCGGCGGACAGGTAGTCCATGCCCTGCAGGTCGCCACGTCGCTGCTGGCACAGCTCCATGATCGCCCCGATGAACTCGCTCGGGGCGAGGATCGTCGCCTTGACGACCGGCTCGCGGACCTCCTTGATCTTGCCGCCCGGGAACTCCGACGGGTTCGTCACCGTGACGACCGAGCGGTCCTCCATCGTCACGTCGTAGACGACGTTCGGCGCCGTGGAGATGAGGTCCAGGTCGAACTCGCGCTCGAGCCGCTCGCGCACGATCTCCAGGTGGAGCAGGCCGAGGAAGCCCACACGGAAGCCGAAGCCCAGCGCCACGGACGTCTCCGGCTCGTAGACCAGGGCGGCGTCGTTGAGCTTGAGCTTGTCCAGCGCGTCGCGCAGCACTGGGTAGTCGGAGCCGTCGATGGGGTACAGGCCCGAGAAGACCATGGGCTTCGGGTCGGCGTACCCGCCGAGCGCCGTGGACGCCGGCTTGCCCGCGTTGGTGACCGTGTCGCCGACCTTGGACTGCCGGACGTCCTTGACGCCGGTGATGAGGTAGCCGACCTCACCGACGCCGAGACCGTCCGTCGGGATGCCCTCCGGTGAGATGACGCCGATCTCGAGCAGCTCGTGCGTCGCCCGCGTGGACATCATGACGATGCGCTCGCGGGGCGACAGGTGGCCGTCGATGACCCGGACGTACGTGACGACGCCCCGGTAGGTGTCGTAGACGGAGTCGAAGATCATGGCGCGGGCGGCGGCGTCGGCGTCACCCTGCGGCGGCGGCACCAGGCGGACGATGCGGTCCAGGAGCGCCTCGACGCCCTCACCGGTCTTGCCGGAGACGCGCATGACGTCGTCGGGGTCGCCGCCGACCAGGCCGGCGATCTCCTCGGCGTACTTCTCGGGCTGGGCGGCCGGCAGGTCGATCTTGTTCAGCACCGGGATGATCGTGAGGTCGTTCTGCATCGCCAGGTAGAGGTTGGCGAGAGTCTGGGCCTCGATGCCCTGGGCCGCGTCGACGAGGAGCACCGCGCCCTCGCACGCCGCGAGGGACCGCGAGACCTCGTAGGTGAAGTCGACGTGACCGGGCGTGTCGATCATGTTCAACGCGTACGGGACCGTCACGCCGTCCTCGCCCGCCAGCGCCCACGGCATCCGCACGGCCTGGGACTTGATCGTGATGCCCCGCTCCCGCTCGATGTCCATCCTGTCGAGGTACTGGGCGCGCATCGCGCGCGCGTCGACCACGCCGGTCAGCTGGAGCATGCGGTCGGCCAGCGTGGACTTGCCGTGGTCGATGTGGGCGATGATGCAGAAGTTCCGCAGCAGCTCCGGCGGCGTCGCGGCGGGCCGGATGCGCTGGCTCAGGGCGGCGCTGGGGATCGGGGACACGCTGGCGAGGGCTCCACTGCTGGTCGGGACGGTGACGGGCGTCGGGTGGACCATCGTCCCACGACGCGCCGCGCGCCGCGCCCACCCCGCCCCGGGCCGGGCGGCGACGACGCGGTCTAGGGTCGACCCGTGCGCGCCCGTGACCTCTTCACCGCCCTCCTCCGGGCCGCCTCGGGCACCGCCCGGGACAGGTCCCCCGACGGGCCGGCGCGCGGGCGGCGTCGGGGGGCGCCCTCGTCCGGCCGTCCCGGCTCCGTGGCCCCCTCCCAGGGCCTGGCGTCCGACGGCGGCTACCCGGGCGACCACGTCGGTCCGGTGCGGCCGGTGTACGCCCCCGACCTCGACGGCGACGCGGACCCCGGGGAGATCGTGTGGACCTGGGTGCCGTTCGAGGAGGACCACACCCGGGGCAAGGACCGGCCCGTGCTCGTCGTCGGACGCGACGGGCCGTGGCTCCTCGGGCTCGTCCTCAGCTCGCGCGACCACGACGCCCGGTCGGGCCGGCCCGGTGAGTCCTGGCTCGACCTCGGGACCGGTGACTGGGACAGCCGCCGCCGGCCGAGCGAGGTCCGCCTCGACCGCGTGGTCCGGGTCGACCCCCGGACCGTGCGCCGCGAGGGTGCGGTCCTGGACCGGCGCCGGTTCGACGCGGTGGCGGCCGCGCTCGCCGCGCAGGGCGGGTGACCGCAGCGGGTGGCGGGACCGCTCGTCCGGTCCGTCGCCCCGCCGCTCCGGTCGCCGGCGGGCTGCCGTGGTGAGCGGTCCCTGCTGCTAGACTCGTGGGTCGCGTGTCCGCCCAGGTCGGCGGGCACTGGTCCAGCGCCTCTCCGCGGGTGTCCCCACGCCCCAGTCCCGGTGCCGGACGCGCCCTCTACGACCTGTCAGATCGCTCCGGCGAAACCAGAAGAGAGTCCTGAACGTGGCGAACATCAAGTCCCAGATCAAGCGGATCCGTACCAACGAGGTCGCCCGCCTGCGCAACAAGGCCGTGAAGTCCGAGCTCAAGACCCACGTGCGTCGCGTCCGCGAGGCCGTGGCAGCGGGTGACAAGGAGGCGGCTGCCGCTGCCCTCCGCAGCGCCACCACCAAGCTCGACAAGGCCGCCAGCAAGGGCGTCATCCACGCGAACCAGGCCGCGAACCGCAAGTCGGCGCTCGCCAAGCAGGTCGCGTCGCTCTGACTCCCCGGCGCAGGGCGTGAGACCACGCCGCAGCACCGCCTCAGTGCCGACGACGAAGGGCGTCACCCCCCGGGGTGACGCCCTTCGTCGTGCGTGCCCGTGTCAGCGGGTGGCCTCCGTGCGGTCCTGGGGCGCCACCACCGGGAACGTCGTGGAGCGGATGCCCGCGTCCTCCAGCGCCCGGTCGTACGCGTCCAGGGCCCCGGGGAGGTCGCCGTGCTCGAGGAGCCGGTCGCCGATCGACCGCCAGACGGCGGCCGCCTCACGCGCTGCCGTCATGAGGCCGAGCATCTGCGCCGCCCACCGGTAGGTCTCCAGGGCCGTCGGCACCTCGCCCTTGGCCGCGAGGGCGTCGCCGAGGAGCAGGCGGCCGTTGCAGGTGTCGAGCACGGCCTGGTCGTCCAGGAGCGCGAGGCCCGACCGGGCCTCCTCCTCCGCGCGACCGGCGTCGCCCAGCATGAGGTGAGCACGTCCCACCTCGAAGGCGCACCGCGCCTGCTCGGGCCCGGACCCGACGACGGCCAGCGCCTGCGCCGCCTGCGCGAGCTGCACGAGCGCGCCCTCGGGGTCCACCGGCTCGCACCGCAGGAGCAGCCAGCCGTAGTGCAGCCGCAGCCGCGGCAGGTCGCGGCTCGCCGCTCCCTCGCTGAGGTAAGCGAGCGCCCGCTCGGTCAGCCGCCGCGCCTCGACGAAGTCCCCGCGCGCCTCCGCGACGAGCGAGGCGTTCCAGTAGATGGAGCCGCGGCCCCGCAGGGTCCCCTTCGCCTCCGCGAGGGAGATGAGCTCCGCGGCGCGGTGGGTGGCGTAGAGCAGGTCCCCGCGCTCGTAGTACGACCAGAGGATCGTCGAGGCCAGGCGCAGGTGCTCGTCCGAGCCCGCGATGCCGCCGGCCTCGACCTCCTGCAGGACGCTCTCGCCGAGCTCGATGCTCCGCCCCAGGTCACCCGCCTCGTGGTACGTCGCCACGAGGTCGTTGCCGAGCGCGGCAGCCTCGAGCCACCGGCGCTGCCCGCGGGCCCGGCCCAGGAGCGGCTCGAGGACCGCCACGGCCTCGTTGAGCTCACCGAGGGCCTCGTGGGCCTGGGCGAGGGCGCCGAGCGCCTCCGCGTGGTGCCGCGGCGAGATGGTCGTGAGGTCGAGCGCGAGGAGTCGCTCCTTCGCCTCGAGAGGTGCGCCGTTGGCGAGCGCGAGCCGGGCGAACCCGATCTCGAGGCGCGCCTTCTCCTCGCTGGGCGCCTTGTCGCCGTGGCGCAGGAACTCCGCGGACGTCCCGAGCCGCTGGGCCAGGACCGCGAGCGCGCTGTCCGTCGGGACGCGCCGGCCCGCCTCGATGAGCGAGATGTAGCTGGGCGAGAAGTCGTGCCCTGCCAGTGCGGTCTGGGAGAGCCCGGCTCGGATGCGCTCGGAGCGGATCCGCTCGGAAAGTTCTGTCACAAGAGGTCACTCTATTCGTGACTCGGGGGCCCCTGCCGGTGGGAAGTGTGCCACGGGCGGGTGAAAGTTCATCCATCCCGGGCGTTCGGGGTGCCGCGGTGCGGCGCCCCGGTCAGCGGCGCCGGTCCCCGGCGCCGCGCACGTCAGCTCCTGCAGCAGCCGGTGCTGCCGACCGACGTCACGCCGGCGTCGGGGAGGAAGCCCACCGGTAGGGCCGCGCCCACGAGGCCGAGGCCGACGACGACGGTGGCAGCGGCCCTCAGGATGCGGTTCATGGCGGTCTCCTCACGACGACTGTCATGCTGACTATGACACGTCGTCCGCGTGGCGCCAACCGGACGGGCGGTCCCGCGCGGCCGACGCGCGACGGCTCACCCCCGCGCGGCGGCGACCACGAGGACGGCGCGCTCGACGGCGAAGACGGGGTCCCGGCCGGCGCCCTTGACCTCGGCATCGGCCCGGGCGACGGCGGAGATCGCCGACGCGAGGCCCTCCGGCGTCCACCCGCGGAGCTCGCGGCGCGCCTTGTCCACCTGCCACGGGGCGAGGCCGAGGTCACGGGCCGGGTCCAGGCCCCGACCGCGCGCGGCAGCCACCTTGGCCAGCGTGCGCAGCTTCGCCGCCAGGGCGGCCACCAGCGGGACCGGGTCCGTCCCCGTGGCGACGGCGTGGCGCAGGAGGGCCACCGCGTCCCCCGACCGGCCCTCCACGGCCGCGTCGGCCACCCGGAAGCCGGTCGCCTCGACCCTGCCCCCGTAGTAGCGCGCGACGACGTCCGCGGTCACGACGCCGGTCGTGTCCGCGACGACCTGCTGGCACGCCGAGGCGAGCTCCCGCAGGTCGTTCCCGCAGGCCTCGACCAGCGCCCGGACGGCGGCGGGCTCCGCGCGCCGGCGGGCGCGACGGAGCTCCGCCGTCACGAACGCGACCTTGTCGGCGTCCCGCTTGACCGGCTCGCACCGCACCAGGACGGCGCCCGCGGCACGCACCGCGTCGAGGACCTTCTTGCCCCGCTGGCCGCCGCCGTGCACGAGGACGAGCACGACGTCGGCCCCCGGGTCCTCGAGGTGCCCCAGGAGGTCGGAGAACAGCTCCTCCGTCCCCGACTGCAGGTCCTCGAGTACGACGACGCGGCGCTCCGCGAACAACGACGGGCTCGCCACGACACGCAGCCGGCCCGGCTCGTACGCGGCGGCGTCCAGCCGGGTGACCTCCACATCGGCGTCGGCCTCCCGGGCCAGGGCGACGACCCGGTCGACGGCGCGCTCGGCGAGCACGGTCTCGGCACCGGTGACGAGCACCAGCGGAGCGGGCTCGGCCTCCTCCCAGGAGATCCCGGGCGACGGGCTGGGCGAGGCGGCGCGGGGAGCCGGTGGCATGGCCCCAGCCTGCCACGCCGCAGCGACACGACCCGCTGCCGCTCACCCCTGCCTGGGCGGCCACCGGCGCAGGACCAGCGTGACGCCCCCGACCACGACGAGCGCCAGCGCGAGGGCACCCGGGACGCCCGGGAGCCACGGCAGGCGCGCGCCCGGGAGGGCGGCAGCGGTGCGCGCCACCAGCCCGACCCACGCCGCCGGGACACCGGCGAGCCGGGCGACGACCTCCGCCGGGCCCGGCGCAAGCGGCGCCAGGACCGTCGCGAGGAGGCCGAGCAGGGTGGCCGGGAGCAGGGCCGGCGCCGCCAGGACGTTCGCCGGGACGGCGTAGGTGGTGATGACGGGGTCGAGCAGGACCAGCACCGGGGCGCACGCCAGCTGCGCCGCGACCGGCACCGCCAGGACCGTCGCCGCCGGCCGGGGCACCGGCGGCGGGCACCGCGCCACGAGCGCCGGGGCCAGGAGCACGATGGCCGCCGTCGCCGCCACCGACAGGACGAAGCCGAACGACCGCGCGAGCCAGGGGTCGACGAGCAGGAGCACCACCACACCCGCGGCCAGCGCAGGCACCGCCCGCGCGGGCCTGCGGAGCAGGATCGCCAGCGCCCAGACCGTGGCGGCGGCGGCGGCGCGGGAGACGCTCGCACCGCCGTGCACGAGGTGCACGAAGCCCAGGGCGGTGAGCCCGAGCAGGCCCGCACGCACGGCCGGGGGCGCCCGGACGGCGCCGGCGAGCGCGAGCACCGTCACCGCCAGCACCGCGAAGTGGGCACCGGACACCGCGGTCACGTGGGTCAGGCCGGCGTCGCGCATCGCCTGGCGCAAGCCGTCCGGCACGTCCTCGGTCGCGCCGACGGCGGCGCCGGTGACCAGCCCGCGCCGGTCCGCGGGCAGGTCCGTCGTCGCGTCCCGCAGCCCTCGGCGGAGCACCTCGACGACCGCGGCACCGCCACCGGGCGACGCCAGGAGCTCCGGGGGGCCCGCGGCCCGGAGCTCGGCGACGGCGACGGCCCCGCGGGGGGACCGCGTCAGCGCTCCGACGACGCTCACCGTGCCGCCGCGACGGACCGCTCCCCACCCCTGCCCGCCCAGGACGAGGACCTCCGCAGCCGCGTCACCCTCGAGCCCCGGGCCGTCGACGCGGCTCGCGCTGACGCGGACGCGGTAGCGCTCGCCCCAGCTGCCGACCCGCACCGGGTCCCCCAGGACCCGGCCCTCGAGCCGCACGTGCTCCTGCCCGTCCGCGAGCCGGGCGAGGGCGCCCGCCTCCCGCACGGCCGTCTGCACCGTCGTGACGGTGCCGGCGAGCGCGGCCGCGGTGACGGCGAGCACGGCGGTGACGGCCAGCGTCCCGCCCCGCCGCCGAGCGGATCGGCGTGCGGCG
>NZ_AXCW01000091.1 GCF_000603945.1 Actinotalea ferrariae CF5-4 | reverse complement strand
GACCTGGCCCGGCTGCGGGCGCAGCACACGGACCTCGACGCGTTCGCCGCCGCGCTGCCCGACGCCTGGGTCGACGAGCTCGGCGTGGTCGGGACGCCCCCGGACGCCCGACGTCGGCTCGAGGCGCTGCGCGAGGCGGGCGCCGACGGCGTCGTCCTCATCCCCGCCGGACCCGACCCGCTCGCGGCGCTGCGCTCGCTCGCCCGGGCGCTCCCGGGCTGACCCCTCCGGCGCGGGGCGCCGCCGTCGGGCTCAGCGGCCCGGCAGCGCCGCCACGCCCGGCAGGTCCAGGCCGAGGAGCCCGGCGAGGGTGCGCACGACCCCGTCCTCGGTGTGGGCGGGCGCGACGTACCGGGCCCGGCCCAGGACCTCCGGGTGGGCGTTCGCCATGGCGAACGACAGCTCCGCCGCGTCCAGCATCTCCAGGTCGTTGAGGTAGTCGCCGAACGCCATCGTCTGCGCCGGGGTGATGCCGTACGCCTCCTGGAGACGGCGGACCGCGGCGCCCTTGTGCGTGGTGGCCCCGAGGACGTCGACCCAGTGGGCACCCGAGACGACCACCTGGTGGGTGGCGCGGAACCGCTCCAGGGCGGGCGCGACCGTGGCCTCGGCCGAGACCACGTCGAAGACGGCGACCTTGAGGACGTCGTCGTCGACCGCGAGGACGTCCTCCACCTCGGTGAGCAGCGTGTAGTAGCGGTCCACCTCGGCGCGGAAGGCCGGGTCGCGCCGTTCGACGTACGCCGACCTCTTGCCGCAGACGACGACCCCGACGTCCACCCCCGACGCCGCGAGGTCGCGGACCGTCGCGACGACGTCGGCCACGACCTCGGGCTCCATGACGTCGGAGCTGATCTCCTGCCCGCCCCGCAGGACGAAGGCACCGTTCTCGGCGATGAAGGGCAGGTCGGCGCCCAGCTCCCCGAAGCGTGCGGCGAGGTTGGCGTACTGGCGCCCGCTCGCCGGGCAGAACAGCACGTCGCGCCGCGCGAGCTCGGCCAGGAGGGGCTCGAGGGCCTCGGGGAGCTCGTGGTCGGCGTCGAGCAGGGTGCCGTCCATGTCGACGGTCACGAGCCGGACGTCGGCGACGGCCTCGGGGGCGGGCAGGACGACGGCGGGGGCGTCGGGCACGGCGGTCATCCCACCATTGTCGGCCATGCCGCTCCGTGCGACGGCGTGCCGAGCGTCACGCCGTCGGTGCCGGCAGCTCCCGCACGCGCACCGACAGGCAGGTGACGCACCCCTCGAGCTTCTCGTACTCGGCGATGTCCACGGTCACGGGCCGCCACCCGAGGTCGGCGAGCAGGTCGGCCGTGCGGGGCGCCGACGCCGACAGCAGCAGCCGGCCCTCGCCCAGGTCCACCACGGCCGTGCCGTGCTCCTCCGGGACGGGCAGGAACCGCGGGAACAGGCGCGGCTCGTCGACGTTCGGCTCGTACCCGATCACCGTGCCGTCCGGCAGCGCGGTGACGGCCGTCTTGAGGTGCAGCACCCGGGTGACCGGGACCGCGACGACCGTCGCCCCGAGGGGCTCCAGCGCGGCCCGGAGCTGGGTGACACCGGCCGCGTTGGTGCGGTCGCTGCGGCCCACGTACACCGTGTCGCCCACCTTGAGCACGTCCCCGCCGTCGAGGGTGGCCGGCTCCGTCAGCGGCACGACGCGCGCGCCCAGGCCCTGCAGGAGGTCCGCAGTCGCGCCCTCCTCGCCGCGGCGGCTGGGGTGGCCGGCCCGCGCCAGGACGGCGGTGCCGCGGAACATCACGACCGTGTCCTCGACGAACACGCTGTCCGGGTGCTCCGGCGACGGGGCGACCTCGCGGACGTCCCACCCGGCCGACCGCAGGGCGTCGACGTAGGCCTCCCACTGCGCGACGGCCCGGTCCAGGTCGACCGGGACCCGCTCGATGTGCTCGACGACGCCCTCGGCGAGGCGGGGCGAGGGACGGCGGACGAGGGCGATGCGCATGCGGTTCCTCCTGGGGCGACGGGTCAGGCGTCCTGGCGCAGCGCCCGGCGCTGGCTCTCCAGGGCGATGAGGTCGGCGAAGGCCGCCTGGTACGCCTCCGCCTCCCCCTGCGGGTCCATCCGCTGCAGGCGGCCGCGCAGGTCGGCGATGCGCCGGGTGATCCCGAGGTCCACCAGCGCGGTGACGACCCCGCGCACGTACCCGTCCACCGCGTCCGGCCGGTCCTCCGGCAGGGGCGTGACGGCGAGCTCGAGGACGAGGGGCTGCACCGGCAGGGCCGCCTCCTCGTGCACCCGCTCGACCCACGCGGCGGGCGAGCCGCCCGCGGCCGAGGTCAGTCCGCCCGCGGCGCGGATCGCCTCGTGCACCGCGCGGAAGGCGGGGACCGTGAACGCGTCGGGCGCCAGGTCGTCCACGGCGGCCGCGTCGACGGCCGCCGGCTGCTGGAGCAGCACCTCCAGGGCGTTCCGTTCGAGCTTGGCCACCGGGTCCGTCCGGTCGGGCGCCACGAGGCGGGGGCGCGCCGGGGCGCCGTCGGGCCCCGCGCCACCGGGCCGCTCCCCCGGCCCGGGCATCACGGGGTGACGGCGGGAGTCCTGGCCCCGGTCGCCCGGTGCACCGTCCCGCGAGCGCCGTGCGGCGGCACCGACCTCCCGCAGCACGGTGTCCGCCTCCATGCCGAGCCAGCCGGCGAGCATGCGGCCGTACTCGGGCCGCAGCGCGGCGTCCCGGATGCCCGCCACGACGGGCGCGGACGCCCGCAGCGCCGCGACGCGCCCCTCGGCCGTGTCCAGGTCGTGCTGCCGCAGGGTCGAGCGGATGACGAACTCGAACAGCGGCTGGCGCCCGGCGACGAGCGCCTGGACGGCGTCGGGCCCCTTCTCCTGGCGCAGCTCGCAGGGGTCCATCCCGTGGGGCTCCACCGCGACGAACGTCTGGGCGTAGAACCGCTGGTCCTCGCCGAACGCCCGCAGCGCCGCCTTCTGGCCGGCCTCGTCGCCGTCGAAGGTGAAGACGATCTCGCCGCCGACCGAGGCACCCGACGCCAGCTGCACCCCGCCACCGGCGGAGGTGTCGCCCAGCAGGCGCCGGACGACCCGCGCGTGGTCCGGCCCGAACGCCGTGCCGCACGTCGCGACGGCCGTGGGCACCCCCGACAGGTGCGCCGCCATGACGTCCGTGTAGCCCTCGACGACGACGACCTGGCGGCGCTTGGCGATCTCCCGCTTGGCCAGGTCGATGCCGTAGAGGACCTGCGCCTTCTTGTAGAGGGCGGTCTCCGGGCTGTTGAGGTACTTGGGGCCCTGGTCGTCCTCGAGGAGGCGCCGCGCCCCGAACCCGACGACGTCGCCGGTGACGTCGCGGATCGGCCACACGAGGCGCCCGCGGAACCGGTCGTAGCTCCCGCGGTTGCCCTGGCTCATCAGACCGGACGCCGTGAGCTCCGCCTCGGTGAAGCCCTTCCCGCGCAGGTACCGCTGCAGGTGGTCCCAGCCCTGCGGGGCGAAGCCCACACCGAAGTGCTCGGCCGCCGAGCGGTCGAAGCCACGCTCGGCGAGGAACTGCCGGCCGACGGCGGCCTCCGGCGTGAGGAGCTGCTCGGCGTAGTAGGCGGCGGCATGCCGGTGGGCCTCGAGCAGCCGCTGACGGCGGCCCGGCTCCTCGCCCGGGCGCACCACGCCGCCCTCCTCGTAGCGCAGCTGCACCCCGACCCGGCCGGCCAGGTGCTCGACGGCCTCGGTGAAGCCGAGCCCGTCGATCTTCTGCACGAACGAGATGACGTCCCCGCCCTCGCTGCAGCCGAAGCAGTGCCAGTAGCCGACCTGCGGTCGGACGTGGAAGGAGGGCGTGCGCTCGTCGTGGAAGGGGCACAGGCCCTTGAGCGAGCCGACGCCGGCGGGCTTGAGCGTGACGTGCTCCCCGACGACCTCCTCGATCCGGGCACGCTCGCGGACCGTCGTCACGTCGTCGCGTCGGATCCGTCCTGCCACGGCGCGAGTCTAGGCCCGCGCAGGCGGCCGGCCGGCGTGCGTCACCGGGTGGGTGGGGACGCCTCCGGGCGGGGTCGCCGGACCAGCCGGACGTGCCACTCCGCGGCACTGACGTCGGTGAGCGAGGCGACCTGGTCGACCACCACCCGCAGCCGCGCGGCGTCGTCGGCCGCCTCCGCCCAGTCCGCGGCGAACGTCGGCTCCAGGGTGTCGGGGGCGCGGTCGGCGACCACCTGGACGAGGTCCTCGATGACCTCCCGCTGCCGGCGGTAGAGCGGCTCGGCCTCCCGCGGGGCCATGACGTACGCGACCGCCAGGCCCTTGAGCACGAGGATCTCGGCGACCGTCCCGCGCGGCACGACGAGGCGCGCCCGGTAGCGCGTCAACGGGCCCGTGCCGTAGTGCTCGCGGGTCGCGGCGATCGCGGCGTCGCAGAAGCGCCCGATGAGCTGGCTCGTCATGTCCTTGAGGGCCGCCAGCGCGCGCCGGCTCCCGTCGTGCTCGCGGACCCACAGCTCGTCCGCCCGCAGGCGGTCCATGGCCTCGAGCAGCTCGTCGTCCTCGAGCTGCCCACCGAACCACGCGCGGGTCTCGGTGAGCACCCGGGCCCGGGCGGCGGAGTCGTCGAGCACCTCCAGCGCGAGCCGACCGCCGACGACGGCGTCCTCGACGTCGTGCACGCTGTAGGAGACGTCGTCGGCGAGGTCCATCACCTCCGCCTCCAGGCACCGCGCCCCGGCGGGAGCGCCCTGCCGGAGCCAGGCGAACACCTCGACGTCGTCGGCGTAGACCCCGAACTTGCCCGACGGCGTCCCGTCCGGCCGCAGCGGCGCGTCGGTCGCGCCCCAGGGGTACTTGACCGACGCGTCGAGGCTGGCACGCGTGAGGTTGAGCCCCGCGGCGCGACCGGTCGCCGGGTCGACGACCTTCGGCTCCAGGCGGGTGAGCAGGCGCAGCGTCTGGGCGTTGCCCTCGAAGCCGCCGATCCCGGCCGCGACGGCGGCGAGGGCGCGCTCGCCGTTGTGCCCGAACGGGGGGTGGCCCAGGTCGTGCGCGAGGCAGGCGGCGTCGACCACGTCGGGGTCGCACCCGAGGGCCTTGCCGAGCTCGCGGCCGACCTGGGCGACCTCGAGGGTGTGGGTGAGCCGGGTCCGCACGAAGTCGTCCGTCCCGGGGCCGAGCACCTGGGTCTTGGCCCCCAGCCGCCGCAGCGCGGCCGAGTGCAGGATCCGCGCCCGGTCCCGTTCGAAGGGCGTGCGCTCCTTGCTCTTCGGGGCCTCCGCGCACCACCGGTCGCGGTCCGCGTCCGTGTAGGTCCCCACCGGCGGGCCGGTCACCGGGCGGCCGTCCGCGGGGGGTGCGCTCACGCGAGCACCTTAGCCAGCGAGGGCACCCCGGGTGCGGGTGAACCACGCCGTGGCGTGGTCGACGAGCGCCCGCTGGTCCATGAGGTGCGCGCGGGCCGCGCCCACGGCGCCCGTGGTCACGCCCCCGTGCGCCGCGAAGTCCTCGCCGGCGGCCACGAAGTCCGCGTCGTCGACGACGGGCTCGTCGAACGTCACCCACCGCCGCTCGCCGCCGACCAGGACCGGCGCGCCGTTGGGCAGCGTCCCGACGGGCAGCCCGGAGCGCGCCTCGGCCAGGTGCAGCGAGGTGTTCTTGTCGAAGCCGACGCCGAGCAGGAGCACCTGGGCGTCCTGCCGGTACAGCGCCGCCAGCGGCGAGCCCTCCCCGACCGGGTCCTCCAGGAGGTGCTCGGCGAGCACCTCGGGCGCGAGGGGGCCCCGGGCCACGAAGCTGCGGTGCGGGTGGGCGCTGCGCAGCGTGCCCGGCTGGGTGCGCAGCGCCTCCACGACGGCCCCCATCGTGCGGGTCGGCGTCCAGGCCGGGTCGTAGGCCGGCATCCCGGCCCGCACCGCGTCCCACGTCTCCTCCGGCACGCCCGGGTCGCGCAGGTACGCCGGGTCGCACAGCTGCCACGACTGGCTCGGCATGACGAGCGTCCCGTCCTCGCCCAGCGCTGCCTCGAGCGCCAGGACGACGGCCTGCTCGCCGCCGACGACCCAGCCCAGCGAGGACAGGCTCGCGTGGGCGAGGAGCACGCCACCGGGCCGCACGCCGAGCGCGCGCAGGTCCTCGGCGAGGTCGTCGACCAGCACGGGACGGGTCACGGGAGTCTCCAGACGGTCAGGGCCGGGCCGGCGCCCGGGACGTGGACGGTGCCGTCGGCACCGCGGACGGGCTCGGATCCGCGCAGCGCCTCGGGCATGCCGCCGCGGGCCAGGACGGGTGGCAGCGCGGCGCCCGACCACGGGGCCCGGGCCGCGACGACGAGGACGCGCTCCTCGGGCGTCTCGCGCACGTACGCCAGGACGTCGTCCTCCGCCAGCCACCACCGCAGCCCGCCGCGGCGCAGCGCGACGGAGCCCCGGCGCAGCGCGATGAGCTCGCGGTACAGCGCGAACGTCGCCTCGTCCCAGTCCCGCGGGCGGTCCCAGGGCATCGTGACGCGCGCGTGCTCGCCGGTCGTGCCGGTGGCGCCCACCTCGTCGCCCGCGAAGACCATGGGCGTGCCGGGGTAGGTCAGGAGCAGGCCGACGGCGACCTCGAGCATGTCCCGGCCGTCCACCAGGGTCCGGATCCGGGCCGTGTCGTGGGAACCGAGCAGGTTCCACTGGGCGGCGGTGACGGACCACGGCAGGACGGCCGCGAACTCGCGCATCGTGGCGGCGGTCGACGCGCCGCCCCGGCGTGCCCGCCGCACCGGCAGGCCCAGCAGCGGCTGCTCGGTGCCGACCGGAGCCGTCCAGCCCCAGACCGGACGCGTGAACCCGTTGTAGTTCATGTTCGCGTGCCAGCCGTCGCCCGTCAGGTCCTGGCTCGCGTCGTGGAAGTGCTCGCTGACCAGGAGCGCGTCCCGGCGCGCCTGCGTGACCGTGCGCCGGATGCGGCGTGCGACGTCGTGCGTGAGGTCCTGGTCGCGGTACCGCCCGGTCATGTTCGCGACGTCGATGCGCCAGCCGTCCAGCCCGTACGGCTCGCGCAGCCACCGCCCGATCACGGAGTCGGGCCCGTCGACGAGCCGGGGACCCAGGGCGGTCGAGCCGTGGTCCAGCTTGGGCAGGCTCGCGTGGCCGAGCCAGCCGACGTAGCCGTCCTCGGTCCACAGGTAGAACCCGGCCTCCTCGCTGGACCGGTCCTCCCGGGCGCGCCGGAACCACTCGTGGTCCGCGCCCGTGTGGTTGGTCGTCAGGTCGCCCATGAGCCGCATCCCGCGGGCGTGCAGCGCCCGGGAGAGGGACACGAGCGCGTCGTCGCCGCCCAGCAGGGGGTCGACGTGGTCGAACGTGCTCGCGTCGTAGCGGTGGTTGGACCGGCCGGGGAAGAACGGCGTGAGGTAGAGGACGTCGACGCCGAGCCGCTCGAGGTGGCCCAGGCGCTGCTCGATGCCGGGGAGGTCCCCGCCGAAGAGCTGCTGCCCCACCCCGGGGCCGGCGGCCAGGGGCTCGTCGTCCCAGTCGGCCGGCTGCGCCCAGTCCGGGACCGACTGCTGCGCCCCCGACCGTGCGAACCGGTCGGGGAAGACCTGGTAGACGACGGCGTCCTGCGCCCACGCCGGTGCCGGCGGGTGCACGGTGAGGCGGAAGTCGGCGGCGTCGGGCACGTCGCGGGCGTGCAGGCCCGTCCCGTTGAGCCACCGGTAGCCCGTCGGCTCGTCGAGCAGGAACCGGTACGGCGTGACCGGGTTGTGGACCTCGACCTCGGCGACGTACCAGCGCTCGTGCTCGTCCTGACCGTCGAGCCGCGCCTCGATGACCTCCGGCTCGCCGTCGCGGACGGTCCGGAGGTGGACCGCCCGCGCGGCGGAGCCGGAGGGCACCCTGACCCGGACGGGCACGCTGTCCCCCAGCGTCGGCGTGCCCGTCCGGACGTACAGCTCGCTCCCGTCGTGGTGGGCCTCGAGGGAGCGGCCCGTCATCCCTTGACCGAGCCTGCGGTCAGCCCACCGACGATGTAGCGCTGCAGGAAGAGGAAGAGCAGCAGGACGGGGACCGCCGAGATCACCGCACCGGCGGCGAAGAGGCCCCACTGCGCCTCGAGGAGGTCCGAGACCCACCCGTACAGGCCGACGGCGAGCGTCCAGTTGCTCTCGGACTGGAGCAGCACGCGGGCGATGATGAACTCGCCGAAGGTGCTGATGAACGACAGGAGCGCGACCACCGCCAGGATCGGCGCGACGAGGCGCAGGATGATCGTCCAGTAGATCTGGGCGTGCGAGGCGCCGTCGATCTTCGCCGCCTCGTCCAGCTCACGGGGCACCGTGTTGAAGAAGCCGTACATGAGGAACGTGTTCACGCCGAGCGCGCCGCCGAGGTACACGCAGATGACGGCCAGCTTGCTGTTCAGACCCAGGGCCGGGACGACCGGTCCGAGGGCGATGAGCAGCAGGAAGATCGCCACGAACGCGAGCATCTGCGGGAACATCTGGATGATGAGCAGCGCGGTCAGGCCGACGCGACGGCCGGTGAAGCGGAAGCGCGAGAACGCGTAGGCCGCCGCGGCGCCCATGAGGACGGTGCCGATCGCGGTGATGGTCGCGATGAGCAGGGTGTTGTAGACCCAGGTCCAGAAGCGGGTGTCGTTGAGCGCCTCGAAGTTCGCCGTGCTCAGCGTCCCGAACATCTCGTTGGACCCGGTGAGCGTCCCCTGGTCCGACAGCGCGGCCGAGAAGACGTACACGAGGGGGAACGCGGCGTAGACGACCCCGATGACGCCGACGACGTGCCGCCACCCGAGCTCGCTGAGGTACCGGCCGGGCTTCATCCGCGCGGGCTTCGCCGTGGTGGTGCCGCCGGTCGGCGTGCCGCGCCCGGTCGTCACGGTGCTGGTCTGCGTGGCCATGTCAGTTGATCTCCTCGAGCTGACGGGTCCGGCGGAAGGCCAGGGCCGAGATGGTCGCGACGATGATGAAGACCACGATCGAGAGCGCGCTGGCCAGGCCGTAGTCGCGCGGGGCCGACCCGTCCAGCCCGGACACGGAGTAGATCATCGTGATGAGGATGTCCGTGTGCCCCAGCGGCGCCGAGGTGTCGGTGAAGCGTGGACCGCCCTGGGTGAGCATGTAGACGAGCGTGAAGTTGTTGAAGTTGAACGCGAACGAGGAGATCAGCAGCGGTCCCGTCGACACCAGCAGCAGCGGCAGGGTGATGGACCGCCACATCCGGATCCGGCCGGCCCCGTCGATCTTCGCGGCCTCGGTGAGGTCCTCGGGGATGGCCTGGAGGGCACCCGTGCAGATGAGGAACATGTAGGGGAAGCCGAGCCAGAGGTTCACGCCGATGATCGACAGCTTCGCGAGCGTCGGGTCCGTCAGCCAGGGGATCTCCGCGCCGTTGAGGAGCACGGCGTTGACGAAGCCGAACCGCCGGTTGAGCAGACCCGCCCACAGCAGCGCCGCGAGGAAGCCCGGCATCGCGTACGGGAGGATCAGGAGGGTCCGGTAGATCTTCCGCCCGCGCAGCCGCGGGTCGTTGAACGTGATCGCGAAGAAGAGGCCGAGCAGGAACGTCGTGACCACCGACAGGAACGCGAACGCGAAGGTCCACAGCAGGATCTTGACGAACGGCTCGGCGTACCGCTGGTCGCTGAACGCGGTGACGAAGTTCTCCGCGCCGACGACGACGCGCCACCCGACGGAGAGCTGCTCCCCGTCCGGGGAGACGAAGAACCCGTCCTCCGACGGCGAGTAGACCGTGCCGTCGACGAGGCTCCGCATCACGCCCTCGGACTCGTCGTACTCCAGCGCGGAGCGGAACACGTACGCGTTGCGGGCGTCCTGCGTGCGCAGCGAGCCCTCCTCCGGGTCCTCCGAGAGGGGGACGCGCAGCTCGGTGACCTCGTCGGCCCGCTCGAGGATCGCCCCGCGCTCCAGGATCGTGAAGCCCGGCACCTCGGTGACCCGGCCGTCGCTCGCGGTGCCGTCCTCGACGGTCCGCAGCGGCTCCTCGGCGGTGCCGACGCGGACGTCGCCGGATCCCGTGACGACCGCCAGCCCGAGCGCGCCGCCGTCCTGCTCGACCACGGAGACCTGGTAGGCGTCCGAGCCCTCGACCCGTCGCTCGTTGTCGATGAGGAGGAACTCGACCGCGTCCTGCTTGGTCGAGTTGTGCCCGTCCCCGTAGTTGGTGAACGCGACGAAGACCGTGTAGACGACGACGAAGATCTGGAACGCGAAGAGGAAGATCAGGCCGGGGAGGATGTACTTCATCGGGAGCGTGCGCCGGGAGAAGTACACGATGTTGACGGCGAGGAGGATCACCACCATCCCCGCGAGGATCCCGTAGGAGCCCACGTTCCACGCCGCCAGCACGATCCACACGCCGAGCGCGTTGATCAGTGCCATGAGCGCGAGCTTCACCAGGAAGCCGGGGCCGAAGTCCCGCGCGGGGGACGTCCCGGATCGACGCGGACGCGCGCGACCGGGCGTGCGGTCGCCCGGCGCCATGGCGTCGGCCGCCTCGACCTGCGGGGGGTGGGGGGTGCTCATCACTACCTCCGTGCGGGCTGGTCAGCGCTGCGGCTGAGCACCCGCGCTCCGGTGCGGGGTCCGCAGCGGTGCACGGGAGGCCAGGGGCACGTCGTCGTGCGCCCGCTTCGCATCATGGCACCGCCCCGGCGAGATCAGGGGGTCATGCGCGCGTGGCGCGCAACCGGCAGGTTCCGGTTGCGCGCCACGCGATCCTGCTGTGCTCCGGGGAGCGGTCAGGCGGCGTCGAGCGCGGCCTGGATGTCCGCGACCATCTGCTC
This sequence comes from Actinotalea ferrariae CF5-4, assembly GCF_000603945.1. Lineage (GTDB taxonomy): Bacteria > Actinomycetota > Actinomycetes > Actinomycetales > Cellulomonadaceae > Actinotalea > Actinotalea ferrariae. The sequence continues at coordinate 7,063 of NZ_AXCW01000091.1, read as the reverse complement.
CCAGGCGGCGGCCGGGTCGGCAGCGGCACCGGAGACGATCTGCGCCTCGGTCACGCCCCAGAACTCCCAGACCGAGCCCATCTCGGGGATGGACGGCATCGGGACGGCGTCGGCACCCACGGCGCGGAAGCCGGCCGTGATCGGGTCGGCCGACGCAGTGTCAGCAGCGGCGATGAGGGCCGGGGGACGGCCGCCCGCCTCGTAGAGCGCCATCTGCGCGTCCTCGGTCGCCATGAAGTTGACGAGGAAGTCGTTGGCGAGAAGGGCGTTCTCCGACTGCGCGGAGACGTAGAAGCCCGCGACACCGACGAACGGCTGCGCCGGCTGCGAACCCGCGGCCGGGATCGGGTCGATCGCGAGGTTCAGGCCCTCGAACGACTCGATCATCCAGGGGCCACCGATGATGAACGGCGACTCGCCGTTGGCGAACGCCTCGACGGCGACGTCGTAGGTGACGGCGGTGTCGAGGACACCGGCCGCGCCCTGCTGCTGCAGCCACGTGGCGAACGCGGTGCCCGCCTCGCCGCCCAGCGCGAGCTCCGGCGTGTAGGAGCCGTCCTCGTTCTGCACGAAGACCGGGGCGCCGAAGGACGTCTGGAACGGGTACATCGTGTAGGGGTCGCCCGTCTCACCCATCTGGATGAGGATCGGGTACGGGGTGCCGGCGGCCTGGCCCGCGGCGACCGCGGCGTCCCAGGTGGCGGGCGCCTCGGCGGCGAGGTCCGTGTTGCGGATCAGCGCGATGTTCTCGACCGCGTAGGGCAGGCCGTAGACCTGGCCGTCCTGCGTGAAGGCCTCCAGCGCGACCTGCTCGAAGCCCTCGGCCGCGTCGCCCAGCTCGATCGGGGCGACGACGCCGTTGGCCGTGAGGCCACCCAGCCAGTCGTGCGCGCCGACGGTGATGTCCGGGCCCTCGCCGGTCGGGACCTGGGCGAGGAAGTCCGGGCGGATGTCGTCGAAGTTCTTCTGGACCAGCTCGACCGTCGCGCCGGTCTCCGCCTCGAAGTCGGCGGCGGCGGCCTCGACGGCGGCCTGGCGGGTCTCGTCGACCCAGATCGTCAGGGTCTCGGCGTCGCCCTCAGGGGCCTCCTCCTCGGCGGTCTCCTCGGTCGTCGGCTCAGCGGCCTCCGGCTCCTCGGCTCCGCCGCAGGCGGACAGGGTGAGCGCGGCGCCGAGGGCGACCGCGACAAACGGGATGCTCCGTCGCATCGTGGGTGTCTCCCAACACGAGTGTCCAACAGGCCGGGCCGGCGGGGCCGCCCGGCTGGGCCCAGACGGGCCCTGATGACGCGACGCTACGGGGACGCTCGCCAGCATGCAAGCCGTTGCGGTAACTTTCATGCAACGCTTTCGTGACGACATGTCTCGAGACAACGAGGACCCCCACGAGGAGGTGTGCCGTGTCCTCTACGCTGCCGCATGTGCGGACCCGACTGAAGGATCTCGCGGACCAGGCCGGTGTGAGCACGGCCACGGTCTCGCGCGTCCTGAACGGCAAGGCCGGCGTCTCGTCCCAGACCCGCAAGTCCGTCCTGGCAGCCCTGGACGTGCTGGGCTACGAGCGGCCCGAGAAGCTCCGGACCCGGTCCGAGGGCCTCGTCGGCCTCATCGTCCCCGAGCTGACGAACCCCGTCTTCCCCGCGCTGGCCCAGTCCGTCGAGAACTCCCTCGCCGAGCGCGGCTTCACGCCGCTGCTGTGCACCCAGTCCCCCGGCGGCACGACGGAGGACGAGTACGTCGAGATGCTGCTGGAGCACGGCGTCGACGGGATCGTCTTCGTCTCGGGACGCCACGCGGACACGACCGCGAGCAACGAGCGCTACCACCGTCTGCGCAGCCGCGGCCTGCCGATCGTGCTGGTCAACGGCTACTCCGAGGGCATCGACGCCCCGGCGGTCTCCACGGACGACAGCGTCGCCGTGGAGCTCGCGCTGCGCCACCTGACGTCGCTGGGGCACCGGGAGATCGGCCTGGCGATCGGCCCGGACCGCTACATCCCCGCCCGCCGCAAGCTCGCCGCGTTCACCGCCGCGCTGCGCCGCCGCGACCCCTCCGACGACCCGAGCCGCCACGTCGTGACGACGCTGTTCACCGTCGAGGGCGGCCAGGCCGCCGGCGGCGAGCTCATGGACTCGGGCCACACGGCCGTCGTCTGCGCCTCGGACCTCATGGCGCTCGGCGCCATCCGCGCCGCACGCTCGCGCGGCCTCGCCGTCCCCGACGACGTCTCGGTGGTCGGCTTCGACGACTCGCCGCTCATCGCCTTCACCGACCCGCCCCTCACCACGATCCGGCAGCCCGTCGTGAGCATGGGCGAGGCCGCCGTGAGCGCCCTCGTGTCCGAGATCTCCGGCACCCGCGTCCCGCGCTCGGAGCTGCTCTTCCACCCCGAGCTCATCGTCCGCGGCTCCACCGGTGCCGCGCGGCCCGCCGCCACGGTCACCGAGGCCGCGCGCGCCTGACCGACCTCGGGGGGGCCTGGCCCCACCCGCACCCGCACCACACCGAGACGGACCTCTGTGACGCCCACCCCCCGGCCGCCCGCGGCTGCCCTCAGCACGACCCTCGTCCACCCCGCCGGCCCGGCGGGGCCCTGGTGGCGCGACGCGGTGATCTACCAGGTCTACCCGCGCTCGTTCGCCGACGGCGACGGCGACGGGGTCGGTGACCTCCCCGGCATCACCGCCCGGCTCGACCACCTCGCCGACCTGGGGGTGGACGCCGTCTGGCTCTCGCCGTTCTACCGCTCGCCGCAGCGCGACGCCGGGTACGACGTCGCGGACTACCGGGACGTGGACCCCCTGTTCGGCACGCTGGCGGACGCCGACGCCCTGCTGGACCGGGCCCACGCGCTGGGGCTGCGCGTCGTCGTCGACCTGGTGCCCAACCACACGTCGGCCGACCACCCGTGGTTCCGGGGGGCGCTGGCCGCCGCACCGGACAGCGTGGAGCGGGGACGCTACCTCTTCCGGGACGGCCGGGGCCCCGGGGGCTCGGAGCCCCCGAACAACTGGACGTCCGTCTTCGGCGGACCGGCGTGGACCCGGGTCACCGAGCCGGACGGCACGCCGGGGCAGTGGTACCTGCACCTGTTCGACTCCAGCCAGCCCGACCTGGACTGGTCGAACCCCGAGGTGCGGGACGAGCTCGAGGACGTCCTGCGCTTCTGGCTGGACCGCGGGGTGGACGGGTTCCGGGTCGACGTCGCGCACGGCATGGTCAAGGCACCCGGCCTCCCGGACTGGGACGGCACCACCGCGATGATCGACGGCGGGCACGACGGCACCCTCGGCTCCGAGGACGGCGCCACCGGCGCCGGCAGCGCGGGGCCGATGTGGGACCAGGAGCCGCTGCACGACATCTACCGGTCCTGGAACCGGGTCCTCGGGCAGTACGAGGGGGACCGTGCGCTCGTCGCGGAGGCCTGGGTCGAGCCGATGGAGCGCCTCGCGCGCTACGTCCGCCCCGGCGAGATGCAGCAGGCGTTCAACTTCGCCTTCCTCACCACGCTGTGGGCCGCGCCGGACCTGCGCGCCGTCGTCACCGCGTCGCTCCGGGCCAACGACGAGGTCGGCGCCACGACGACGTGGGTGCTGTCCAACCACGACGTCGTGCGCCACACGTCGCGTCTGGGGCTGGCGGTACCGGGCTCCCGGCCGAACGGCATCGGCGCCACCGACCCGCAGCCGGACGAGGCGCTGGGGCTGCGCCGCGGACGGGCGGCGACGCTCCTCATGCTCGGGCTGCCGGGGTCGGCCTACGTGTACCAGGGCGAGGAGCTCGGCCTGCCCGAGCACACCACCCTCGCCGACGACGAGCGCCAGGACCCCGCCTGGTGGCGGTCCGGCCACACCGAGCGCGGCCGGGACGGGTGCCGGGTCCCGCTGCCCTGGTCCGCGGACGCGCCGGCGTACGGCTTCTCCCCCACCGGGGCCACCTGGCTGAGCCAGCCCGCGTCCTACGCCCGCTACGCGGCCGACCGGCAGCGCGGCGTCCCCGGCTCCACGCTGGAGCTGTACCGGACGGCGCTGCGCGTGCGCCGCGAGCAGGCGCTCGGCACGGGCTCGCTCGCCTGGGCCGACGGGCTGACGACCTCCACCGGCGCCCCGGCGGGGGACGTGCTGGCGTTCGTGAACCGGGACGTGCTCGTCGTGGCGGTCGTCGGCGCGTCCGAGGCGGTCCTGCCCCCCGGTGCGGCCGTGCTCGTGGCCTCGGGCCCGCTGGGAGCCACCGGCGACGGGCGGGTCGTCGTGCCGGCGGACACCACCGTCTGGGCGCTGCTCACGGACTGACGGGGACGCCCACCACCCCGTCGCGGGCCTGGACGACGACGGCGGCCCCGGCGGGCACGAGCAGCCGGGTGCCCGGAGGCAGCGGTTCCCGCCACAGCTCGAGCCCGTCGGCGAGCCGGACGGCCGCCAGGTCCGTCGTGCCGTCCCCGGGGACCGGCAGGAGCACCACCACGCCGTCCGTGAGCGCCACCGGGTCGACCGCCGCAGCCGTCTCCGTCCGCCACAGCACCCGGCCGGTCCGCCGCTCGTGGGCCGCCACCTGCGCCGTGCCGGCCAGCACGAGGACCCCGGCGACGTCTGCGACCGGGACCGGCGTCGTCCCCCGGGGGAGCCGCCACAGCTCCCGGACCGCCCGGCCCTGCCCGGGCTCCACCACGCGCGTCCCCTCCGGACCCGCGACGAGCGCCACCGGGTCGGGTACGTCCGTGACGGGCGGCGTCGGCGGGGTCCCCGCCGTCCGACGCCGCGCGAGGGCCGGGACGTGGGAAGCGAGCGGGGAGCCGTCCGCGAGGGCGACGGTGAGGCGCGTGTGACCCCGCACGGTGAGGGTCCGACCGTCCTGCAGGACGGCCGTCCCGACGGCGTCGGGGGTCGCCAGACCCGGCCCGGACACCGTGCGCCAGCGGGTGCGGGCGGCACCCGGTTCCCAGCGGGAGACCACGACCGACCCGTCGTCGCGCGCCACCACGGGAACGAGGTCGCCGGCCACGAGCATCGACGTGACGAGGCGCCCGTCCTCCTCCAGCCGGCCGGTGGTGCGGCCCGTGGCGGTGTCGACGACCTCGACCAGGGTCCGTCGGCGCAGCGGGTCGGTCGGACCGTCGGACCACCAGCCGCTGCGGTGGCACGCGAGGTCCTCGCCCGCGGGCGTCCAGGGCGTGGTGCGCTCGAACTGGATGCCCGGCTGGTCGCTGGAGAGCAGGGTGCACCACCCCGACCCACCGGGCTCGCCGACGGTCCACAGCACGGCTCCGGTGCGGGCGTCGAGCGCCTCGGCCATCCGGCCGGCGGAGGAGACGAGGACGACGTCCTCCACCACGCCCAGGAGCTGGACGTCGGTCCGCGTCCAGGACACCCCGAACCCCGTGACGGCGTCCAGGACACCGGGTGCGGCGGCGACCCGTGCCGCGGCGGCGGTCGAGCGGGCCTCCGTCGCGACGTTGAGCCCCAGGACGAGGACCCCGACGAGCGCCAGGGCCGCGCCGGTCGCGAGGCCGCCGAGGTGCCGACGCGCAGCCGGCTCCGCGCCCCGAGCGGTCGCCGGACGGGAGCGCCGCCGGTCCGGGTCCCGCGACCGCACGCGGGCCGACCGGGGCTCGGCGTCCTCGACGAGCTCCACGTCGACCTCGTGCACGGTCACCACGCCGGCGGGACCGTGCTGCGGGGCGGACCCCACCGGGCGCCCCGGCGTGACGCCGTCGGTGCGGCGCCGCATCCTCCGAGGGTAGGTCGTTGCGACCGGTCCCGACAGTCCCCGGCGGGGACTCAGCCCAGCGCGGTGATGCCGTCCTCGGACTCGACGAGCAGGAGGCCGTGGGCGGGCCGCACGCCCTTGGTGCCCGGGGCCAGCGGCGTGCGCCACAGCTCCGCACCGGACCGGACCTCCACGGCCAGGAGGCTGCCGGACGGCGTGCCGTCCTGCACGGGGAGGACCACCACGGCGCCGTCGGTGAGCGGCTGGAGCCGCGCGACGTCCGCGAGCGCGTGGCGCCATGCCGGGCGCCCGGTGCGCAGGTCGACGCCCCACGCCTCGACGGCATCGGTGAGGACGACCGTGGCGTCGACCTCGGCCAGGACGGACAGGTCGGCGGCCCGGTCCGGTCCGCGTCCCGAGGGGCGCTCGCGCCAGAGCGGCGCGCCCGTCGCGGCCTCCACGGCCCGGACCCCGCCGTCGGTCGCCCGGACCAGGAGCACACCCGCCGCGCTCCCGACCCGCAGCGACGGCAGGAGGGGCGCCCCCTCCGTCGTGTAGCGCAGCGTCCCGTCGGGCGCGAGCACCCGCGTCGTCGTCCCCCCGTCCCGCGCGCCGGCGAGGACGGCCGCACCGTCGGCCAGGTACCCGACGACGGCGTCCGCGGGAGGCGTGTCACCCGGGCGGTCGACCTGGCGCCCCGAGCCGAGGTCCAGCGTCAGCGTGCTCGACCCCACGAAGGAGAGCGTCCCGGCACCGTGGTGCACCTGCACCCCGTTGCTGCGGCGGTCGGTGATGCGGCGGTCGCTGCGGAACGCCCAGCGCGGCTCACCCGTCCAGGGGTCCCAGCGCGCGACGCTCACAAATCCGGCCTGGTCCGCGGACGCGTGGAGGAGGTCGCCGTCGACGACGTCGGACACGAGGAGCCCGCCGCCGAGCGCGCGCTCCGCGAGCACGGCCCCCGTCGCCGGGTCCAGCGTCCGCGCGAGGGTGAGTCGGATGCGGGAGCCGTCGAGTCCTGCCGCCCACGTGCCCTCCTCGCACAGCGCGAGCGCCGCGGGCCGTGTCCCGGTGGCGGTGCGCGTGATCCCGGTGCCGTCAGGGGTGCGGTGCAGCACCGTGCACCACGACGAGCCCCCCGGCGGCGGGCCGTCCACGCCCCAGCGCACCCGGCCGGTCTCCGGCTCGACGCCCTGCAGCAGCCCGTCGGGCGTCGCGACCAGGACGTCCCGCTCCCCCGTGCCCGCGACCCAGGTCCCCGGCAGGTGCCAGAGCTCGGAGGGGGCGGCGTGGACCGGCCGCAGGAGGCCCGGGCTCGCCTCGAGCGCGGCGGCGACCACCGCCTGCTGGCGCGCCTGGA
>NZ_AXCW01000090.1 GCF_000603945.1 Actinotalea ferrariae CF5-4 | reverse complement strand
CGCCGCGGCCGGGGTGGGCTTCGTCGCGCTGTGCCTCTGGCCGGCGTTCTCCTGGCGCCGGCGTCCCGCGGCCGACGACGACGCCCGGCCGGCCGTCCTGCGCCCCGCCGTCGCGGGCACCGCCGCCGCCGTCCTGACGGGCCTGTTCGCCTGGTTCCTGCTCGAGCTGCAGCAGGTGACGCCGACCGAGGGCGCCCTGACCGGGCTGTCCGAGCGGGTCGTCGCGGGCGCGCAGTCGCTGTGGCCGCTGGTCGTCGTCGTCGGTCTGGCCGCGGCCGGCCGTCGCCGGGGGGCGCGCGGGATGTCCCGCTGACGTTCGGCGCTCCGTCACCTCTCGTTCACCCGGGCGGTCACCTTCGGCTGCCAGGGTCGCGAGGACAGACCTTGCGACATCGGGGGAGACGATGACGACGACGGACGACCGACCTGGCCTCACCGACCACACCGACACCGACGGACGCGGCGGGCGCCGCCGGCGTCTGCTGCCGCTCCTGCCGATGCTGGGGCACACCGCGGGCAAGCGCTCCGCGGTGACGTGCCACCTCAAGTGCGCCGACGCGTGCTTCCACCCCGTGCCCAACACGAGCGACAACCCGACCTTCCGGGAGGTCGCCGACACCGCGCTGTCGCGACGCTCGGTGCTCGTGGGCCTGGCCGCCGGCGCGGGAGCCGTGAGCATCGCCGCGCACGTCGGCGGCGCACCGTCCGCCGTCGCGGCCGGCACGACCGGAGGCCGGCTGCCCTTCCAGCCCATCGCGCCGGTCGGGGCGGCCGTGGACGACCTGGTCGTGCCGGGCGGCTACGTCTGGGCGCCGCTGGTGCGGTGGGGCGACCCCCTGTTCTCCGAGGCCGACCGGTTCGACCCGGCGACGCTGACCGCGGAGCTCCAGGAGCGCCTCCTCGGCTACAACGTCGACTACCTCGACATCCTCGAGGCGCCGAACGGGCGCAGCGGCGTGCTCGTGACGAACCACGAGTACACGAACGAGGACGTCATGCTGCCGCCCGCCACGACCCCCGAGCAGCTCGCCGAGCAGCGGCGCATCGGCATGGCCGCGCACGGGATGTCCGTGGTGGAGCTGACCCGCGGCCGCAAGCGCGAGCCGTGGCAGTACGTCGTCGGCGCGCCGCTGAACCGGCGGATCACGGTGAGCACCCCGATGACGTTCAGCGGTCCGGCCGCCGGCTCGCCGCTGCTGCGGACGCAGGACGACCCGACCGGCACGGTCGTGGTCGGCACGCTCAACAACTGCGCCGGCGGTACGACCCCGTGGGGGACCGTCCTGTCCGGCGAGGAGAACTTCCAGGGCTACTTCCGTGCGCCGGAGACCCCGGAGAACGCCCGGTACGGCATCCGCGACCGTGCGACGACGCGCGGGTGGGAGGACGTGGAGCCCCGCTTCGACGCGCGGACGCCCGGGTACGAGAACGAGCCGAACCGCTTCGGCTGGATCGTCGAGGTCGACCCGTACGACCCGACGTCCACGCCCGTGAAGCACACGATGCTCGGCCGGTTCAAGCACGAGGGCGCCACGGTGCGCATTGCGCCGAGCGGTCACGTCGTCGCGTACATGGGCGACGACGAGCGCTTCGACTACCTCTACAAGTTCGTCTCGCGGGACACGTACCGCAAGGGCGACCAGCACCGCGAGCACAACAAGCGCCTGCTGTCCGCTGGAAGCCTGTACGTGGCGCGCTTCCGCGGCGACTCCCCGGTGGAGGAGATCACCGGCACCGGGGCGCTGCCCTCGGACGGCATGTTCGACGGCACGGGGGAGTGGGTCCCGCTCGTCCTCGACGGCGTGAGCCAGGTGCCGGGCTTCAGCACCGAGGAGGTGCTGGTGCGGACCCGCCTGGCCGCCGATGCCGTCGGTGCCACGAAGATGGACCGCCCCGAGGACGTCGAGCCGAACCCGCGCACGGGCCGCGTGTACGTCGCGTGCACGAACAACAGCGCGCGCGGCACGGGCACGAACGAGGGCGCGACCGAGCCGAACCCGCGCACCCGCAACCGCGACGGTCACGTCATCGAGCTGACCGAGGCGGGCGACGACCCGACCGCGACGGCGTTCGGCTGGCAGATCGTGCTGCTCTGCGGCGACCCCGCGGTCAACGGCTCGACCTACTTCGCCGGGTTCCCGCCGGAGGCGGTCTCGCCGATCTCCTGCCCGGACAACCTCGCCTTCGACGGCGACGGCACCCTGTGGATCTCCACCGACGGCGCCCCGAACGCGATCGGGTACTGCGACGGCCTCTTCAAGGTGCCGCTCGAGGGGCCCGAGCGCGGACGCGTCCAGCAGTTCCTCTCGGTGCCCACCGGCGCGGAGACGTGCGGCCCGGTGATCCGCGAGCAGCAGGACATGGTCTACGTCGCCGTGCAGCACCCGGGCGAGGACGGCAGCTGGGGCGCGCAGCAGTCGCTCTTCCCGGACTACGTCGCCGAGGGGACCGTCACCGCCGACGCGTGGGGCGGCCCGCGCCCGAGCGTCGTTCAGGTCTGGCGCGACTGATCCGGGCGGCTCGAAGAGGGATCGGCACCTCCTGGCCCCGCCTCCGACGGCCGCCTTCCCGGCGGCCGTCGGACCGGCCAGGAGGTGCTGACGTGCGGCGGCCCGCACGGCTCAGTCACGGCCGGCTCTCCGATGGAGTCACATCGCCTCTCACGGTAGCGTCCCCAGCACCTGCCGATCCGAGGGGACGATGATGACCACGACGGATGAACGACCGGGCGACGCCCGGACGAGCAGCACCTCCCGCCGCCTGCTGCCGCTCCTGCCCATGCTCGGGCACACGGCCGGCAAGCGTTCGCCGGTGACCTGCCATCTCAAGTGCGCGGACGCCTGCTTCCACGAGGTGCCCAACCGCAGCGAGAACCCGACGTTCAAGGACGTGGCGGAGACAGCGCTGACCCGCCGTGCGGTCCTGCTCGGCGCGGCCGCCGGAGCCGGCGCCCTGGCGCTCGCGGCCCAGGTCGGCACGGCGGCTCCCGCGTCCGCCGCCGCCCGAGGCGGCCGACTGCCCTTCGTGCCGATCGCGCCCGTCGGGGCGGCGGTCGACGACCTGGTCGTGCCGGGCGGCTACACGTGGGCCCCGATCATCCGGTGGGGCGACCCGCTCTTCTCCGAGGACGACCGGTTCGACCCGACCACGCTCACCGCCGAGCTCCAGGAGCGCATGCTCGGCTACAACGCGGACTACCTGGACATCCTCGAGCACCCCAACGGGCGTAGCGCGGTGCTGGTGAACAACCACGAGTACACCAACGAGGCGATCATGTTCCCCCCGGCGACGACGCCGGAGCAGCTCGCGGAGCAGCGCTGGATCGGGATGGCCGCGCACGGCATGTCCGTCGTCGAGCTGACGCGCGACCGCAAGCGCGAGCCGTGGCGGTACGTCGTCGGCGCTCCCCTGAACCGGAGGATCACCGCCACGACGCCCTTCACGGTGTCCGGGCCGGCGGCCGGTTCGCCGCTGCTGCGGACGCAGGACGACCCGACGGGCACCCTCGTGCTCGGCACCTTCAACAACTGCGCGGGCGGCACCACGCCGTGGGGCACTGTGCTGTCCGGCGAGGAGAACTTCCAGGGCTACTTCCGGGCCGAGGGGACACCGGAGCAGGCGCGCTACGGCCTGCGGCCGGACCCGACCACTCGGGGCTGGGAGGAGGTCGACCCCCGGTTCGACGCCCGCACCCCTGGGTACGAGAACGAGCCGAACCGCTTCGGCTGGATCGTCGAGGTCGACCCCTACGACCCGACGTCCACGCCCGTGAAGCACACGATGCTCGGCCGGTTCAAGCACGAGGGTGCGACGGTGCGTATCGCGGCGAGCGGCCACGTCGTGGCCTACATGGGGGACGACGAGCGGTTCGAGTACCTCTACAAGTTCGTCTCGCGCGACACCTACCGCAAGGGCGACCGGCACCGCGAGCACAACAAGCAGCTCCTCTCCGCCGGCAGCCTGTACGTCGCCCGCTTCCGTGGGGACTCCCCGGTCGAGGAGATCACCGGCACCGGGGCGCTGCCGTCGGACGGCATGTTCGACGGGACAGGGGAGTGGCTCCCGCTCGTCCTCGACGGGGTCAGCCAGGTGCCGGGCTTCACGACGGACGAGGTCCTGGTGCACACGCGGCTCGCGGCGGACGCCGTCGGCGCCACGAAGATGGACCGCCCCGAGGACGTCGAGCCCAACCCCCGCACCGGTCGGGTCTATGTGGCCTGCACGAACAACACGGCGCGCGGCACGGGCACGAACGAGGGCGCGACCGAGCCGAACCCGCGCACCCGCAACCGCAACGGTCACGTCATCGAGCTGACCGAGGCCGGTGACGACCCGACCGGGACCGCGTTCGGCTGGCAGATCCTGCTGCTGTGCGGCGACCCAGCGGCGAACCCGTACACGTACTTCGCCGGGTTCCCGCCCGAGGCCGTGTCGCCCATCTCCTGCCCCGACAACGTGGCCTTCGACGGTGACGGGACGCTGTGGGTCTCGACGGACGGTGCGCCGGGTGCGATCGGGTACTGCGACGGGTTGTTCAAGGTGCCGCTGGAGGGGCCTGAGCGCGGGCGGGTGCAGCAGTTCCTGTCGGTGCCGACCGGTGCGGAGACGTGCGGTCCGGTGATCCGCGAGCAGCAGGACATGGTCTACGTGGCCGTGCAGCACCCGGGCGAGGACGGGACCTGGGGTGCGCAGCAGTCGCTCTTCCCGGACTACGGCGCCGAGGGCACCGTGACCGACGACGCGTGGGGCGGCCCGCGCCCGAGCGTCGTGCAGGTCTGGCGCGACTGATCCGGTAGGTCTCCGCCGAGCGGCCCGGCCGCGCTGCGGTGAGCGACGGCGTCGCCCTGCGACCCGTGTGCCCACCGCAGCGCGGCTTGCCTTTTCGAGGAACATCTAATTAGATGTTGCTGGAAACAGGAGGGGGGCCGCATGAGCGGCAACGCGCAGGGCGAGTCGGCGGCGTCGCACGGGCACGCGATGCCCCGCGACGTGGCGGAGTCCGTCGCCCCGGTCGTGCGCGCGATGGCGGACCCCCTGCGGCTCCAGATCGTCTCGGCCCTCGCGGGCGCCCCGGGCGGCCGGCTCGCCGCGGGCGACGTCGCCTCCCTCACCGAGCTCGCCGCACCGACCGTCTCCCACCACCTGCGCTCGCTGCGCGAGGCCGGCGTCGTCACCGCGGAGCGGCGCGGGACCTGGATCTTCTACTCCCTCGCCCCGGGCATGGACCGCGTGGCGTCGTCGCTGCTGGACGCCCTGGCCCGCGCCGCGTCCGCCCCGCACCCCGCCGACGACGTCGACGAGCCCACGCGGCTCGACGTCGACGCGGCGCTCTCCCACGCCGTCGAGCGCCTCGTGGCCCGCTTCCCGCAGCTCTCGCCGGACGTCGTCCGGCTGGTCGTGCGCGAGTCCGGTACTGCGCTGGCCCGGACCGCCACGGTGACCACCCACCTCCCCGTGCTGGCCGAGCGCTTCGCCGTCCAGCGCCTCGAGGACCTCCTCGCGGCCGCGGCGGCCGAGGGCGCCACGTCCCCGGCCGACGGAGCCGCACCCCGGGAGGCCGACGGCGGCGCGGCACCCGCCCCGGGTGTCCCGACACGGCCACGCGTGCTCTTCGTCTGCACCGCCAACGCCGGCCGCTCCCAGCTCGCCGCCGCGCTGCTGCGGCGCCTGACCGGGGACGCCGTCGTCGTCCGCTCCGCCGGGTCCCTGCCCGCGGCGCGCATCCACGCCACCGTCGAGCCGCTGCTCGCCGAGCTGCTCGGCCCGGAGGCCGAGGAGCCGTTCCCCAAGCCGCTCACCGACGACGCGGTGCGCGCCGCCGACGTCGTCGTGACGATGGGCTGCGGCGACGCGACCCCGGTCCTCGCGGGCAAGCGCTACGAGGACTGGCCCGTCGGCGACCCGGCCATGGCCTCGCCCGACGGCGTCCGCGCCATCCACGACGACCTCGCGGCCCGCGTCGCGGCGCTGGCGGCGGAGCTCCTGCCGGCGGCCCCGACGGGCACGGAGCGCTGACCGGCCCACGGCCACCCGACCCACGTCCCCGACCGACCCGACCGACCTCTGCCTCGACCCGGCCCCGACCACGACCACGACCACGACCACGACCACCAGGAGATTTCCGTGACCACCGACGCCCGCCCGTCCGCCCTGTTCGTCTGCATCCACAACGCCGGCCGCTCGCAGATGGCCGCCGGCTTCCTCACCCACCTGTCCGGCGGGCAGGTCGAGGTGCGCTCCGCCGGCTCGATGCCCGCGGACCAGATCAACCCGACGGCTGTCGAGGCGATGCTCGAGCTCGGCATCGACATCCGCGACCAGAAGCCCAAGGTCCTCACCACCGAGGCCGTCCAGGCGTCCGACGTCGTCATCACGATGGGCTGCGGCGACGTCTGCCCGATCTTCCCGGGCAAGCGCTACGAGGACTGGAAGCTCGACGACCCGGCCGGCCAGGGCATCGAGCCCGTCCGCACCATCCGCGACGACATCCACGGGCGGGTCCTGAACCTGCTCTCCGAGCTGGGCGTCGAGCCGGTCACCACCGTCGGCGCCTGACGCCCGAGGCCCCGCGCGCAGGGGCTGCCCACTCCGTGCCGTGGTGCCGAGACCGTGCCGTGCGCGGCACGGTCTCGGCGTCCGGGCACGGTCTCGGGGTGAGGCACGGCCCGCCGCGTGCGAGGCTGCCGACATGGGGGACGGCAGGCTCGACGCCCGCGGCTGGGCGGCGGCGGCCTGGCCTGACGACGACTGGTCGCGCGCCCGCGTCGAGCACGGGGCCTTCCACGAGGTGCTGGTGCTGCCGACCGGCCCCGTCGCCCGTCTGACCGACGGCCGCGGGCACCGCGAGCGGACGCAGCGCGAGGCCGCGGTGACGTCCGTCGTCGCCGGTCTCGACCTGGGCGTGCCGGTGCCGACGCCCCTGTCCGAGCCCGTCACCGCCGACGGCGTCACCGGCGTCCTGGTGTCCCGGGTCGCCGGCGAGCCCCGATCGGCCTCGCACTGGTCGGACGTGCGCCACGGGATGGTCCAGCTCCTCGACCGGCTCCGCGCCGTGCACCGCGACGGGGCCACGGCAGCGCTCCCGCCGGTCCGCTCCTGGTGCGGTGGCGCCTCCTGGCCCGCCCTGGTCCGTGAGCAGCTCGCCCCGCGGCTGCCGCCGTCCGCGCGGTCGACGGCGGCCCGCGTCGTCGCCGACGTGCTCGAGGCGGAGGCCGAGGCCGACGCGTGCCTCGTCCACGGTGACCTCGGACTGCACAACGTCCTCTGGCCCGACGCGGGAGACGACGCCGGGCTCACCGGCCTCATCGACGTCGACCACGCCGCCTGGGCCGACCCGGCCGTCGACGTCGCGCCGCTCGTCGGGGCGTTCGGCGTGCAGCAGCTCGCGGCCGACGTCGAGCCGGACCTGCTGCACCGGGCCATGGTCCACCGGGCCACGCTGTCGTTGCAGGTGGCCGCTGCCGCGGAGCTGGCCGGTCGGACGGCGTTGCGGGACCACGCGCTGGCCACCGTCGCCCGGCGGGTCGCCGAGGGGACCCTGTACGAACCGCACGGACTCCGGCCGCACCGCCGGCCCTGAACGGGCGTCGACCCGAACGGTTCCCGCTGTCCGGCGGCAGCCCGGTCGTGAGCCGTAGCCCCCTCGGGCGGCCCCCGATCGTCGGCCCTCGCGGCGGGCCCACGGAAATGCGGTGCGGCGGGCGAGGTGGGCGGTCTACCGTCGAGGTGCGGGCCCATCGGGCTCGACCATCGTCCGGACCGAGGGGAGGTGCGCCATGAGCGTCGTCGACGTCGCCGTGCCCACCACCACCTCGCCCCGCGGGACCTGACGCCGCGGGGCCCCTCGAAGGGTCCTCCGTTGTCCTCAGCATCACCCCGCCCGTCCCGTCCCTCCTCGACCTCGCCCGCGTCGTCGTCGTCGCCGTCCGCGGCCGGCACGCCGGGCCCCGCGCTCCTGGCGCTTCCAGCCGGGGCTCCGGACATCCCACCCTCGGCCGACCCGCTCGTCCCGCTCGGCTGGGACGAGTCCTGGCGGCAGACCTGGGCCGACCTCCTCGCCGACGCACCCACCGGTGCGGTTCCCGGCCGCGTCGCCCGCTCCGGGCGCGGCCGCTGCGACGTCCTGGTCGCGACCCACGACGGCGCCGTGTCCGTCGCGCCCGACGACGGCGTCGTGACCGTCACGGCCGCCTGGGCGCCGGCGCTCGAGCGCGCCGTCGCGGCCGATCCCGTCCAGGTCCCCGCAGCGGGGGACTGGGTCGTCGTCGTGCCGGTCGCCGGCGCTCGCACGGGGGCCGTCGAGCGCGTGCTGCCCCGACGCACCGCGGTCGTCCGGGCCCAGGTCGCGCGGGGCTCCTCCTACGGCCAGGTGCTCGCCGCGAACGCCGACGTGGTCGCCGTCGCCGAGGGCATGGCGCCCGACGTCGACCTGGCCCGCATCGAGCGGCTCCTCGCTCTCGCGTGGTCCTCGGGCGCCGAGCCGTACGTCGTCCTGACGAAGGCGGACCTGCCTGCGGAGCCCGACGTCCTCGCGGCCGAGGTCGCCGAGGTCGCGCCCGGCGCCCCGGTGCTCGCCGTCTCGGCGCTGACCGGCGCCGGGCTCGAGCCGCTGCGCGACCGGTTGCGCGGCGGCGCCACGGTCGCCCTGGTCGGGGCGTCGGGGGCGGGCAAGAGCACGCTGCTCAACGCCCTCGTCGGCGGCGACGTCATGAGCACCCGCGCCCTGCGGGTCGACGGCAAGGGCCGGCACACCACGGTGACACGCGAGCTGCACCTGGTCCCCGGTGGGGGTGCCGTCCTCGACACCCCGGGTCTGCGCACCATCGGCCTCGCGGGTGAGGAGGCGCTCGATGACGTCTTCGCCGAGATCGAGGACCTCGCGAGCCGCTGCCGGTTCGCCGACTGCGCTCACCGCACCGAGCCCGGCTGCGCGGTCCTTGCGGCCGTCGAGGACGGGACGCTCCCGCAGCGCCGGCTCGACAGCCACCGCAAGCTCCTGCGGGAGCTCGAGCACCAGGCGGCGCGGGTCGACAGCCGGTTGCGCGCCGAGCTCACCGGCCGGGCCAGGGTGCAGCAGCGCGCCTACCGGAGGTATCCCCTGCGCCCGTGACCCCGCTCGTGGCAAGCACCTGTGGGAAGGGTTGGTGGCTTCAGGGGCGACCAGGTCTTCACGCAGTGCCCGGTCGGGCGGGGTGCGACCTCGCGGGGGCGGGCGGCGGACCAGCGGCGGGGACCAGGGGCGGGCGGCCGGTCTCAGACCTGGCCGGGCGCCATGCCGAAGCGGGCGAGCGGCTCGATCAGCTCGCGCTCCTCGTAGGACAGGTGCGACAGCAGCACGTCCGTGAGGAGGTCGACGGCCTCGCGCAGCACCGCGGCGCCGTCGTCGTCGGAGACGAAGCGCACGAGCGCGGCGTCGACGTCCTCCAGGACGTGGTGGATGTCGACGTGCTCGGCCTGGAGGCGGTCGACGACGGGCTCGAGGCCCGGCTCCACCCGGCGCAGGTACGGCAGGATGCTCCGGTCCTCGAGCGTGTGGTGGCCCGTCACGGTGCGGCAGTACGTCGCGCAGTAGGCGCCGAGCACCCAGGCGTTCTGCCGCAGGGTCATCGCGTTGATCGCCGACCGCGCGGACCCCGCGTCGAGCGCACCGTCGAGCACCTGCTCGGTGACCCGGCGCAGCTCGGTGAGCTCCGAGCGCAGGTGGTCGTGGACGTCCACCAGGTGCTGGGCGACCGCCCGGCCGTTCGGTGAGTGCGTCGTGCCGGGCGGGGGCGGCGGGGCGGTCGGGCGGTCGTCCTCCCGCCACACGCTGCGGGAGGCGTGCCGGACGCCGTCGTCGGGCGTGGGCGTCACCCCGGGCACGGCCTTCGCCGCCGACGGCGCCGTCACCTCGGTCGCCTCCGTCGCACGTGCGGGTGACGGCGCGGCGTCGTTGATCCGCGCCGTCACCCCGGCGTGGCCCGACGAGCGCAGCGGCTCGGCCGGGGCGGCCGCGCCGCCCGGGGCGTCATCGGAGTGGTTCCCGGTGTGCGTGCGACCGGCGGGACCGGGCTCCACGATCCCCGCCCGGGCACGCTCGGCGCGGGCCGCCGCGACCGCGTCGCGGACCGCCGGGGCGACCTCCCGGCCGAGGCGGGCCAGGGGGCGCGGGTCGTCGCCCATGGCGATGAAGCCCGAGACGCCGTGCTCGAGCGCGAGGCGGGTGAGCACCTCGACGTCGAGCTCGGCCGGCGTGATGTTGAGCAGCCGGCGGACGGCGCCCGGGTCGCGTCCGGCGGCCGTCGCGGCCGCGTCGATGACGGCGTTGCCCCGGTCGAGGTCCTCGAACGAGCGCAGGTAGGGCAGCGAAGGGAGCCAGCCGTCGGCCCGGGACCCGACCAGGCGCAGCATCCGGGGCTTGTACGCGCCGACCCAGATCGGGATGTCGTGCGCGGGCGCCGGGCCGCGCTTGGCCCCGCGCACCCGGTGGTGCGTGCCCTCGACCCGCAGGGCCGCGCGCTCGCCGGTCGCCCAGATGCCGCGGACGATCTCCAGCGCCTCCTGCAGCGCGTCCACCGACTCGCCGGGCGTGAGCCGCGTCCCGCCCATCGCCTCGATCGCGTCCCAGAACCCGCCGGCCCCGAGCCCGAGCGCGACCCGGCCGCCCGACAGCAGGTCCAGGCTCGCCGCGGACCGCGCGAGGACCGCGGGCTGCCGCAGCGGCAGGTTGAGGACGTTGCCCGCGAGGTGGATGCGCTCGGTGCGCGCCGCGACCCAGGTCAGCAGCGTCCAGGTGTCGAGGAAGCCCGCCTGGTAGGGGTGGTCCTGGAACGTCACCAGGTCCAGACCCGCCTCCTCCGAGGCGACGGCGAGCCGGACGACGGCGTCCGGGTCCTGCGCCGTCGGCGTGACGAACGAGCCGAACAGCAGGTCGTGCCCGTAGTCCCTGGGGCGGGTGCCGTGGTCGTTCATGCGGGGCTCCTCGGGGTGGCGTGCTCGTCGAGGTGAGCGCCCACCGTCCCCGCGATGTTCCCGCGCGCCCGGCCCTCCTCGATCTTGTGGGCGTCTGTGCCACGGGCTAGCGTCGCGTGACATCGCACGGTGGCGGTGCTCGCCCGCGGCGATCGCCGCGGCACCGTCGGCCGGAGGGGGGATCTGGCATGGACAAGCAGACTCGGGACTTCGCGCTCGCGGCCCTCGGACTCGCCATCGTGCTGTTCGGGGCGCTCGTGGGCGGGGGTGTGCCCGTCGCCGCCGTCGGCGTCGTGGTGTTCGTCGCGTTCGGGATCTCCGCGGTGGTGCGGTGCGCCGGCGCCGGCGCCGGAGCGCTGCGCGGTCGCTGACCGCGCGCGAGAACGGGGAAGGTCCGTGGCGCCCTGCACCACGGACCTTCCCCGTTCCATCTCGGGTCGGTTCAGTGAGCCGTCACCGCCCGGTGACGGCTCCCGGGCTCACCGGGTCGTCGCCGACACCGTGAGCCAGGCACCGACGCCGACGTCGCTGACCGCGGCGACCCGCACGAGGTGCGACGTCTTCCCCGCCAGCCCCGTGATCCGCGCCCCCGGCTCGGCGCTGACGCCGTCGTCGACGACGGTCCACGTCGTGCCGTCCGCGGAGACCTCGACGACGTAGTCGGTGACAGGCGAGTGGCCGGCGTCCCGCGGGGCGATCCAGCTCAGCTGGACGTTCCGACCCTGCACCTTCGCGGTGAGGGCCTGGGGGGCCGACGGCGCCGCCCAGGTCGTCGCGGCCACGCGGGCGGAGAAGGTCCCCAGCCCGGCGTCCGAGACCGCGCGGACGCGGACCTCGTACTGCGTGCCCGGCGTCAGACCCGTGATCCGGGCGCCGGTGGTGGCGGTGACCGGGTCGAGGAACCGGGTCCACGTGGTGTCACCCGCGGTGCGGTACTGCACCCGGTAGTCGGTCACCTCGTGCGTCCCGGCGTCCGACGGCGCCTCCCACGCGACGTCCAGCGCCGTGCCGCTCGACGCGGTGACGAAGACCTCGCCGGGTGCGCCGGGCGCCACGGGCTCCGGCTCGGGATCCACGGGGTCCGTCGGGTCGGTCGGGTCCGTCGGGTCGGTCGGGTCGGTCCCGCCGTCGAGCGTGAGCCCGCCGAACGGCACCCGGACGACGGAGGTCGCGAGGTCCACCAGGGACTCGCCGGTGCCGAGGACGTTCCAGAGCTCGACCTTGATCGAGCCACCGGTCATCGCCCCGAGCGCGCCCTCGGAGGACTCGACGGGACGGTTGGCCGACGTGTACCGCTCGAAACCCGGCACCGGGTCCGTCGCGAAGTAGCCGTGGCTCTCCACCCGGTCCCACGTGCCGTCGCCGGTGAGGTCGTACGACACGCGGAACCGCGTGCCGTTGCCGACCGCGGTACCCGCGTCGATGCCGATGTCGAACGCGGTGCGCAGACCACCGAAGGTCCCGCTGACGCCGTCGGCCTGGAGGACCAGCCCGGTGGCGGGGTCGCCGACGGCGTCCATGCCGACGCGCGGGCCCAGCGTGGCCGTCTGGGCCGTGCCCGGCTCGGTCGCCAGGCCGTCGGGCGTCAGGTGGAGCTCGGTGGCCGCGGGAGCCGGGGGCTCCGTCGGGTCGGTCGGGTCGCCGGGCTCCTCGGTGCCTCCCGGCGCGCCGCCGCCGCTCCAGGTGTGCGCACCGGTCGTCACCGTCTGCCCGACGGGCACGTCCAGGACGGTGCCGTCGGAGAAGGTGACCGTCAGCGGCGCCTGGGTGACGTTGGCCGCGACATAGGTGCGCGCCCCGGCGTCGGAGAACACGGCGGCGTTGACGTGGTCGGCGGTCACGGTCGCGTCGACCCTCCCCAGGGCGGCCAGGTTCGCGATCCAGTGGTACGTGTGCGCCCGGCTCTCGCCCTCCTCGACCGGGTACTCGCGGTCCGCGTCGAGCTCGCCGAGGGCACGGTCGGCGTCGCCCAGGGCGAGGTACGACCACAGGATGTCCTGCCAGACCGACGGGTTGCCGCGGTTGACCGCGACCATCTCGTCGTAGTTCTCCACGACGTCGTCGGGCCGCAGCCCGAGGTAGAGGTGACCGCCGGTGATGGGCAAGGTGTTGATCCCCTGGATCATCTCGGCCTCGCCGCTGAACCAGGTGGCGTAGGCGCCGCCGGAGCCCCAGATCATGCCGACCGTCGAGTGGCCGAACGCGTCCGGCATGGCCCCCGACTCGTCGAACCAGTACTGCTGGATCGCCGCCGTCTGCGTCGCGTAGAGGTAGATGCCGGCGTCACGGGCGGCGGTGTCCCCGGTCGCGACGCCCCACTGGATGAGACCGTTGGCGAAGTTCTGGCCCTCGGAGCTGGACTCCTGGTTGTTGCCGTTGACGAAGGCGCCGTGGCCGGACGCCCAGTCGTGGCCCGCGTAGATGTCGACGTCGCGCAGGTAGGGGTAGCGCGTCTCGGCGCGGTCGAAGCCGTTCGCGTCGGCGATGAGCTCGTCGACCATGCCGCCGTACGCCTCGTCGGCCGCCCACTCGGGGTTGAACCGGGCCAGCGTCGCCGCCGCCACGAGGAAGTACCCGTAGTGGAAGTGGTGGTCGTTGAGCTCCTTGTCCGAGCCGTAGGAGCCGGGGAACCCGACGAGCGTGCCCCAGTTCTCGTTGTAGGCGAAGACCTGCTCGGTCTTGCCCGGGGTCGCGGTGAACCAGTCCGTGAGGACGTCCTCGATCTGGGCGAGGGCGGTGTCGCGGACGGCGGTCCGGTCGAGCTGGTCCGCGATCTCCACGATCCGCACCGCGCGGCCGAGGGCCTTGCCGACCCAGTAGGTGTCCGCGGCGTCACCGAGCGCCAGCGGGTCGGCGGCCAGCTGGTCCACCAGGACGTCGAGGCGGGCGTTCGCGTCGCCGTCGGCGGTCGCGACCGAGGGCACCTCCGGGAGCACGCCGGTGAAGGGCGTCTCCGTGGTGAACGAGGTCGCGCCGACGAGGGCGGTCATCATCCCGCGCGGGGACACGTAGTCCCGGCCCGCGGGCTCGCCCGCTCCCGGCCCGTCGCCGGTGGTCCCGGCGAGGTACGCGCTCTGGTGCGGGTAGAGCGCCAGGACCGTGCCGGCGTTCGCGCCCTCGCGGACGGCGGTCTCGACGGAGTACGTCGTCCGCACGACGCTCGCCTCCTCGTCGTAGACGTAGTCGGCGCGGGTGCCGGTCACCTGCGCGTAGGCGTACGGCGCATAGGCGTCGGCGAGCGCGGTGCGCGCGGCGTCGTCGTCGGCCGGGGTGGTCGGCAGGGTGGCGAGCGAGAGGTAGCCCAGGCCGGCCAGGTCGCTGGTGAGCGTCGTGCCGGTGACCGACCACGTGGCGCCGGTCGGGGCGAAGGCGACGTAGTCGGCGCCGCCGGCGCTGAAGCCGATGCGCTCGCCGTCGTCGAGCCAGACGCGCGCGCCGGCGTCGGCGGTGAGGACGGCGTCACCGCCGGTGATCTCGAACCACGTGAAGGGCAAGCCGTGGCCGATGGTGGCGGTCATCGACCGGGTGCCGTCGCTCCACGACGGGCTGACGGTCCAGTCGGTCCAGTCCGCGACCTCGACGACGGGGGCGGTCATGCCGCTCACCCCGACGGCGACGTCCTCCTCGTACGGGAAGTGGAACTCGCCGATCCCGCCGGGGGTGCCGTACATCCGCGGCTCGAGCGTGTGCGACAGGCCCAGGCCGTCGAGCTGCGGCTGGTACGACACCGGGTGCGCGTGCAGGGGTGCGCTCGTGGTGCAGCTGGCGTTCGGGTGCTTGAAGAGCAGCGAGGACCACCAGTCGTTCGTCGGGACGGCACCCGCGGGGGCGGAGTCCGTCGCGAACGCGCGGGCGTCGGTGGCCAGCGGCCCGCAGCCGGCGGGTGCGGGGCCGACCTGGTCGGTGGTGTAGCTGCCGGCGCCGACGGGAACCGTCCCGGCCTGTGCGGTCGTGGCCGTCGCGCCGACGCCCGACAGGGCGAGCACCACCGTGGTGAGCGCCGCGACACGTCGTCGCCGGTCCTGCCGTGCGGAGGGGTGCCCGGCGGTCCGGGGCTGCGGGGGCACCGTGCGGGTGCCGGGCGGAGGGGTCTTCATGGCCTTGCCTCTCGGGTGAGCCGGGCGGGACCCGGGCTCCCTGTCGCGCCGGCACCGTCGTCGCTGACGGGGTCGACTCGCGCCTCTGCGGTGGCCATCATCGGCCACCCTCCAGAGAGCGCTCTCCGATCACCGTTGCAGCCGAACGGGTGACAGATCAAGGCTCACGTGAGACCGGTCTCACATTCTGAGCAGCGGCTGTCCGACTTGTCCGCCCGCGTCCGAACTGGGTCGAACGGGTGACGGCCGACGCGCCGGCCCGGCCCCGCCCCCCGCGCCCCGGGGGGCGCGAGAACGGGGAAGGTCCGTGGCGCCAGGCACCACGGACCTTCCCCGTTCTGTGTTCGGCGGCCGGCGTGGCCGCGCCGGCGGTTCGCCGGGGGGGCTCAGACGACGGCGCCGTCCGTCCTCGCGCCGGGGGCCGGCTTCTTCTCCTCCTTGATGCGCGGCCGCGACGGCCACCGCCGCTGCAGCGCCACCGTGAGAGGCACCGCCATGGAGATGGTCGACGCCGTGCCGACGACGATGCCGAGGACGAGCGCGAGGGCGAAGTCGCGCAGCGAGGACCCGCCGAGGAACAGCAGCGCGAGCAGCACGAAGAGCGTGCTCGCCCCGGTGTTGACCGTCCGCGGGAGCGTCTGGAGCACCGCGGACCCCGCGAGCCGGTGGAAGGGCTCGTCCGGCTTGGCGCGCCACATCTCGCGGATCCGGTCGAACACGACCACGGAGTCGTTGACCGAGTACCCGATGATCGTCAGCAGGGCGGCCAGGAAGACGCCGTCGAGCGGCTTGCCGAGCCACGCGAAGGCGCCCAGCACGACGACGACGTTCGTCGCGAGGGCCGCGACGGCGCCCGCGGAGAACGTCCAGTGGAACCGGAACGCGAGGTAGAGCAGCTGGGCCGCGAGCGCGATGCCGAGCGCGATGAGCGCGTTGCGCCGCAGCTCGTCGCCGAGGGTCGGGCCGATGAGCTCGTCGCTCACCACCGTGGCCCCGCCGGAGATCTCACCGATCGCGTCGCGGATCTGCTGCTGCTGGCGGTCGTCGATCGGGCTGGTGCGCACGGCGATGCCGCCGTCGCCCGCCTCCTGGACCACGGCTCCGGGGAAGCCCGCCGCGGCCACGGCCTCACGGGCGTCGTCGGCCGAGACCTCCTCGGCCACCTCGTACTGGATGCTGCGCCCGCCGGTGAACTCGACCCCGAGGTCGACGCCCCGGACGGCCAGCCCGAGCCCGGCGAGGAGGACGAGCGCCATCGAGCCGGCGAGCCAGGCCCGCGGGTGGTCGAGGAACTTCGGGTCCATCGCGGTGAGCCGCTCGCGCAGCCTGCCGAGCGTCTCGATGCCGGTGATGCCGGGCTTGCGCTGGACCGCGCCGATCCGCGCCGCGGTCTCGGCGAGCACCCGGGTGATGACCAGCGCCGAGAAGAACGACGCGAGGACACCGACGGTGAGCGTGACGCCGAACCCGCGCACGGGCCCCGACGCCAGGAAGAAGAGCAGTCCGGCGGAGATGAGCGTCGTGACGTTCGAGTCCGCGATCGCCGGGAACGCCCGACGGAAGCCCTCGCGGACCGCCATCGGCAGCGAGCGGCTGCGCGTCGCACGCTCCTCGCGGGCGCGCTCGTAGATCAGGACGTTCGCGTCGACGGCCATGCCGACCGCCAGCACGAAGCCCGCGAGGCCGGGCAGGGTGATCGTGGCGCCGAGCCCGATGAGGGCGGCGTAGGCGATGACGGCGTAGCCGGCGAGGGCGATGACGGCCAGCAGGCCCATGAGCCGGTAGGCGGCGACGAGGAAGACGCCCGTCACGGCGACGCCGAGGAGGATCGCCTGGATGCTCGCGTCGATGGCCGCGGCACCCAGGCTCGGGCCGACGGTCCGCTGCTCGATGACCTCGACCGGGACGGGCAGCGCGCCACCCTGGATGACGGCGGCCAGCTCCCGCGAGGAGGCCTGGTCGAAGCCGCCGGTGATGTCCGTCTGGCCGCCCGTGATGCCCGCGGGGCACGGGACGGAGGAGGTCACCTCGGGGGCGGTGATGATGCCGCCGTCGAGGACGATCGCCACGCGGCGCGTCGGGTCGCCCAGGGGGGCGCACGCGGCGTCCCCGGTCAGTGACGCCCACCCGCGGCCGCCCTCGTCCGTGAACTCCACCGTGACGTACCAGCCGCGGCCGGACTGGGTGTCGAGCGTGTTGTTCGCGCCGGTGACCGCCTCACCGGTGAGCTCCGCGGGACCGAGCCGCAGCGGGATCCCCGAGGTGTCGGTGAGCGTCACCTCCTGCGTGACGTCCACGTCCGGGAGGGGCGGCGCGTCCGTCGCGTCCTCGGTGCCCTCGGCCCCGGGCTCCGGGCTGCCCACCGGGAGGTCCGCCGGGTCCCCGAGCCCGAGCACCGGGTGGAAGGACAGCTGCGCGGTGCGGCCGATGACCTCGACCGCCTCGGCCGGGTCCTGCAGGCCGGGGAGCTCGACGATGATGCGCCGCTCGCCCGAGCGGACGATCGTGGGCTCGGCGACGCCGAGCGCGTCGACGCGGCGGCGGAGCACCTCCAGCGCCCGGTCGGTCGACTCGGCATCCGCCACGACGGTGGGCCCGTCCTGGGCCTCGAGGACGATCTGCGTGCCGCCGCGCAGGTCCAGGCCGAGCGTCGGCGACTGCGTCAGGACGACCACCACCGCCCCGACGAGCACGGCGAGCGACAGGAGCGCTCGGACCACGAGCGGCCGACGCTGACCCGACGGCGAGGCAAGGCTGGACATGCGGACTCCGGGTGGTGAGAGGGGTGGCGCCGCGTCAGGCTACCGGGGCGTGCTGCCCCCGCCCGAACACGATGGTCCCGTGCGCGGCCCGGAGGCGCCTGAGAGCACCCCCGACGACGACGGCGCCCGCCGCGGCCGCCCGTCATGCTGGGCGACATGACGGGCGGCGGGACGGGCGGCGGGACGGTGCGCTGGCTCTTCGCCGACCAGCTCGGCCCCCACTTCACCGACGACCTCGACGACGGCGCACCCGTCCTCCTCGTCGAGTCCCTCGACGTCTTCCGCCGCCGCCGGTTCCACCGCCGCAAGGCGCACCTCGTCCTGTCCGCCCTGCGCCACCGGGCCGCGGAGCTGGGGGACCGCGCCGTCGTCGTGCGCGCGGGGACCTACCGGGAGGCGCTGGACCGGCTGCCCGACCTGCTCGCCGGGCGCGGCCTGCCCTCGCCGGACGGCGGCGCGGGCCCGCCGTCG
>NZ_AXCW01000089.1 GCF_000603945.1 Actinotalea ferrariae CF5-4 | reverse complement strand
AGGGCGGCCTCGGCGGCGGCCCGGTGCGTGGAGGACCCGGTGAGCGCCGCGGAGGTCAGCAGCGCGCCGGCGGCGGCGGACTGGCCGGCCGGCGTCGGGCCGTCGCCCACGTCCCGGGGGCGCCGGATCGCCGACAGCACCGAGTCCGTCTCGTCCTCCGCCGTGTCGAACAGGCCGCCCGTGCCGTCGCCGAACCGGGCGAGGACGGAGTCCAGGAGCCCCTGGGCGCGCCCGGTCCACGCGGTCTCCCCGGTGACCTGGGTGAGCGTCAGGAGGCCGTCCGCGACGTGGGCGTAGTCCTCGAGGACGCCGGGGGCGGTGCCGACCGCGCCGTCGCGGGACGTCCGCGCCAGGCGGACGGGGTCGCTGCCGGCGACGACGTGGAGGTCGAGCAGGAGGCGCGCCGCGTCGCGCGCGGCGTCGACCCAGTCGGGACGGTCGAGGAGCGCGCCCGCCTCGGCCAGGGCGGCGATCGCCAGTCCGTTCCAGCCGGCGACCACCTTGTCGTCGCGTCCGGGGCGGTGCCGGCGCTCGCGGGCGGCCAGGAGGCGCTCGCGGACGGAGGCCCACCGCTGGTCGTCGTCGGGGTCGGTGCGCAGCTGCAGGACGGAGGTGCCGTGCTCGAACGTCCCCGCCGGGGTGACGGCGAGGAGGTCGGCCGCCCAGGCGCCGTCGTCGTCGCCGAGGACGTCGGTGAGCTGCGCGGGGGTCCACGCGTAGAACGCGCCCTCGGTGGTGCGGCCGTGGTCGTCGAGGCTGTCCGCGTCCAGGGACGACGCGAAGCCGCCCTCGGGGGTGCGCAGCTCGCGCAGGAGGAAGTCGGCGGTCGTGGTCGTGACGCGCGCGGCGAGCGGCGCGGCGGTCTGGCGCCACCAGTGCGCGTAGACGCGCAGCAGGAGGGCGTTGTCGTAGAGCATCTTCTCGAAGTGGGGGACGACCCAGCCGGCGTCGACGGAGTAGCGCGCGAACCCGCCGCCGAGCTGGTCGTACATCCCGCCGCGGGCCATCGCGTCGAGGGTCCGCTCGGCCATGGCGAGCGCGTGGTCGTGCTCCCGGGCGGGCGTGCCGCTGCTCAGCGCCGGGTCCTCGGTGAGCGCCCGGACGCGCTCGGCCGCCGTCCGCGCCGAGTGCCGCAGCAGCCACTCCAGGACCATCGACGGCGGGAACTTGGGCGCACCGCCGAACCCGCCGCGGGTCCCGTCGAAGGACTGCTCGAGCGCGACGAGGGCGGCGCGCGGGAGGGCCGGCGTGACCGGCCCGGCGTCGGGGGCGACCGAGGGGCGGGCGGCGAGCGCCTGGCGGATGCCGGCCGCGGTGTCGGTGACCTCGGGGCGCCGGGTGCGCCAGGCGTCGGCGATCGCCTCGAGCACCTGCCCGAACGACGGCATGCCGTGCGCCGGGCGGGGCGGGTAGTAGGTGCCGCAGTAGAAGGGCTGCCCGTCGGGCGTGGCGAAGACCGTCATGGGCCAGCCGCCGTGGCCGGTCATGGCCTGCGTGGCCTCCATGTAGACGGCGTCGACGTCGGGCCGCTCCTCGCGGTCGACCTTGACGTTGACGAAGTGCTCGTTCATCGCGGCGGCCGTGCCCTCGTCCTCGAAGGACTCGTGCGCCATGACATGGCACCAGTGGCACGCGGCGTACCCGACGGAGATCAGCAGCGGGACGTCGCGCTCGCGGGCAGCCGCGAACGCCTCCTCGCCCCACTCGTACCAGTCGACCGGGTTCTCGGCGTGCTGCTGCAGGTAGGGGCTGGTGCTGCGGGCGAGGCGGTTCGGCATCCGTCCACTGTGGCCCCTCGTCGCGCGGTGCGCGACAGGCCCGTGCGACCCCGCCCCACATGCCGGCCCGCCCGTCGCGACTGCCCGCCGCCGCCCGGAGGCGATCCTGCATCGCGCGCTCACTGGAGCCTGTACTCACGGGCGACGCTGGTGATAAACCAGGACAACTGGACCAGGCGGCACCGGACGCTGGTCAGGCCGACCTGCCGCCTACCACGGTCGGCCTGAGGCTCCTGAAGGAGGTCTTGCCATGTCCGCACGTGCGCGCCGAACCGTCGCAGGGCTCACCGCCGCAGCGCTCCTCACCCTGACTCTGGCCCCGGGCGCGGCCGCAGGCGGGCGACCGTTCACCACCGACCTCACCGGCGAGGCGGAGGTCAGCGCCACGGGCGTGCCGAACCAGGGCGACCTGGACGGGTTCGGGACGGCCGAGCTGACCATCAACCCGGGCCTGGGCCAGGTCTGCTGGTCGATCGAGGTCTCCGACGTCGAAACGATCACCGCCGCGCACATCCACGTCTCGCCGGTCATCAGTGCAGGTCCCGTGGTCGTGCCGCTGAACCCGTACGCGAGCGGCTGCGTCGATGTGGACCGTGAGCTGGCCCTGGCGATCATCCACGACCCGTCGGCGTACTACGTCAACGTCCACAACGCGACGTATCCCGCCGGCGCCCTCCGGGGCCAGCTCGGACGCTGACCCGGAGCCGCGGTGCGGGCGACCTGGGCCGTCCGCACCGCCG
Organism: Actinotalea ferrariae CF5-4; assembly: GCF_000603945.1. Taxonomy (GTDB): domain Bacteria; phylum Actinomycetota; class Actinomycetes; order Actinomycetales; family Cellulomonadaceae; genus Actinotalea; species Actinotalea ferrariae. Next base: position 15,810 of record NZ_AXCW01000089.1, on the reverse strand, counting down.
GTTGGGGTGGTCCGGGTGCCGTCCCAGCCCCGTGGTGCGATGGTGGGGGTAGGGCTCGGCCCCCCAGTGCCCTGACCTGCGTGGAGCGTGCGCCACGGTGCCGGGCGGCAGCCTTCACCTCGTGTCGGGCCCTTCGAGGATCTCCTTGAGCAACGCGAGGTCCTTCGCGTTCGCCCGGCGCATCGCAGCGACGACGACGCTGTGCGATGGGCCCGGTTCGCACGTCCCGGCCCGTCCGTGATGGACTTGGGCCCATGCTCACCCCCGTGCCTCACGCGCCGCGCTGTGCCGGCCCCGTGGGCACCGGGCGCTGTCCGGGCGTCCTCGCCCGCTGAGCCCGCCGACGACCGGCCGCGAGCCGGTCGGACGCCCGCGCCGCCCCTGCGCTCCCCGCGCCGGGCGGCCCTGGGGGGAATCCCCCCGCCCCCTCCCGTGTTGCCCCTTTCCGTTGTCGCGTCAAGTGACGCGTGCCCTCTCACGAAGGATCACCATGACTCGCTTCACCCGGATGCTGTCCCTGAGCGCGGCCGCGACCGCTGTCGCCCTGGCTGCCGCCGGCTGCTCGGCCGCCGACGACGACGCCCCCGCCACCCCGGGCGCGGAGGGCGACACCTCGTGGTCCGACGTGCAGGAGGCCGGCGTCCTCGTCGTCGGGACCGAGGGCACGTACCGGCCGTTCTCCTTCCACGAGGACGGCTCCGGGGACCTCGTCGGCTACGACGTCGAGGTGATCGAGGCGGTCGCCGAGGAGCTGGGCGTCGACATCGAGTTCGAGGAGACGCAGTGGGACGCGATCTTCGCCGGCCTGGAGGCCGGGCGGTTCGACGTCGTGGCCAACCAGGTGTCCATCACGCCGGAGCGTGAGGAGGCGTACACCTTCACGGAGCCGTACACCGTCTCCAACGGCGTGATCGTCGTGCGGGCCGACGACGACTCGATCGACTCGTTCGCGTCGCTCGACGGCAAGGTGACCGCGCAGTCGCTCACCAGCAACTGGCACGCCCTGGCCGAGGAGAGCGGCGCGCAGATCGAGGCCGTCGAGGGCTGGGCCCAGGCGGTCGCCCTGGTCGAGCAGGAGCGGGTCGACGCCACCATCAACGACGAGCTGACCTTCCTCGACTACGCGCAGACGGCCGACGCCTCCGGGCTGAAGGTCGCCGCCGAGACCGAGGAGCAGTCCTTCAGCGCCTTCGCCCTGGCCGACGGGAGCGACGCCCTGGCGCGCGCCATCGACGAGGCGCTGGCCACCCTCGCCGAGGACGGCACGCTGGCGGAGATCTCGGTGAAGTACTTCGGTGCTGATGTCTCCCGCTGACCACCGCGGGGGACCCCGGTCGTGAGCCCGGACACCCTGGAGCTCGTCACCGAGTCGCTGTGGCCGCTCGTCCGGGGCGCGATCACGGGCACCATCCCGCTGGCCCTGGTCTCGTTCGCGCTCGGGCTGGTGATCGCCCTGGTGATCGCCCTGATGCGGCTGTCGCGGCGGCGCTGGCTGTCGGCGCCCGCGCGGGCGTACGTCTCGGTCGTCCGGGGCACGCCGCTGCTCGTCCAGCTGTTCGTGATCTTCTTCGGGCTGCCGTCGGTCGGGGTGGTCATCGACCCGTGGCCGAGCGCCGTCGTGGCGTTCTCGGTGAACGTGGGCGGCTACGCGGCGGAGGTGATCCGCGCCGCGATCCTCTCGGTGCCCAAGGGGCAGTGGGAGGCCGCGCACATGGTGGGGATGTCGCACGGCGTCGCCCTGCGGCGGATCATCCTGCCGCAGGCGGCGCGGGTCTCCGTCCCGCCGTTGTCGAACACCTTCATCAGCCTGGTGAAGGACACGTCGCTGGCGTCCGTGATCCTGGTGACCGAGCTGTTCCGGGAGGCGCAGCAGATCGCGGCCTTCAGCCGGGAGTTCATGGTGCTGTACGTGGAGGCCGCGGCGATCTACTGGGTCATCTGCCTGGTGCTGTCCGCCGCGCAGGGTCGGCTCGAGCAACGATTGGACCGCTATGTCGCCCGGTGACCACGACGTCCTCGAGCCCCCGGGCGGGCACGCCCCGCCCGGGGGCACCGGCGAGCCGGTCCTGGTCGTCGAGGGCCTCGGCAAGCGGTTCGGCGACCACGAGGTGCTGCGGTCCGTCGACCTGCGGGTGAACCGTGGTCAGGTCCTGGCCCTCATCGGCCCGTCCGGCTCGGGCAAGACGACGGCGCTGCGCTGCCTCAACGGCCTGGAGCGACCCGACACCGGGACGGTGCGCGTCGGGTCCGACGTCGCCGTCGACTTCGCGACCGGCGCGTCCCGCACGCAGGTCGCGGCGCTCCGGGACCGCTCGGCGATGGTCTTCCAGCACTACAACCTCTTCCCGCACAAGACCGTGCTGGAGAACGTGCTCGAGGGCCCGGTCGTGGTGCAGCGACGCCCCCGGGCAGAGGTGACCGCCGAGGCCCTGGAGCTGCTCGCGCGGGTGGGCCTGGCCGAGAAGAGGGACGCGTACCCGTTCGAGCTGTCCGGCGGGCAGCAGCAACGGGTCGGCATCGTGCGGGCGCTGGCCCTGCGCCCGACACTCCTGCTCTTCGACGAGCCGACGTCGGCCCTGGACCCCGAGCTCGTCGGCGACGTGCTCGGGCTCATCAAGGAGCTCGCCGACGAGGGCTGGACCATGGTGATCGTCACCCACGAGCTGCAGTTCGCCCGGGAGGTCGCCCACGAGGTGGTGTTCATCGACGAGGGCGCCGTCGTCGAGCGCGGCCACCCGGACCAGGTGCTGCGTGCCCCGCACGAGGAGCGGACCCGGCAGTTCGTCCAGCGCCTCCTGCACCCGTTCTGACGCTGCTCCGGCCCGTCTCTCAGACCACGGCGTCCACGCTCACGGCGCGGTCCCGCCCGGTCACCTTGGCGGCGAGGAGGCGCTGGTCGGCCCGGTGGATCAGCGAGACCGCGGTGTCCTCCGCACGCACGAGCGCCGACCCGATCGACAGCGTCTGCAGGTGCTGGGGCGCGGTCGCGTACCGCCCCCGACGGACGCCCTGCATCACCCGCTGGGCCAGCGCCGCGAGCTGGGCCGGCGTGACCGGGCCGGCGAGGATCACGAACTCCTCGCCGCCGTGCCGGATGACGTCGTCGTGCGGCCGGACCGCGTGGCGCAGCGCCCGCGCGACCTCCTGGAGCACCTCGTCGCCGACCATGTGCCCGTAGGTGTCGTTGACGAGCTTGAAGTGGTCCAGGTCCAGGACGAGGACGCCGAACCGGCGCCCCGTGCGGCGGAAGCCCTCGAGCCGGCGGTCCAGGCACAGCTCGAGCGACCGGCGGTTCCCCAGCCCGGTCAGCGGGTCCCGCAGGGCGAGCGACTCGGCCTCGCGCAGCTGGGCCTGGGCGGCGAAGTACAGCCCGTCCTCGCTGAACGTCTCGAGGGCCCCCGTGATCCGGCCGTCGGCGTCCCGCAGCGGCGAGGCGGTGATCCGTACGGGGATGAGCCGACCGTCACGGTGGTGCAGGAACATGCGGCACGTCCGGGGCCGACCGTCGCGCATCGTCCCCGCGAGCGGGCAGCGGACGTCGCACATGGCCCGACCGGTCTCGTCGACGTGGTTGAGCAGACCGTCGCCGCACCAGCGCCCGAGGACCTCCTCCTCGGGGAACCCGCTGATCCGCGCGGCGGACCGGTTCCACAGGGTGATCCGGCGCTCGGTGTCGACGACGTACATCCCGTCCGGCATCGCGTCGATCAGCACCTGCGGGGTCGGCTGCTCGGCCACAGGCCCCTCCCTCCGCAGCGGACGGTGCGCCTCCGGACCGTGCCAGGCCCCGCACCTGCAGGTGTCCTGACCGTCACGATCGGGGGCGCACCGACGGAAGGGATGGGACGAAGGGCCCCGCGGGCGCGTTTCACCCGCCGTCCGCGGTGCTGGGTGGGCGTTGTGCCGGGTTCGTGCCGTGGGGCAGGGCGCGGAGGCGGCGTCGGGCCGGGCGCGGGTGTCACGGCGGCGTCCCGGCGGCGTCGGGCCCGGATGGAGGCAGCGCCGCCCCCGGTCCACCCGTCGCAGCAGGGGGCGGCGCCATCCATCCCACCCGGACGGCGTCGAGGCACGTCACGGGCGAGGCGTCCGGACGCCCGAGCAGGGGGAGAGGGCGCCCTTCCGGTGGACCGACCGGAGGGGGACCGGGGATCCGCGGGCAACGCTAGCCGGGCGATGTGAGCGCTCACACGGACCTAGGTCCCAGGCGGCTCCAGCACCGCCGGGGCGCTCAGGGCTCCGCGACGTCCCCGCCGGCGCGCTCGATGACGTTGCCGCTCAGCGCGTCCGGCAGGGGCGCCGCACCCGGTCCGCCCGCCCGCAGCCAGGCCGCCAGCTGCTGCGTCGCCGCGTCGCCGGCGAGCCGCTCGAACCACACGGGCCGCGCCCCCGCGGCACGGCAGCCCCGCGTCGGTCGGGCGACGACGACGTCGCCGCGCTCGCACTCGTCCAGGCACTCCGACAGCGTGAGCCGGGCGACGCCGTCGTCGGCGAGCCGCTGGAGCCGCGCGAGCTGACCGCCGTCGGCGTCACCCTCCCCGAGGGTCTCCCCGGAGCACAGGCTGCACGCGGTCAGGCCGGGGACCTGGGGGGCTCGGGACTCGCGGGGCACCGGGGAACGATACGTGGTCGGCCGTCAGGAGACCTTGCCGCGCAGCAGGCGGTGCCAGTAGACGCGGGGCTCCAGGTAGCGGTCGAAGAGGAGCAGGCTGCGCCGCGGCCGGACCAGGTCGGGCACGCGCACCGTGGGCTCGGGCCGCCCGGCGCGGTCGAACTCCCCGAGCAGGAGGTGGCGTCGCGAGGTCGTGACCGGGGCGACCGAGTACCCGCTGTACCGCCGCATCGGACGGCCGCTGTGGCGCGCCGCGATGTTGTCCGCGACGACCGGGACCTGCTTGCGCAGGGCGCCCCCCGACGGCAGGGCGTCGACGGCCGCCGCGTCGCCCAGGCCCCACACCCGCGCGTGCGTGACGTGCTGGAGCGTCCCGGGGTCGACGGCGACGAGGCCGTCGCTGCCGTCGTCCGCCAGGCCGCTCGCGGCCACCCACGCGGGCGCGCGGTGCGGCGGCGCGAGGTAGAGCACGTCGTAGGGCACCGCCTCGGTCCCGCCCGGAGCGCTCCCCCCGGCGTCGGTCCCGCCGGCCTCGGTCCCGCCCGCCGTGCGCAGGTGCAGCGTGCGTGCGCCGGCGTCGACCGAGGCCAGGCGGACGCCGGTGCGGACCCGGACCCCGTACCCGTCCGCCGCCTCGCGCAGGAGGAGGTCGGCGCGGGCCTGCGGCACGAGGGCGTCCGCCTCGGCGAGCAGGTCGATCTCGATCCGGTCCAGCACGCCCTCCCGGCGCCAGTGGTCCGCGGCGAGGAACAGCGGCTTGAGGGCGACGGGAGCGCAGGGCACGTGGGCGTCCGCGACCGCGAACACGGCCCGGCCCTCGCGCAGGCGCGACAGCATCGTCCAGGTGTCCGGCGCGTGCTCCGGCAGGTAGCTCGTCGAGGCGGACGGCGTGGCCATGGCCGCTCGGGACCCCGGCAGGGCGTCCCAGTCGACCTGCGACCCCGGGCAGACGGCCAGGTCGCCGTAGGTCAGCTCCTGCCCGCCCGCGAGCCGGACGGTGGAGCGCTCCGGGTCCACGGCCACCACGCGGTCGGCGTACCAGTGGCACCCCTCCGGCACGACGTCCGCCTGCGGCCGGCGCAGGTCGTCCAGCGTCGCGAGCCCCCCGGCGACGTAGGACAGCAGCGGGCGGTAGTGGTGCACCTCGGCCGGATCGACGACGGCGACGTCCCGGCACCCGTCCCGGCGCAGGCGGGCCGCGAGGGAGATCCCCGCGTTCCCCCCGCCGATGACGACGACGTCGTGGTGGTGGGTGCTCATGGGTGCGCTCCGCGGGGTCGACGAGGGGGGACCCGGTCACGCTAGGAGCGGCGTCGCCGGCCCGCGCGCCGGGCGCGGCCGGCACCAGCGGACTCACAGGTGCCCCGGCGCGGGGCACCGGGGACCGCCGGCGGCGCGCGCCTCTCCCGTCCGGCACCCCGGCTCGGGCAGGATCGCCCCGAGCGAAGGAGGCGGTGTGGGCACCAACCGCAGCAGGGGACCGGAGGTCGGGATCCGTCGACGGATCGAGCTCGACCCCGGCAACGTGTGGCGCATCGGCCTCGTCGTCGTCGGGCTGGTGGTGCTGGTCGTCGTCGTGCGGTTCGTGCTCGAGCACGGCAGCTCGCTGCTGTTCACCGCCGTCATGGCGTGGTTCTTCTCCCTGGCGATGGAGCCCGCGGTGAGCCGGCTGGCCCGGCACATGCGCCGCGGCGCGGCGACGGGGCTGGTCATGCTCGGCGTCGTCGTCTTCCTCGTGGTCTTCTTCTCGCTGTTCGGCCAGCTCGTCGTGGAGCAGGTCGCCAACCTCGTGCGCAGCATCCCGGACCTGGCGGACAACGCCCTGGCGTGGGTCAACCAGACGTTCGGCACCGGGTACGTGCTGCAGGACCTGGTCTCCTCGATCGACCTGTCGCCCGAGCGGGCGGCGGGCGTCGCGAGCGACCTGGCCGGCGGGGTGCTCGCGATCCTCGGGTCCGTCGCCGGGGGCATCGCGACGTTCTTCACCTTCGCGCTGCTGCTGTTCTACCTGTCCGCGGACGGGCCCCGGCTGCGCCGTTGGATCGCCTCGCTGTTCCCGCTCGCGGCCCAGCGGACCACCGTCGTGGTCTGGGACACCACGGCGGAGAAGACGGGCCGCTACGTCGCCGCGCGCGTGATCCTGGCGGCGGTCAACTCGACCGCGAGCGGCGTCGTCTTCCTCCTGATCGGGCTGCCGTCCTGGCTGGCACTGGCGCTCTGGACCGGCCTGGTCGCGCAGTTCGTCCCCGCGATCGGCACCTACATCTCGATCGTCCTGCCGGTGCTGGTCGGGCTGCTCAGCCCGAACCCCTGGCTCGGGCTCATCGTGCTGGCGTGGGGCTTCGTCTACCAGCAGATCGAGAACCTCACGATCGAGCCGCGGATCAGCGCGCGGGCCGTGAACATCCACCCGGCGGTGAGCTTCGGGTCGGTGATCCTCGGGGTGTCGATGTTCGGCGTCGCGGGCGCGCTGCTGGCGATCCCCGTGGTCGCGATGCTGCTGTCCCTGCTGGACCTGTACCGCACGCGGTACGACCTCCTGCCCGAGCTCCAGGCGGAGCAGGAGGCGGACGACCGGGCGCGGGCCGGCGACGACGACCCTCCGGACGACCACGCCCGCCACCTCGACCGCACCGGCGGCCCGGCCGCGCCGGACGGTCCCGACGTGCCGGACGGTCCCGACGTGCCGGACGGCCCGGACGGCCGGTCTCAGGCGGGCGCGACCGCGACGTAGACGGTGTTGGCCGAGCGCAGTCCGGCGACGGCGCCCGGCACCTCGACGGTGTGCGCCACGACGTCGTCGAACGCCGTGCGCAGGGTGGCGAGGTACTCCTCGTCCGGCGGGTCGTCGGACCACAGCGCGAACACGCCGCCCGGTGCCAGGTGGTCCCGCAGCCGGCGGGTGCCCGCCGCGGTGTAGAACGCGGCGTTGGCCGGGGCCAGGACGTGGCGCGGGGAGTGGTCGATGTCCACGACGACGGCGTCGGCTCGACCGCCGTCGGCCCAGCCGTCGCCCGCCGCCAGGGCGAAGAAGTCGCCCTCGACCAGGCGGCAGCGCGGGTCCCCGGCGATCCGGCGGCCGAGGGGCACGAGGCCGGCCTCGTGCCAGCCGATCACCGGGCGCAGGGCGTCGACGACGACCAGCTCCCCGACCCGGGGGTCGTCGAGCACCGTCGCGGCCGTGAAGCCCAGCCCCAGGCCGCCCACGACGACGCGCAGCCCGCCCCGGTCCGGTGCGTGCGCCAGGGCCAGGCGGCTCAGCTCCACCTCCCCGGCCGTGAAGAGGCTGGACATGAGGTAGGCGTCGTCGAGCTTGACCTCGTACACGTCCTCGCCGGTGCCGGGGTCGACGCGGCGGCGCAGGCTGATGTCGCCGATCGCGGTCCGCTCCCACCCGAGCTCCTCGAAGCGGGGCCGCCGCGCCCCGCCGTCCGCCGGTCCGTCCGTCGCGGGTCGCGTCATGCGGCAAACCCTGCCACGCGGGCCGGACCGGCCGGGCCGGCTGACCGGACCGGCCGGGCCGGCTGACCGGACCGGGCGGAGCCGGACCGGACGGCCCCGGCTCGTCAGAGGTCGGCGAGGAGCCCTTCCATCTCGGCGATCTCCGCCTGCTGGTCCTCGATGATGCGGCCGGCGAGCTCCACGGCCTCGGGGTTCTCGCCCTCGGCTAGCTGCTCCTCGGCCATCTCGACCGCGCCGCGGTGGTGCTCGATCATCAGCTCGAGGAACCGGCGGTCGACGTCGGTGCCGGACAGGCCACGGAGCTCCTCCATGGCCTCCTCCTGGCTCATGCCCTCCATGTCCATGCCGCCGTGGTCCATGCCGCCCATGTCGGCCTCGTCGGGCATCTCCTCGCCCCACTGCCCGAGCCAGCCGGTCATGAGGTCGATCTCGGGTCCCTGCGCCGCCTCGATCCGCTCGGCGAGCGCCCGGACCTCCTCGGTCTCGGCCTCGGCTGCCGCGTAGCCGGCCATCTCCAGGGCGCCCTCGTGGTGGACGACCATCATCTGGGCGAACACGGTGTCGGCCTCGCCGAACGTGGCGGCCTGCTCGGAGGCGGACGTCGCTGCGGGTGCATCCGTGCCGGAGGTGCCCCCGCAGGCCCCGAGCAGCAGGGTCAGGCTCAGGGCTCCGGAGGCGGCGGCGAGTCGGCGGCGTGCAGTCATCCGTGCGGTCATGAGGTGGGCTCCCAGGGGTGTTAGGGCCCGGCCGCGACGGGCGGCCGGGGACGCGGTCCAGCCTGCGTCACGGTCGGAGGAGACCCGGGTCAGGTCCCATGAAGGTTCGATGAAGACGAGCCCGGTGCTCAGTCCTCTGCGGGCACGACCGTGATCGCGCCCCAGTACATGCCCATCCCGCAGGAGTAGGAGTACGTGCCCGGCTCGTCCAGGACGAGCTCGATGACGTTGAGGCCCGGCTGGAGCACCTGCGGCTCGATGCCGAGGTCCGGCGCCCACAACGACGCGGCGCAGCTGATGGCGACGGAGTCGATCTCCCAGCGGATGGGGACGCCCGCGACGACGACGGCCTCGTACGGCTCGTAGCCCGTCCCCACCTGGGTGGTGCGGACCGTCTGGAGGTCCTCGGTCAGCGTGACGTTCGCGGACACCGGGCCGGACGCCGCCCCGGGCGCTCCCGACGTCGCGGCACCGCCCCCCGACGCGGCCGTCGCCGGAGCGACCAGCCCGGGGGCGAGGATGCCGAGGGCGCCAGAGACGTTGACCGCCGCGAACGCGAGCACCGCGACGCCGGCGAAGCGGAAGAACCGGGTCGCGAAGGCGCCCCGGGCCAGCGCGGCGAGGCCGCCCACGCCCAGGAGCCCGGGCATCGTGCCCAGGGCGAAGAGCGTCATGATCGCCGAGGCCTGGAGCGGGTCCCCGGTGGACAGCGCGTAGACCTGCACGGCCTGCGTGAAGCCGCAGGGGAGCAGGAAGGTGCCCGCGCCCAGCAGGGCCGCCCGCCGGTCGGAGTAGCTGCCGTCCGTGCCCTCCAGCCCCTTCGTCATGCCGGCGGGGAGCGTCACGGCCGTGCTGCGGGACAGCCGGGGGGACAGGCCGGTGAGGCGCACCCCGAGACCCACCATGACGACGGACACGGCCACCATGAGGACGGCGACCATGTGTCCGCTGAGCGTCAGCGCCGAGCCGAGCGCCCCGGTGAGCCCGCCGAGCACCGCGAACCCGCCGAGGCGGCCGAGGTTGAACGCGACATGGGGTCGCATGCGCTCGCGGGCCGACCCGCCCGGGTGCTGCTCGGCGTGCCGGGCGGACACCGCGAGGACCAGGCCGCCCACCAGCGCCATGCAGGTCGAGAACCCGGCGGCCAGGCCGAGCACGACGACGAGCAGGAGGCTGCCGGACGAGGCGAGGCCGCCCGCCCGGTCGGCCAGGCCGGTGAGCCCGCTGACCTCGAGCGCCAGCCCGAGGACGAGCAGGACCGCGACGGCGACCGCGAGGTCGCGCCACACCGTCCGGTCACGGCTGAACCACTGCTCCTCCTCGCCGACCTCGTAGCCCGCGGCGCGGACGGCGCGGACCAGGGCGCTCCGGGGAACCTGCCCGGTGGTGCGGACGGTCGCCCGGCCGCGTCGGACGGACACCGGGCCTCGCTCACGCCGTGGACCTTCGTCAGGGCCTTGGCGATCCGGCGCTCGCAGGCGGTGCACGTCATGCCCTGCACCGGCAGCTCGACCGTGGCGGGCATCAGGACTCACCCTGCTGGGACCACCCGGCGAACCGGCGCAGCCGCAGCGAGTTGGAGACGACGAACACGCTCGAGAACGCCATGGCGGCGCCTGCCAGGAGCGGGTTGAGGCGGCCGGACGCGGCCAGCGGGATCGCGGCGACGTTGTACGCGAAGGCCCAGAACAGGTTGCCCTTGATGGTGCCGAGCGTGCGGCGGGCGAGCCGGATCGCGTCGGCGGCGGAGCGCAGGTCCCCACGGACGAGGGTGAGGTCGGAGGCCTCGATCGCGGCGTCCGTACCCGTGCCCATGCTCAGGCCGAGGTCGGCCTGCGCCAGGGCGGCGGCGTCGTTGACGCCGTCGCCGACCATCGCCACCGTGCGGCCCTCGGCCTGCAGCCGCGTGATGACGGCGACCTTGTCCTCCGGGAGCACCTCCGCGACGACGTCGTCGATGCCCAGCTGGGCGGCGACGGCACGAGCGGCGCGGGCGTTGTCCCCGGTGAGGAGCACGGGCCGCAGGCCGAGCCGGCGCAGCTGGCCGATCGCCTCCACCGACGTCGGCTTGAGGGTGTCCGCCACCACGAGGACCGCGCGGGCCGCGCCGTCCCAGGCGACGACGACGGCGGTGCGGCCGGCCTCCTCGGCCTCGTCGAGGGCTGCGGTGAGCACCGGGGGCAGGGCGGCACCGGCGTCGGTGACCCAGGCCGCGCGACCCGCCAGGACCGTGCGGCCCTCGACGACGCCCTCCACACCCCGACCGGGCGTGCTGCGGAAGTCGCCGACCTCGCCGAGCGTGACGCCCCGGTCGACCGCCCCGGCGGCGATCGCCATGGCGATCGGGTGCTCCGACGCGTTCTCCAGGGTCGCGGCGAGCCGCAGGGCCTCCGCCGCGTCGACGCCGTCGGCGGGCACGACGTGCTGGAGCGTCATCCGGCCCGTGGTCACGGTCCCGGTCTTGTCGAGCACGACCGTGTCGACCTTGCGGGTGGACTCCAGGACCTCCGGGCCCTTGATGAGGATGCCGAGCTGCGCGCCACGGCCGGTGCCCACGAGCAGGGCGGTGGGGGTGGCCAGCCCGAGCGCGCAGGGGCAGGCGATGATGAGCACGGCGACCGAGGCGGTGAACGCCGCGACCGTGTCCCCGGTGGTGAGCAGCCACGTCGTCAGCGTCCCGATGGACAGCAGGATGACGACGGGGACGAAGACGGCGGAGATCCGGTCCGCGAGGCGCTGGACCGCGGCCTTGCCGGACTGCGCCTCGACGACGAGCCGGGCGATCTGCGCGAGCTTGGTGTCGGCGCCGACGCGGGTGGCCTCGACGACGAGCCGCCCGCCGGCGTTGATCGTCGCCCCGGTCACCGGGTCGCCCGGCGCCACCTCGACGGGCACGGACTCCCCGGTGAGGAGCGCGGCGTCGATGGCGGACGTGCCGTCCACGACGACGCCGTCCGTGGCGACCTTCTCGCCCGGCCGGACGACGAACCGGTCGCCGACGCCGAGCTGCTCGATCGGGACCCTGACCTCGACCGGGCCGTCGGCGGTGTCGCGCAGGACCGCGACGTCCTTGGCGCCCAGGTCGAGCAGCGCCTGGAGCGCGGCGCCGGACCGACGCTTGGCGTGGGCCTCGAAGTACCGGCCGAGCAGGATGAACATGGTCAGCGCGGCCGCGATCTCGAGGTAGATGTCGCTGCTGCCCGAGCCCGGCTCGGGGAAGAGCGTGAAGTCCATCGTCATCCCGGGCATGCCGGCGTCGCCGAGGAACAGCGCGTAGACGGACCACAGGAACGCCGCGCTCACGCCCATCGAGATGAGCGTGTCCATGGTCGCCGTGCGGTGCCGCAGGTTCTTCCACGTCGTCGTGTGGAACGGCAGGGCGCCCCAGACGACGACCGGGGCCGCGAGCGTCAGCGAGAGCCACTGCCAGTACTCGAACTGCAGCGCCGGGATCATCGCCAGGGCCAGGGTCGGCAGGGTCAGCACGGTCGTGACGACGAGGCGCTGGCGCAGCCGGGCGACGGCCTCGTCAGCGGGGGAGGGCGCCGCGCCGTCGTCGTCCGCCGTGCCCGACGCGCCCGCCGACGGCGGGGCGGGGACGGTCGCGGTGTAGCCCGCGTCGACGACCGCGGCGACGAGCGTCTCGACCGGGACGGGGGACGACAGCCGGACCGTGGCCGTCTCCATCGCGAAGTTCACGGTCGCCGTGACGCCGTCGAGGCGGTTGAGCTTCCTCTCGATCCGGGCGGCGCACGAGCTGCACGTCATGCCGCCGATCGTGAGCTCGACCGGGGGGAGCGCGCCGTCGGGCTGGGTGGCGGTGGGCTCGACGCTGCCGGGCTGGGTGGTGCCGGGCTGGGTGGTGCGGGGCTGGGTGGTGCGGGGCTGGGTGGTGCCGGGCCGGCCGGCGGGTGGTGCGGCGTCACCGGACGCGCGGGGCGTCGTCGGCGTGGTGGTCACGATGGCCTCCAGGGGTGGTCGCAACGGCTCGGGTGAGCCGGTCTGCCCGGACGGTAGGCAGGGACCCGGGCCTGGGAGGTGGGACCACCTGGGCCGGCGGCGGCATCTTCAGCGAGTCTTCATCGACGGTGCCGGCTTCTTCATGCCGGGCCGGGCCCGGTCGCCGACCACCCGGGCCGTTCGGACCTTCCCGGGGCCGCCGGCCGCCGTCAGCATGGCCGGGTGGAGCCCTTCCAGCCCGGTCGTGCCGTCGCCGACCTCCTCACCGTCCGCAGGGTGTTCGGCGAGCGCGTGACCCGGGACGGCGTCACCGTCATCCCGGTCGCCCGGGTCATGGGCGGCGGGGGCGGTGGCTCGGCCGGTGGTCCGGGGCCCGACGAGTCAGCGCCCGACCAGGCAGCGCCCGACCCGGCAGCGCCCGACCAAGCAGCGCTCGCGACGGGGGGAGGCCTCGGGGTCCAGGTCACGCCGCTGGGTGTCTACGTCGTCTCCGGGTCGCAGGTGACCTGGCAGCCCGCCCTCGACCTGCAGCGGATCATCACCGGCGGCATGGCGCTCGGGGGCCTGGCGATCCTCACGGTGCTCGTGGGCCTGCGACGCCGGCCCCGCTGACCCTCGCGCTGACCCTCGCGCCGACCCTCGCGCCGATCCTTCCTCTGCCCCGCCGCCGGGACGGCGTCGTCGGCGCCAGTCGTCGTCATCGCGGCCCGGTCCCGGGGCGGCTTCAGCAGACCTTCATCGATCGCCAGCGGGTTCTTCGCGGCGCGTGCCGCAGGGTCGTGCGTGGGCGCCGCGAACCCCGGCGCCGTGAGCGAGAGGGGACCCTCATGGGCCCGTGGTGCACCCAGATGGGCGTCGGCGGCTGGACCTGGATGATCCTGTTCTGGGTCGGCCTCGTCGCCCTGGTGGTGTGGGGCGTGAGCCGGCTGTTCCCGACGCGGCGGGTGCCGTCGGCGTGGGAGGTCCTCGACGCGCGCCTCGCCTCCGGGGAGCTGGACCTGGCGACCTACCGCACGCTGCGGGACGAGCTGGACGGGATCCGGCTCAGCGGGCGGGCGTCGCAGGGGCCGCCGGCAGGCTGACGACGAACGTGCTGCCGCTTCCGCGGCCCTCGCTCGCGGCCCGCACCGTGCCGCCGTGGGCCTCGACCAGGGCCTTGGTGATCGCGAGCCCGATGCCCGAGCCGCCGCTGTGCCGGTCGCGGGCGTCCTCGGCACGGTAGAAGCGCTCGAAGACGTGCGGGAGGTGCTGCGCGTCGATGCCCTCGCCCGTGTCGCCGACCGTGAGCTCGACCCGACCGCCGGCCGTACCGGCCCGGAGGCGCACGGTGCCGCCGGCGGGCGTGTGCCGCACCGCGTTGTCGAGGAGGTTCCCGAGCACCTGCGCCAGGCGCTCCGGGTCGACGTCCAGCGCGGGCAGGGCCGGTGCGACGTCCACGACGACGGCGACACCCGCCGCCTCCGCGCGCGGACCGATCGCCGCGGCGGCGCTGGCCACGAGGTCGGCCGGGTCCTGCCGGGACCTGTCGAGGCGGACGTCGCCGCTCTCCGCGCGCGTCACGGCGGCGAGGTCCTCCGCGAGCCGGGTGAGCCGCGCGCCCTGGTCGCGCAGCACCTGGACGGTGCCGGCGTCGAGCGGCACGATCCCGTCCTCGATGCTCTCCAGCTGGGCCGAGAGCGTCGCGACGGGCGTGCGCAGCTCGTGGGCGACGTCGGACAGCAGGCGCCGGCGCAGGCCCTCGCTCTCGTCCAGGCGCGCGGCCATGTGGTTGAAGGCGCCCGCGAGCTCGTCGAGCTCCGGGCCCATCCCCGGGTCCGGCACCCGCGCCTCGAAGCGGCCGCCGGCCACGAGTCGCGCCGCCGACGTCAGCTGGGCCAGCGACGCCCCGATGCGCCGGGTCAGGAAGAGGCTGACGCCCAGGGCGACCAGGGCCGCGGTGCCCAGGGCGATGAGGAGCGACAGCGCGCCCGCGGTGAGGAAGGCCTCCTCGGTGTGGTCGACGGCGGAGCCGGTGCCCCCGGCGTCGCTGCGCAGCATGTGCTCGTGGAAGATCGGCGGGCCGACGACGCCCGCGACGAGCCACGCGGTCACGCCGGCGGTGACGAGCACGAGGGCGAGCGCGGTGAGCAGCCGGCCCGTGAGGCCGGACCGCGCGCCGCCCGGGTTCCGCGGGCGGGTGTCGGGCCCGACGACGGCGCCCGGCCCGGCGCTCACCCGCCCGTCCCGATGCGGTACCCCACGCCCCCGACGGTCCGCACGAACCGCTGCTCGGTCGCGGTGTCGCCGAGCTTCTGGCGCACGTGCAGGACGTGGACGTCGACGAGGTGCTCGTCGCCGACCCAGTTCCCGCCCCAGACGGCCTCGATGAGGGCCGAGCGGCTCAGCACCGCGTGCGGGCGCGCGGCGAGGGCCGCCAGGACGTCGAACTCGGTGCGCGTCAGGGCGACGAGCTCCCCGTCGAGCCGGACCTCGCGCGCGGCCGTGTCGATCTGCAGCGCGCCCACGGTGATCGGGGCGACGGCGGGCTCGGGAGGGGCGGTGGAGGCGCGGGGCCGGCGCAGCAGGGTGCGGACCCGCGCCATGAGCTCCCGCGGGCTGAAGGGTTTCGTCATGTAGTCGTCCGCACCGACCGAGAGGCCGACCAGCGTGTCGACCTCGTCGGCCCGCGCGGTGAGCATCACGACGTAGCAGTCGGAGAAGGTCCGCAGGGTCCGGCACACCTCGATCCCGTCCGTGCCGGGCAGGCCCAGGTCGAGGACGACGACGTCCGGGTCGAACGTCCGGACCAGCTCGAGCCCCGTCTCGCCGTCGGCCGCGGTCATGACCTCGAAGCCGTCGCGCTCGAGGTAGCTGCGCACGACGTCGGCCAGCGCCCGCTCGTCGTCGACGACCAGGGCGCGGCGGGGGGTGGCGCCCGTCGCGCCGGTCGGGCTGCTCGACGGGCGGCTGCTCGGGGTGGTCACCGGGCCATTCTGCGCCGGGGCGGGGGGCGGGGGCGCGACCGGACGCGGGGGCACCGACCGATCTTCACCGAACCTCAACCGGGCGGCGGTCGCCGCGGCC
>NZ_AXCW01000088.1 GCF_000603945.1 Actinotalea ferrariae CF5-4 | reverse complement strand
CAACCACGCATAGATCCGAAGAGCCACCTAACCTCAGCCGACGGACAGGGCGACGACCCAGCCTTCTGCTTCGAGGTCCTGGCGGGAGAAGTTGACCTTGCCTCGGTGCGCCACCTCGATGGAGTAGAAGTCGGAGTCCGGTACGTCCACGGTGAACGGGAACGTGCACCAGCCCCAGTAGACGGTCTTCTGCGGGAGGTTCATGGTTGCGTCGAGGTACTCGTCGGTCGCCTTGTTGAACGCGTCCCACTCGGATTGCGGCGCCTCGACGTCCGGGACCGGCGGCGCTTCGGGTGCGTTGGACCAGTCGTCGACCTGCTGGGGCTGTCCCATCTCGAGTTGGCCTGCGGCGAGGTTCCCGAGGGCGAGGAGGTCTCCTGCACCGCCGTAGACCGAGACCTGTGTGCCGGTCGCGATGTCTTCGTAGCCGCCGGCTCCGAGGGACCCCGCGGTGCAGGGGCCGTCGGCGGTGTCGGACTGGGACAGGTCGTGAACACTCATCACGCCTGTGAGTTGGTGGGTGATGGGCGCGGCCGGTTCCACGATCGTGTCGACGGGCTCGGTGCTCGGGGAGGGCTTGGCTGCCTTGTCGACTGCTGGCGCGCTCTCGGCTGCTGGTGCGGGAAGGGTGGCGCTCTCGGCTGCGCCACAGCCGGTGATGAGTGCGAGGAGCGCAGCGGCACAGACGGTACGGGTCCAGGGCATGCCCCTTCATCGGTGCAGGGGGGCAGCGTTCTGATGCGCTGACCGGGTGATCCGTGGCGCCAGCTTGGGTGTGGGCCTAGGTGCGACGTGTTCGAACGTGGCGGGTCCTGAGCCAGCGCACCATTGTGCGGACCGCGGTTCGGTGTGGGTCTCGACACGCGAAGGGAGGGCTCCGGCGGTGTGCCGGGGCCCTCCCTTGCTGTGTGCGGGGTCAGCGAATGGTGTGCGGGGCGAGGGCGAGGATGTCCTCGGCGGTCGCGGGGATGACGTGGGTGGTGATGGGTGCGGTGAGCAGGAGGCGGGCGGTGTCGCGGTAGGCGCGGGTGTAGTCGCGGTCGGGGGTGGCCGGAGGGGTGTGGCTCCAGTTGTCGGGGCGGCGGACGGCGTCGGTCTCGTTGGTGCCGAGGAGCTCGGAGTAGATGTGCCGGCGGGCGCGGTCGCGGCCCGGCCCGGTGGTGAAGGTGGCGGTGTCGAGGTCGAGGTAGACGTCGTTGTCGCGGTCGTTCCAGGTGTCCTGGGGCATCCAGAACGGCTTGGTGTTGAGCAGGATGCACAGGTTGGTGACGAGGGTGGTGGCGTCGGTGTCGAGGATGAGGTCGACGTCGTAGAGCTCCTCGGTCTCCTCGTGCCCGTACTGCTCGGCGTAGAAGGTGTAGTTGTCGCCAAAGTCGGGGTGCATGCGCAGGAGCGCGTCGTCGACGGCGGTGGCCGGCTGACCTGTAGGCGCTGCGAGGAGGGACCGTCCGCACGCGTTGCACGGACGGAATCGTGGTGAGCCTGGAGGGGGTGGACGCCCTGGAGCGCGAAGCATCTGGTGTCTGTCGCATGCGGGTTCCGGCGGGTGAGCCGACTGGCGCGATGGCGCTGGTCGGGGCCGCCCGGCATCACCACCCGCTGGTGATCACCCGTCGGAGGAGGTCTTCCACCTTGCGCGCGAGCTCGGGTTCAACTGACAGGCTCTGGCTGCTCATCTGATCGAGTGCGGCGGTGATCCTCGTTGTCCATCGCAGGTCGACGCCGAGCTGGTCGTGGAGCCAGTCCTTGAACGAGTGCGGGTGGCGCTGGGCGCGGTACTGCTGGATGACCTTGTCCCAGCCGGGGAAGGACGGGTGGAGGGTGCGGACGGCGTCGGGGTGGAGGTATGCGGTGATGTCGGGCCGGTTCAGGCCGATGACGTGGATCGGTCGGCCGCGGTTGTCGCACTCTCGCTTGAGGTCGCGGAGTTGCCGCTCCTCGCCGGTGAGCTCCCTGTTCGGCCGGTTGCCGTTGACGATGTCCTTGCGGGTGTTGTCGATGAGCAGGGCGATGGGAACGTCCAGGATGCGGTCGATGAAGTCGAGCTCGGCGGTGGCGAGCAGGTTGCGGGTGCCGAACATGCGGATGATGCCAATGCCGGCGTCGTTGAGCTGGTCGCCGTAGAGGGTGTCGAGGACGAGGCGGTCGTGTTCGCCTTCGACGATGAGCAGGCAGGTGATGCGTGCCAGGAGTTCGCCGCGCGTGAAGCCCATCTCGCCGGCGAGGGCTCCCCGCGCGTCGAGGTCTTGAGGGGCAAGTGGGGACAGGGTGCTGCCTTCAGGTGTGCTCTGGAGGTGGGCGAGAGCCCACCCCGGCAGGTCGAGGAACTGAGGGCTGTGGGTGGCGATGAGGATCTGGTCCCCGGAGCGCCGAAGGTTCTCAAGGGCGCCGGCGACGACACGCTGGGCTCTGGGGTGCAGATGCGCTTCGGGTTCATCCAGAACGCGGACGGTGGTGACCGGGGTCAACGCGTGAAGACCGTAGAGGTTCTCGACGAGGCTGCGGCGTAGGGGGTCTGGCGCGTTGCGGAGCTGTTGTTGGGCGGCCTCACGGAGCACCGGGTCCAGGACGTCGACGACCCGCTGGATGGCTTCGATGCTGAAGTAGCCGACCTGGTCGACGAGGGCCTGCACCTCCGTCATGACGGATACCAGCGGCGGGAGGATGAGGGCTTCGTCGATACTCGCAAGGAGCGCGTCGTAGATGGTCGCGCGGAGACCGAAGGCGATGACCGCTCGACCGGCGGTGGCGAGTGCTTCGTCGGCCCAGCGCCTCTCCCCCGACGACAACTTCTCGAGCATGTCGACGCGGCCAGTTCGCCCGATCTTCGTCTTGGTGCGGAGATTCGTGAGGTAGAAGTCGGCGTCCTCAAAGGAGCCCACAGGTTCGACTGCGATCTGGTCGGGCATGGTTAGCGCGAGCTCCTTGTTGGCCGCGTCCGCCATGACGAGATGGAGCCACCTGTCGGTACCCAGGGCTAGGTCAGGTGGGTCCCCGCTCGGGATCTGCGTGATGCCCAGGCGGGTGATCCGCCGGGTGAGTTGGTCGGCTCGCGGGTAGGCGTCGAGGTATGCGTCCTTGAGGGCTTGGTCGATCTCGTCGTTGTCGCGGGCGCGTGGTAGCCACTGCAGGGTGACGGGAATGGATTCGGCCGGCGGGAGCGCAAGGAGGTCGACCATGCCGGCGGTCGCGCCACGCGTGTGTTCGGCGAGGGCCGTGCGCAACGGCGCGAAGACGTCCGGGAGAACCGCGGCGATCTCGGCGACGGAGGCGGGAGGGGCGGCCCCGAGCAGCGTGCGGTCGTATCGAACGGTCGAGGATGGCGGGTCATCGTCGACGGTGCCAGGTAGGTCATCGTCGAAGATGCTGGTCTTCTTGAAGGTGATGTCCCGGAGGGTGTACCGGATGACTGGCTGATCGATCTGGTCCCGCAGGTATGTGACTACGGCTTCGGGGACACCGAGAGCGGCGATCCCTTCTGCGAAGGTGTCGCCACCGGGGCCGCCGATGCTGTCCCACCAGCGACGGTCCAGGATGGCGCGCACGAGGCCGGGGAGTTCGTGCAGCTCGATCTTTTCCGGGACGGTGAACTGGGTGTTCGGCGGCCAGGGCAGTTCTTCGATGGGTACTTGAGCGATGACTTCGAGGTCGCCGGGGGTGATGTCAGCCCGGCGCTTGGCGGTGAGAGGGAGCGCTTCCTCGGCATTGAAGAGGATAGCGAGGGCTTCGAGGAGGTTGGTCTTGCCGGTGCCGTTGGCGCCGAAGATCGCGGTCCCGTCGTGCCAGGGCAGCCAGATGTCGCGGAGGTTCTTGTACTTACGGATGTAGACGCCGCGGATCGCTGCGGGTCTGCGGGCGTCGGGTTCCATGTGGGGCCTCCGGTTGGTGCCGGCTCAGTGGTTGCGCAGGAAGGTGACGTGTTCGGCGGTGAGGTTGACGTCGGTGGCGTGCCAGCCGGCGTCGTGGATGGCGCGGGCGACGGCGGAGCCTTCGTAGCCGCGCCAGTGCCTGTCGTGCTCCCGGGATGAGGGTGGGAGTGGCATGCCGAGGACGTTCTCGATGGTGGCGAAGGTGGCGCGGACTTCGTCGCGGGGCTGGTCGCGCAGCCATTGCCAGAGGGCGCGGTACTTGCCGGTGTGGTTGGTGACGCCGGTCGGTGCGGCGGGGGTGTCGGGGGTTTGGTCTTTGGCCCACCACAGGAAGCTGGAGGCGTGCTGGAGGTGGGTGAAGCCGGGGCCGGCGTGGTCGACGAGGAGGTCGTTGCTCCAGGTGATGAGGCGGCCGATGGGTGCGCTGTCGCGGGGTGGGAGGTTGAGGCCGAAGACGGTTTGGGCGATCTCGCGTTTGCCGCCGTTGGGGCTGGTGTAAATGAGGATCGGCAGGAACCGGTCGGGGTTGGTGATGCACAGCACCTTGGTCAGGAGGGCTTCTTTGAAGCCGCGCATCTCCAGGGCGTGGGGGCCGTCGATGAGGTGGGTGAGGCGGTCTTCGAGCGGGATGTGGTCCGGCCCGTAGAGCAGGTAGGTGATGGCGCCGCGGGTGCGTTGGGCGGCTTCGGCTTCGCCGAGCTCGTTCCAGGCGCTGTTGAAGATGGACATGTTGCCGGGGCGGGCGCCGGTTTCGGTGTTGGCGAAGTCCTTGAGGTCTTGCGGGTCGCAGGTCGGCAGGACGTCGGCGCTGAAGATGCGCTGGTAGCGGGCCCAGTAGGCGGCGACGTCATCGTCGGGTTCGGGGTGGGCGGTGAGGAACTGCGCCTTGAGCGCGTCGACGGCGGCGCTGCGCCGGGGTGTGGGGACGTGAGTGGCGTGGAAGTCGGCGCGGTGGTCGGCGATGGTCTTGACCGGCGGTGGGGTGGGTTTGGCTTCGCCGCGCCACCAGTCGTGGTCGCAGGTGTTGCAGCGGATGTGGCGGCGGTCGTCGGCGGCTTTCTCGATGAGGTCGAGGTCGTCGGAGTCGCACTCTGGGCAGGTGACCATGGCTGGGCTTCCGGTGTGGGCGGTCAGCGAAGGGTGTCGGTCCACAGGGCGGCGTCGAGGAGGCGCAGCCGTGAGGTGTCGAGGTGGACGCGGGGGTGTCCGTCGGTGGCGGCGTCGGCGGCGGTGTCGATGGCGGTGATGAGGTCGTGGTCCTGGATGAGGGTGCGGAACAGCAGCCAGGTGGTGGCGTAGCCGTTGTTGTTGGTGGGGATGCCGAGGTGGTCGCGGATGCGGGTGTCGCGGACGGGGTACAGGTCGGGGCGTTTGCGGGCGCAGAGCTTGCTGGCGGTGACCCAGGCGTCGGGGGTGCGGGTGGTGGCGGCGGACAGGGCGGTCTTGATGGCGCGGTAGAGGTCCTGCATGGCCAGGAGTGCGTGGGTGTCGGCGACGTGGAGCTGGGTGTCGGGGAGGGCGCGCAGGTGGCCGAGGATCTCGGTGCGGGTGGGTCCGTCGTGCAGGAGGCGTCGGGTGGCTCCGGGGCCGATGCGGACGCTGAGGAGGGTGGTGGCGTGCAGGTCGGTGGCGGTGAGGTCGGCGGGCTGGAGGGGTTGGAGCTGGGCGAAGGTGGCGCCGGCGTAGTCGCTGTCGGTGTCGTAGAAGGTCCGTAGCCGTTGGTGGGCGGGCCGGGGTCCGTCGAGGGACAGCGCCTGGAGGGCACGGTCGCGGGCGTGCTCGAGGAGGGTGGCGTCGGGCGGTGTCCATCCGTCGGGGATCTGGGTCCAGGGCTGTTCGGCGTCGGTCATCTGTCGATCCTGGCGGTGGGCACTGACACGCGGGCGGCGGGTCGCCGCGGTGGTGCGGTGCCTTGATGGGCGCGCCTGCGATGTTCACTGGATCGGCGTACCGGCAGGTTTTCACTGTTCATGGGCGGCGCGGGCCGGGGCCGTCCACGGCATGGTCTGCGTGGACGGCCCCGGGTCTTGGTGTGGTGCCGGTGGGTCGCGGTTGGGGGCTGGGGTTATCGGGGGTGGGCGACGGCTGTGAGCCGTCGGGCGAGGTCGGCGATGTCGACCCCGTTGGCGGCCTGCACCTCGGCGTAGCGGTCCTGGGGGACGCGGCTGATGCCGTGCATGGCGCCGGCGATGGAGCCGGCCATGCAGGCGACGGTGTCGGTGTCGTCGCCGACGTTGGCGGCGGCGACGACGGTCATCCACGGGTCGCCGCCGGCGGCGACGAGGAGGCCGATGGCGGCGGGCACGGCTTCGGCTGCGGGCAGGCCAGCGCCGATGATGTCGGCGATGCGTCGGGTGGCGGTGTCGAGGTCGGGGGCGGCGACGGCGATTTCGGCGGCGAGTTCGATCCGGCGGGCGATGGAGGGGCCGGCGACCTCTCGCCCGTGTTGGGCGCCGATGGCGGCTCCTTCCTCGGCGGACCAGACGGCGGCCCGGACGACGTCGATGAGTGTGACGTCGTCGCACAGCGCGACGGAGACGGCGCCGGCGATCGCCGCGGCGGCGGACACACCGACGCTGGTGAAGTGGCTGGGTCGGCAGGTGATCGCCGCGGCTTGGACTGCGCCGGCGGGGTCGCCGGGGTGGACGAGTCCGGCGGGCGCGATGCGCATGGCCCCGCCGTTGGATGCGCCTTCGGTCGTCTCCACGCCCTGGGCGCCGATCCGCTCGGGGTCTTCTCCGGCCTTGATGGCGGCGATGGCTCGGCGGGTGCTCGGGCCGGCGAAGTGGGGGAAGTACTCGGGCTTGCCGGACCACTCGACGAGCATGTCGGCCACGGCGCGGGCGGTGATGGTGCCGCCGCCGGCGATGAAGGCCTCCGCCAGCATGATCATCTGGCTGGAGTCGTCGGTGAACTGTCCTGCGGCGCGGCCCTTGGCGAAGGGTGAGTCCTGCGGGGGCGCGTAGAACTGCTCCACTCGGCCGCCGAACCGAGCGCGGATCTGGTCGATGCTGCGCTGCTCGGTGGGGGCGCCGAGCGCATCGCCGATGATCGCGGTGGCGAGTGCCCCGTGGATGCGGTCCTCGAGCGCCGCGCGACCTGGGACGGTGCCGGGTGCGGTCGGGGCGGTGGTCGGGCTGGCCATCAGGTGGTACCTCCGGTGGTGGGTCGAATCGTGGGTAGGGGCCGGCCGCGCGAGCCGAGGGCGCCCAAAGTGGTCGCGGCCGCCTGTGCCGCCCGGGCGGTCGTGGTCCCGATCGGGTCGCCGGCGACGAGACCGGCGACGAAGGTTCCTGCGAAGGAGTCCCCGGCGCCGGTGGAGTCGACGACGTCGACGGGGATCGCGGGTTGGGCGTGGGCCTGCCATGGCCCGTTCGCGTCGCGGTGGAGGACGAGCGCTCCCCGTGCGCCGAGGGTGATGACGAGCATGCGGGGGCCGGTCGAGGGGCCGGACCGCAGCAGGTGCAGCCCGGCGTCGATGGGATCGTCTCGGTGGGTGAGGGCGCGCAGCCCGCTGGCGTTGATGACGACGAGGTCGGCGCTGGCGGCGAGCCAGCCCGCGCGGGCCGGGTCCGCGTCGACGAAGCTGCCTTCGATGTCCACGCTGGACAGTGCGCCGTGGGCGCGGGCGAGCTCGACGAGCTCCGCGGAGAACGGGATGTCACCGAGCATGTGGACCCAGCGGGTCTGGGCGAGGAGCCCTTCGGGCAGGTCTGTCCGTTCGGGCAGGGAGGCTGAGGTGCGTCCGCCGAGGAGCGCCTTCTCCCCTGTGGCGTCCAGGGCGACGGCGCACCACCAGGTGACGCCGTCCGGTTCGATGTGGACGTACCTGGTGTCGACCCCTTCGGACTGCAGGTCGGCGAGGCACTGCTGGCCGAAGGCGTCGGATCCGACCCGGGAGACGAACGCGACCTCCAGATCGGGCCGTGCCCGGGTGGCGGCCGTGGCGAAGTTGGCGCCCATGCCTCCACCGAAGATGCCCAGGTGTTCGCCGATTGCCTTCTCGTCGCGCCCGGGGAGTCCCTCGACCCGCACCATGAGATCGATGCCGGTGTCGCCGACGACGGTGATGTCGTGGGCCCGGGAGCCGGGCGCGGCGATGGTCAGCAGATCGCGGATGGCGGTGTCCGGGCCGAGGACGTGGTCCGGTGGCACGCTGATCGGGGCTGGTGCGTCGTCTGCTTGGGGTGGGGTCGCCGGGTTCATCGCCGTGCCCGACCGAGCAGGTGCTGCAGGAGGATGGAGGCGATGAGGACGGCGCCGAGCAGTCCGATCTGCCAGGTGTTGCTGACACCTGCGAGCTGGAGGCCGGAGTTCAGGACGACGACGAGCGTCAAGGCAAGGAACGTCCCCGACACGCGGCCGACGCCGCCGGTGATGGCTGTTCCGCCGAGGACGGCGATGGTGATGGCCTGCAGCTCCATGCCGGTTCCGGCGGTCGGCTTGGCGTTGAGGAGCCACGACGCCATGACGACGGAGGCGAGCCCGGCCAGACCACCGGAGATGCAGTACAGGGACGTGCGGACGCGGGCGACGCGCACGCCGGTCAGGGATGCCGCGAGCTGATTGGAACCGACCTGGTACACCTCTCGGCCGAAGCGGGACCGGTGCATGACGAAGGCGAGTACGCCGTAGGCCGGCAGAAGGATCAGCAGGACCTGGGTCGGGATCCCGGCGATCGCGGACTGGCCGAGCTGGGCGAAGCCGCTGCGGTCGAACCCGTTGATGTCTACTCCCCCGGCCAGCACCAGCGCCGCGGAGGCGTACAGGTAGAGGGTTCCCAGGGTGGCGATGAGGGGAGGAACGCCGACCACGGTGACGAGCAGTCCGTTGACCGCTCCGAGCAGGACGCCCGCGACGACCGCGACGAGGACTGCGATCCAGGGGTCCAGGCCGAGGCTGACGGCGGTGAGGCCGAAGACCACGCCCGACAGCGACATCGTCGACCCCACTGACAGGTCGATGCCTCCGCCGCCGCCGAGGATGACAAGCGTCTGGCCCAGGGCAAGGAGTCCCAGGACGGCGCCGTACTGGGTCATCGCGAGCAGGTTGTCGACGCGCAGGAAGTACGGGGAGAGCAGGCTCATGACGAAGCCGGCGAGGAGGATCAGGCCGAGCAGGAGGGCGTTTCTGTCGTTGAGCAGCCGTGACGCCCATGCGTGGTCGGCGCCGGGCAGGCGTCGCCGGGGCTGCGGGCTCCCAGCTCGGCCGGCGGTCGGGAGCACTGGCGTGACGGTCTTCGTGCGGTTCATGCGACGCTCCCTTGCGTCTCGCGGGTGGTGCTCCTGGTCGCGAGGATGTCCACGGAGACGGCGATGATGATCGTCAGGCCGATCATCAGGCCGTTCCACAGTGGCGGCACGCCTGCGAGCACGATCCCGTTCTGCAGGATCACGATGAAGGCCAGGCCGCCGAGGGTCCGCAGGATCGAGCCCTCTCCGCCGAGGATCGACGTGCCGCCGACCACGACGGAGGCGATGGCGAGCAGGGTGAGCTCGTTGCCGGAGGACGCCTGGACCACGCCGACGCGTCCGACGTAGATCGTCGCGGCGAGGCCGACGAGGCCACCGAGGATCCCGTACGCGGCGAAGGTGACGCGGGTGGTGCGGATCCCCGCCAGTCGCGCGGCGTCGGGGTTGGAGCCGATGGCGAAGAGGTCACGCCCGAACGGACGTCGAGTGAGCACCCAGTGCAGGACCGCGTAGACGACGGCGACGACGAGCAGGACCTGCGGGACGCCGAGGACCCGCTGACCGGAGAGGATCGATGCGACCGGGGCGGAGAAGACGTCCGTGCGGTTCCACAGCGCGAATAGGAGCGTCTGGAAGATCGCAGCGGTACCGAGGGTCGCGATGATCGCCGGGACGCGGAAGGCCGCGACCAGTGCACCGTTGAGTGCACCGAGTGCCAGACCGACGGTGACGGACAGGAGCACGACCGCCCAGGCCGGCGTCGCGGATCCCATGAGGGTGGCGACGAACCACGCCGAGACGCCGACGGCGAAGCCCGCGGACACGTCGATGCCGCCGAGGAGGATGACGAGGGTCATTCCGGCCGCGACGAGGGCGAGGTCGGCGGCGTTGACGGCGATGTTGGCGAAGTTGTCTCCGCTGAGGAACCGCGGTGACAGGAGCGAGAAGACGATGAGTTCGGCGATGAGGAGGATCGGTAGGAGCATCGTGCGCAGCCGCTGCAGTGTGGTGGCGTTGCCGGTCATGCTGCGACCCCCATCGCGGCCCGCAGGACCCGGTCAGGCGTGGCGTCGGACCGGTGGAAGGTCGCGGTCATGGCTCCCTCGTGCAGCACGTGGACGACGTCGGCCAGCGCCAGCAGGTCTGGCAGTTCGCTGCTGATGACCAGGACCGCCATGCCGGCGGTGGTCAGGTCGTGGATGTCGCGGTGGATCTCGCCCTTGGTGGCTACGTCGATGCCGCGGGTCGGCTCGTCGAGCATGAGCAGTCGCGGTTCGGTGGACACGGCTCGCGCGAGCAGGACCTTCTGCTGGTTGCCTCCGGACAGGGAGGTGATGGGCGCGTCCGGGCCGGCCGCCTTGATGCGCAGGCGCTCGCTCCACCGTCGGACGAGTGCGCTCTCCTCGCCGCGGCGCACCAGCCCCCAGCGGGTGAGCGTGCGCAGGGCGGCAGCCGACAGGTTGGACCCGACCTCCATGTGGGAGAAGAGCCCCTGGATCTTGCGGTCCTCGGGCAGGTAGGCGACCCCCGCGCGGAGGGCGTCCGCGCTGGACCGGGGTGTGTAGGGCTTGCCGTGCAGGAGCATGCGCCCGCTGGTGGGGCGCAGGTTGCCGAACACGGTGAGGGCGACCTCGGTCCGTCCAGCTCCGACGAGCCCGTAGAGACCGACGACCTGGCCGCTACGCACCTGCAGGTTGACGTCATCGAACAGCCCGTCGACCGACAGTCCGTCCAGCTCCAGGACGACCTCTGTATCGCTGGCCGGCCGTTGTTCGGTTCGTGTGGGAGCCGGGCCGTCCTGGTTGACCTCGTGGCTGGTCGGGGAGCCAGCTTCTTGGGCCTGCTCGAGCTTCGACGTGCCCTCGCCGCCTCCCATCATGGCCAACAGCTGTTCGCGGTCCGGCTCGCGGATCTCCCCGACGAGCGCGCCGTCGCGCAGGACGACGAAGCGCTCGGCGACACGGTGCAGCTCGTCGAAGCGGTGCGTGATGTAGAGCACTGCCGTGCCGGCTGCGCTGAGCTGGTCGACGATACGGAACAGCTCGTCGGCCTCGGCGTCGGTGAGGATGGACGTCGGCTCGTCGAGGATCAGGACCTTCGCCTGGTCGGCCACGGTCCTGGCGATGAGGACCTGCTGCTGCTCGGCCAGGGAGAGGGAGTCCATGCGGCGCCGGGCCATGGCTCCCGGTAGTCCGAGGCTCTCCAGCAGCGCGACGCTCTGCTGCGCGACCTGACCGCGGTCGATCGAGCCGAACCGCCTACGGGGCTGTCGCCCGATGTGGAGGTTCTCCTGGACCGACAGGTGCCCGAAGACGGCCGGTTCCTGGTAGACGGTCGAGACGCCGGCCGCGAGTGCTGCCGCAGGGGCGGTCGGGGCGAAGGGCTCGCCCTGAAGCCGCATCATGCCCTGGTCCGGCGCGTACACGCCGGCGAAGATCTTCATGAGGGTGGATTTCCCGGCACCGTTCTCGCCCATGATCGCCACCCGCTCTCCGGGGTGGACCACCAGGTCCACCCCGGAGAGAGCGATGGTCGCTCCGAAGCGCTTCGTGATGCCGTGGGCCTCCAGCACTGGAGTGGTCACGGTGTGTGCCTTCGCGTGATCGAGGTTCGGGTCAGAAGTCGAAGTCCGCGTAGTTGCTCTTGTCGAAGACCGTGGGCGGACCCAGCAGCAGGGTGCCGGTCGACGCGTCGTACTCGACGGGGTCGTCCAGGCCGGGGACCTGGTTCGTCTCCTCGAACTCGTTGCCCTCGACGAGCTGCACGAGCGCCCACACGGTGAGGTAGCCGAGGTCCTCCACGTCCCACAGGACGGTGGAGGTCATGGCGCCGGACTCCAGGAAGGTCCCCGCGGTCTTGGGCGATCCGAAGCCGGTGACAGCAATCTCACCGATCTTGTTGGCGTTCTGCACGGCCTGGGCCACGCCGGGGACGGCGGTCGAGGGAACGGCGATGATCCCCTTGAGGTCCGGGTAGGCGGTGATGAGGTTCTGCGCCTCGCGGAGCGCCTCGGCGCTGTCGACGGTGTGCCGGATGTCCCCGACGAGCTCCATGTCGGGGTACTCGGCCTCGCGCTGCGCCTCGGCGGCCGCGACCCAGTTGTTGAAGGTCGCGACGTCGGGGGCACCGGAGACGATCGCGTACTGTCCGGACTCGCCCATCGCCTTGGCGAGCTCGTCCATGACGGCCGCGCCGAGGGCCTCGTCGGACGCCTGGGAGACGAAGATCTGCCGGTCGCTGTCAGGGGCGTCGGCGTCGGAGGTTGCCACCTTGATACCGGCTTCCAGCGCGTCCGCGATGGCACCGTTCATCGACGTCGGGTCCAGCGGCGAGATCGCGATCGCGTCGTAGCCCTGCGCCACGAGGCCGTCGACGATGCGCTTCTGCTCGGCCGAGTCCGCCTTCGCAGGTCCCGCCTGGTCGTACGTGACCCCGAGTTCCGCCGCGGCACGGTCCGCGCCGGTGTTGAAACCGGAGAAGTACGGGATGCCCTCGACCTGCGAGACGAAGGCGACGCGGACGTCGCCGGAGCCTCCTTCGGCGGCGGGGGCGGTCTCGCTCCCCGCAGCGGTTGACGAACCTGGCGCGGTGCTGCTGCACGCCGCGAGCAGCGACACGGCGCTCACAGCTGCGATGACGGCGAACCGGCTCTTCATCGAGTCCTCCTCAGGGCACGTCGGCGTGCCCGTCCATGTGGAACGCTTCTGCCGCACCGGGGGTGGTGCAACAGGCAGGACGCTAGCCACTTGTACCAACATGTGCAAGCATTCGTTGGTACAAGTTCGTCGAAGGGGACAGGCTGATGGCAGCACCGGCATACCAGCGCGTGGCGGACGCGTTGCGGGCCTCGATCGAGGATGGCAGCTGGTCTCCCGGGGACGCCCTGCCGAGCGAGGCACAGCTGATGGCGACCTATGACGTCAGCCGGAACACGGTGCGCCACGCGCTGTCGGTGCTGGAGAACGCCAACCTGGTGCGCCGGCAGCAGGGCCTGGGCACGTTCGTCGCCGATCAGGGTGTGAGTCATGTCCTCGGGGATTTGAGGAGCTTCACCCAGGTCATGGTTGACCTTGGTCTGGAACCCGGTATCGCGGACGTGAGCGTCAGGCCCGACGAGGCACCCGCCAAGGCGCGCCAGTTCCTTCCGGGGGACCACCTGTGGCTTGCGCGGCGGGTGCGGCTTGGTTCCGGTCGGCCGTTCTGCCTCATGGAGTCGTGGTTGCCCGATGCGATCGGGTCACGCCTGGATCCGGAGCGGCTGCGGGAGCGGCAGTCGTTGTACGGCGTCCTTCAGGAGGACCTCGGCATCGTGCTTGCGTCAGCGACTGAGACGATCCATGCGGAGGCGGCGGACGAGGAACGGGCGGCGGCGCTCGAGGTACCCGTCGGCTATCCCCTGCTGACGGTGACGCGGTGGAGCAGCGATCGCCGCGGCCAACCGGTGGAGTTCGTCCGCAGCCACGCTCCGGGCGACCGCTACGAGTACGTGATCAAGCTCCGCCAGTAGCGGACACCGTCAGATTGCCGTGATCGTGTCCGGGCCGACCGGGACGATCACTGGCATGGAGAACACCGTTACCCCTCCCCCGTTCGAGCTGTCCCGTGCGACATGGATGGAGGGCGAGATCGTCTTCGGCGATAGCGGTGTCGGCGGCATCCCGCTGGACGGGGACATCGTGTTGTCGGTCGATGGAGGTCGGTCGTGGCGGGGGAAGCTGTCGACGTCGGCCCTGGAGGCGGTGGAGCAGCAGCTGTGGGCGCACCGGGAGCAGGCGCAGGGGGTCACTGAGGCCGAGGCGTTGGCGATCGCCCGGGCCGCTTTCGGGTACGAGCTGGCATTCTTCGGCCTGGATGCCGATTGGGATTCGGCGAGCCTGGCGGTGTCCGCGACCCGTCATGTGGTGTCGGTGTCGGTGGCGGCGCCGGTGCGGTGGGCGGAGCTGTTCGAGCCGGATGTGCGGATGGCGATGGTGCGGCTGGAGATCTCCACCGGTGAGGTGAATTTCGCGGAGTTCGTGCTCAGTGACCCGGAGGAGCACGACGTGTTCGCCCGGGAGGAGCTGGATCCGGGATCGCATGCGAGCCCGAGCCTGGACTCGATGACCTGGTTCTGCCTGAGCTCGTTGGGTGAGTGCCTGGCGGCTCGGGGTCTGCCGGCGGTGTCGGACTGGCATGTGGGGTACGACCAGTTCCCCGGGGCGGGTGGGTGGTCGGCGGAGCTGCGGGTGTGGGCCCTGGTGAGCGTCCCCGACGCGGCGGCCTGAGCGGGGATCGCGTAGCGATCTGCGGGCGCCGGCTGCGGAGGCGCTGACCGGCCGTGCGCCGCCGAGCCGGTGACCGGCTCGGCCGCTGTCGAGGCGACGCGTTGACAGGTGCGTGCGCGGGGTGGCGTGCCTTCGGTGACTCCGGACGGTGGGTCGGGTCGTGGGGCGGTGTGCCTTGCGGTGCCGGTGCCGTGGTGGTGCCGGGCTCGTGTAAGCCGAAGGAGTGCGTGATGGACAGCAAGTCGGTGTCGGTGTCGTTGGAGGCCCTGGCGGGTCGGTGCGCGGTGGGGGCGGTGGAGCCGCTGGCGCCGCCGCTGTACGCGTGCGGTGACGCGACGCGCTCGGAGGTGGAGGTGGCGGTGCGGCTGCTGGTCTCCGGTGAGCGGCGGTGGCCGGTGGCGCAGGTGCTGGCGGTGGACGGTGCGCAGGCGGAGGTGCTGGACCGCTGGGCGGTGGTGCCGGTGGCGGGGTCGGCCACCGGTGTGGTGGTGGACGGGGTGGTGTGGCTGCTGGCGGCGTGCGCGTTGATGGGGGTGCGTCCAGCGTGGGTGGAGGAGTCCGAGTGGGAGGCCTGGGGTGTGCCGGCGTTGCGGGAGGACGGCCGGTCGGTGGTGTGGGTGGGCCCGGGTGGGGTGGTGCCGGCGGGTGCGGTGGCGCTGCCGCGGGTGATGCCGACCTCGGTGGCGCTGTTCGACCTGCTGGTGCCGGTGGAGGTGGCGGAGGCGGTGGCGGTGTTGCGGGCTCGGACGGTGGGGTTGGAGGTGGCGTCCGGGTCGGTGGTGGAGGTGCTGGGCCGGTGTCTGGTGCTGGCGGCGCAGGACGCGTACGAGGGTTTCCACGCCTGACGGGGCGGGGCCTTGGTGGGGCCGGTGCTGGGTGGCTGTGGTCACCGGGCACCGGCCCTTCGTCGTTCCGGGTTGCTGCCGGGGCGGCGGCTGCGGTGCGGCGGCGTCCGGGGACGGCTGGATCGGTGTGGCGGAGTCGTCGGTGTCGTGACGCCGTGGCGGGCTCTGGGCCGGCAGTGGTGGGAGGTCGCGGGCGGTGCGGCCGGGCCTGGGTGATCAGGGGGTAGGCCGGGTGGCGAGCTCGGTGCGGAGTGCGATGACGAGGGCGGTGGTCTCGAGCCATTGCTGGTGTGTGAGGTCGGCGTAGGTGCGGACGAGGTCCCAGGCGAGCCGTTCGGCGTCGTCCACGGTGCGGGTGTCGGTGTTCATGAGCTGGTAGGTGGCGTCGAGGAGGCTGCTGAGCCGCAGCTCGCTGGCGCGTTCGGTGAGCATGGTCAGGACGTTGTGGATGTGGTCGGTGCTCATGGCGGTGATGCGCAGGACGGTCGCGTCGCGGTTGACCCAGATGTCGGTCTGGTCGAGGACCCGGGGGTCGAGGGTGTCGGGTGTGACGTGGGTGGCCCAGTCGGGGATGTCGGGTGCGGGGTTGTCGTTGTTCACGTGCCGGACGGTGCCGGGGGTGGAACGGAGCGCAGTGCTGTTGGGCAGCGTCGTTGCTGCTCGGGTCGCGGTTGCCTGGGCGTGATCAGCCGTCCCCGGCCCGGGGCGCTGAGGCGCCGGGGTCGGGCCCCGGGGTCGGCTGCGTTGCCTCACCGCGGCGCGGTGGTGTCAGTACGTCCCACCGACGGCGGCGGCGAGCCAGAGGAGGTTCTCGTCGCGGGCGGCCGGGACGTGGCGGGCGAGGTGGTGCACCGCTTCGGCTTCGGTGGGTTCGAGGTCGCGTCCGAGGATGGGCCGGGCGACGTGGTTGAGCGCGGCCAGGGGCACGCGCAGCTCGGGGAACATGCACAGGTCGGTGGTGAGGGTCTCGGCGTCGAGGCCCAGGAGGATGACGTACCAGGTGTCGCGGCGACCTGTGACGTCGCAGGTGAGGCCGTGCGGGTGGAGGGCGGTGATGAGCCGTGTCTGCATGCCGATCCAGGCGCGCCAGCCGCGGGAGGTGTTGGACTCCTCGGTCATGGTGCGGTCCCAGTGGGACGGTGCGAAGCCGGTAGTCGGGTCTGCGATGAAGGTGGCGAGCATCTCGTGCTGGATCCGGCCGCGCGCGACGCCGTTCAGGGGTGGAAGCAGGGGGCGCGGGGATGCCGGTGAGCCTGTTGTTGTGGTCATGGCTCGGACGGTGCGGCTTCGGCCCGGGCAGGCACTGCGCGCACACCACTGACCGGTCGCGGCAAGTTCGAGATCCGGCCCCGTGAAGGGCGCCGGTGATTACGGTCGCGTGTATGTCTGGAGTGTCGTAGAGGACCGCCGAGGGAGGGCGGCACGGGGTCCTCGGCGCAGCTAGCCCCTGAGCTCGGACTGCGCGATCTGTGTCCTCGCGTGATGGTGCGGACGTCGTTGGCGCCCCGGATGTCGGCGACTCGGCGATCCCGCGTTTCGCCGCGGCCGCACGCGAGAGCGCGCGTCCGGTCCGAAGGTGCCGTCGCGGCCACTCCATGCGGGGCGGCGCGTCATTGACCGTGCGGGCGACGGCATGAACACGTGCGGGTGAAGCCGCATCTGCATAACAACTGGTCGTGTCCGCCTGGGCCAGGGCCATGGACCACTCGCCCACGACGAGCGATAAGGTCGCTCATGTGCCGCTCGGACGCGCTGCCCCACGGACTGTGGATCAGAGACTGGCGGCATTCGGCGCTGCGCGCGGCGACCTGCTTGCGCTGAGTCCTGTCTACTTCGGCTGGCGTGAGCGGATTCTTTGTGAGGGCGCTCCTTCGCGGGCAGGCCAGCGCCTAGCGGTCACCGACGATGTCTACGCTGAGTTGTCGCCGTTCCCCCACGGCAGTCAACCGGTCTCGTTCGGTAGCACGCTAGTCCCTGGTACGCGTGTTCGATTGCTTCCCGCCGAGGACCCGGACCCTTCCCGTCCGCTCGCGCACGACACCTGCGAGAGCTACCGACTGAGCTTCCCGCAAGGCGATGCCAGGGAGGTCGCAGCGATCCTGAACGCTGTCGGGCTCCTGCCTGCCACGGTTGCGGCGAGGAAGCTCAGGGTGCTCGTCCCGGGGGGCCTTGGCGGAGCACTCGCTGTCGAACCTCGTCGGGTCGGGACCATGCTTGAGGCCAGGTTCACCACGGACGGGTACCCCCTCGATGTGCTGAAGGTTGCCGGCGCCGTTGACGAGTACGCCTTTGGAGCGCAGGTCATCGCCTTGGCCAACCTGCCCCACGGAGCCGAGAACGCCGCGCCGTACATCAAACGGTTGACGTTCTTGTCGGCTCCGGCGGCGCGACAGATGATGACCATGCTTCTCAATGGTGAGCTAGTCGGCGGCGACCTGGGCCAAGAACTGCTGGACGCCTCCTATGCCGCCACGTCGTTTGATCCAGCATCAACTTGCCGATTGTGTGCGCGGCAGTTCCACCCACGCTGGTTACCGCACGAACGAGGTAGCACCCACCCCCGCTGGGAGGTGTGTCCGCGCTGCCTGGAGGCGATGTACAAGGACGGTGTGCCCGCGCGCGCAAGGGCCTCGCTCAAGGAGCTTGCGGAGTTGGCGCGGCTCCTCGGACATGTACCGACTGCGAACTGGCGCGAGAGACTTGAGGACGAGACCCACGACTTCGACCTGTACGTCAGGTTGGTACGACAGTCGTGGCGAGTGGCGCCCAGCGCTTGGTACAAGGCCGCGTACGGGTCGTGGTTCCAGGCCCTTGTTGCCTCTGGGGTACTTGCCGCAGGAGACCTACGGCGAGCGGTTGGCTACCGAACCATTGCGGCGGACGGGCACCTATGCCTCTCCCTCGGCGAGAGGACCATTGATGACTGGTTGCACACCCACGAGATTCCCCACACGCGCGAACCCTCGTACCCGGGCAGCCGGTACCGAGCTGACTGGCTCGTGAACGGGCGACTAGTGGAGTACTTCGGGCTCTCCGGCGTCCCCGAGTATGACGCGAAGTCTGAGGCGAAGAGGCTTGTCGCGGGTGCCGCTGGCATACCGCTGGTTGAGATCACGCCGGCCGACCTCGCCGATTGGGAAGCCTCCCAAGTTCGAGTCGCAACCGAACTTGGCGTCTGTCTCTCCCGCTGAGTTCATCGGTGGGCCGGTCATCAGCTCAGCTGCTTCCATCGCCGCAACGAGCTCCGGTCTAGGCAGGGAGGTTGCCCTTCTTCCACGGGTCGTGGATGCGCTGCTTTAGATACCCGTCAGTCGGCCTTACGGTCACGAGGGACAGGAACGGTTGACGATTCTCGTTGCGGCGGCCGCGTCGTGCCCTTGCCTGGGTGCCATCGGTTCGCCGAGCTGATCCGGTTTGTCGGCTCTTCGGAGTTGAGCGTGGGT
>NZ_AXCW01000087.1 GCF_000603945.1 Actinotalea ferrariae CF5-4 | reverse complement strand
CGCCACCGCCGCCCTTCCTGCAGCCGCCCCCGCCGCCGTTCCCCGGGGTGGCGCCGGCGCGCGGCCCGCCGGACGACCCGCCGGACGGCCTGCTGGCCCCGGCCGGGGAACGGACCGGCTGGAGGAGGTGCCCGTCGAGACGCGGCGCGACCCCCGCCTCGCCTTCGACCCCACCCCGTGGGTGCTGGGTCTGCTGCTGGTCGCGGTGATCGTCGGGCTCTTCGCCGCCTGGCGCACGATCACCTCCCCGGTGCCGCCGATCGGTGGCGGCCAGGTCATCGACCTCGTCGAGACGCCCGCCGACGGCGAGGCGCCGCCGGAGGAGGGTGCGGCGGCCGGTGAGGACGGCGCGACGGAGGGCTCCGACGACGGCGCGGCCGCCCCGGTGGCGCCGCGCATCGCGTCCGCCGTCCAGGTGGACCCGCCGCCCATGGGGGACGACAACGAGCACCCCGAGGCCGTGCCCTTCGGGTTCGACGGGGACCCCAGCACCTTCTGGTTCTCCCGCTGGTACGCGAACCCGGAGTACGGGATGAAGCCCGGGATCGGGTACGCGGTGACGCTCGCGGAGCCGACCGCCGTCGCGTCGGTGACGATCCAGACCCCGGTGACCGGCGGTCTGGTGGAGGTCCGGGCCACGGACCCGAGCACCCCGACGACCGGCGAGGTCCTCGCCTCCGGACCCCTCTCGCCGGAGACGGTGCTGACCTTCCCGGAGCCCGTCGAGGCGGCCCACATCGTCCTGTGGTTCCCCCGGCTGCCCCAGGACGTCGACGGCCGCAACCGTGTGGTGATCAACGAGGTCGTCCTGAACGGCCCGGCCGCCGGCTGACGCAGGGCTGTGCCGACCGGGCGGTCCCGACGCGCCTGCGTCCGCGGCGTGGCCACGCGGTGACGGCCCGATGAACACCGGTCCGTGCAGCGCACCGCAGGACAGCAGGGACGACGGCCACGGAACAGATCCCGCCTAGGATCGGTTCCTGGCTCTCGGAAGCGCAGTGACGTCCGGACCCGGGTGGCCCAGCGGCCGCGGGAGCCCGCGGCGGAGGCCCGGCCGCGTCCACACGTGCTGCACCACCCACGAACGAAGGAAGTCAGCGTGACCGACACCGTCCACGAGGTCGTCATCATCGGGTCCGGCCCGGCCGGCTACACCGCCGCGGTCTACGCCGCGCGTGCAGGCCTGGCACCCGTCGTCATCGCGGGCTCCGTGACCGCCGGGGGCGCCCTCATGAACACGACCGAGGTCGAGAACTTCCCCGGCTTCGTCGACGGCATCATGGGGCCGGACCTCATGGAGAACATGCGCAAGCAGGCCGAGCGGTTCGGCGCGGACATCCGCTACGACGACGTCACGGTGGCCGAGCTGGCGGGTCCGGTGAAGACCGTCCGCACCGGCAACGGTGAGGTGCTCCGGGCCCGCGCCGTCGTCCTCGCGACCGGCTCCGCCTACCGCGAGCTCGGCCTGCCGCGCGAGAAGGAGCTCTCGGGGCACGGCGTCTCCTGGTGCGCCACGTGCGACGGGTTCTTCTTCCGCGACCAGGACGTCGCGGTCATCGGTGGCGGCGACTCCGCCGTCGAGGAGGCCACGTTCCTCACGCGGTTCGCGCGGAGCGTCACGATCGTCCACCGCCGCGGCGAGCTGCGGGCGTCGAAGATCATGGCCGACCGGGCCCACAACGACCCGAAGATCCGGTTCGCCTGGAACAGCACGGTCACCGAGATCCACGGCGACCCGAAGCTCGACGGCCTGACCCTCACCGACACCGTGACCGGCGAGCAGCGCCGGCTCGACGTCACGGGCATGTTCGTCGCCATCGGCCACGTCCCGCGGTCGGAGCTGGTCAAGGACCAGCTGGCCGTGGACGAGAACGGCTACGTCCTCGTCGGCGGTGAGGGTGCCCGCGGCACGGCGACCTCGGTCGAGGGCGTCTTCGCGTGCGGCGACCTCGTCGACCACGTCTACCGCCAGGCCATCACGGCCGCCGGCACCGGCTGCGCGGCCGCCCTGGACGCCCAGCACTTCCTCGCCGACCTCGCGGACGCCGCGACCGGCACCACCCCGACCCCGACCCCGACCCCGACCAACGAGGAGACCCTGTGAGCACCGTCGCCGTCACCGACGCCACCTTCCAGACCGAGGTGCTGCAGTCGGACATCCCGGTCGTCGTGGACTTCTGGGCCACGTGGTGCGGCCCGTGCCGCCAGGTGGCCCCGATCCTCGAGGAGCTGTCCACCGCCTACGAGGGCCGCGTCAAGATCGCCAAGCTCGACACGGACGCCAACCCGCAGACCACCGCGGCGTACGGCATCACGTCCATCCCGACGCTCAACATCTACCGCAACGGCGAGCTGGTGAAGCAGATCGTCGGCGCCCGCCCCAAGCCCGCCCTGACGCAGGAGATCGACGCCGTCCTGGCCTGAGCGGCACCGGACGAGCCCGACGGCCCCCGACCCCACCGGTCGGGGGCCGTCGTCGTCCCCGGGCGACCGGACCTGGTGAGGACGGGGCGACGACCGAGCGGCGGGCGGACCCGGGGCGCGCCGGAGGGAGGTGGCAGACTGCCGCGCATGACTCCCGACAACGGTGAGCCGACGGGGCGGGTGACTCCTGCCCCCGGCAGCGCCGCTCCCCAGGCCCGCACGTCGACGGGCTCCCGGCCCACGCAGGGCACCCGGCTCGACTCGTGGATCGGGTCCTACGCCGACCGCACGCACGGCATGCGCGCCTCGGAGATCCGCGCTCTGTTCGCGGTCGCGAACCGCCCGGAGGTCGTCTCGCTGGCCGGCGGCATGCCGAACCTGGCGGGGCTGCCCATGGACGCCATCGCCGAGACGACGCATCGGCTCCTCGCCACCCGCGGGACGACGGCGCTCCAGTACGGCTCGGGCCAGGGCGACGAGCGCCTGCGTGAGCAGGTGCTGGAGGTCATGCGGCTCGAGGGGATCGAGGCGCACCCGGACGACGTCGTCATCACCACCGGCTCTCAACAAGCGCTGGACCTGGTGACGCGGCTCTTCATCAACCCGGGCGACGTCGTCGTCGCCGAGGCGCCGAGCTACGTGGGGGCGCTCGGGGTGTTCCGCGCGTACGAGGCGGACGTCGTGCACGTCCCCCTGGACGAGCACGGGCTGGTGCCGGAGGCCCTCGACGAGACCCTGACCCGCCTCGCCGCGGCGGGCCGGAGGGTCAAGTTCCTCTACACCGTGCCGAACTTCCACAACCCCGCCGGGGTGACGCTCTCGCTCGAGCGCCGTCCCCGGGTGCTGGAGATCGCGCAGCGCCACGGCGTCCTGGTCGTGGAGGACAACCCCTACGGGCTGCTCGGCTTCTCCGGCGAGCCCCTGCCCGCCATGCGCTCGCTGGACGAGGACGGCATCGTCTACCTCGGGTCCTTCTCCAAGACGTTCGCGCCGGGCTACCGCGTCGGCTGGGCCGTGGCGCCGCACGCGGTCCGGGAGAAGCTGGTCCTGGCGAGCGAGTCGGCGATCCTCTGCCCGTCCAACGCCTCCCAGCTCGCCATCTCGAGCTACCTGGAGAACCACGACTGGCGCAACCAGGTGAAGGCCTTCCGCGAGATGTACCGCGAGCGGCGCGACGCCATGATCGGTGCGCTGGGCGAGCACATGCCCGAGGCCTCCTGGACGGTGCCCGACGGCGGCTTCTACACCTGGGTCCGCCTTCCCGACGGGCTGGACGCGCAGGCCATGCTGCCGCGCGCCATCACCGCGCTGGTCGCGTACGTCTCCGGGACGGCCTTCTACGCCGACGGCCAGGGCTCGGACCACATGCGACTGTCCTTCTGCTACCCCACGCCGGAGCGGATCCGGGAGGGCGTGCGACGCCTCGCGGGCGTCGTGGAGGCGGAGCGCGAGCTCGTGGAGATCTTCGGTACCGCGGCGGGCCGCGAGGCGCGCATCGTCGAGCCGCCCGGCCCGGACCTGGCGTGAGAGGAGTGTCGATGTCCGACCGGACGCCCGACGTGCTGGTCCTGGCCGGAGGCCTGTCCCACGAGCGCGACGTCTCGCTGCGCAGCGGACGGCGCGTGGCCGAGTCGCTGCGTGCCGCGGGCGTCGAGGTCACCGTGCACGACGTCGACGCCGGACTGCTGCCCACCCTGCGCGAGGTCCGTCCCGCCGTCGTCTGGCCGCTGCTGCACGGCGCGACGGGCGAGGACGGCTCGGTCCGGGACGTCCTGGAGCTGCTCGGGCTGCCCTACGTGGGGGCCGGGCCGCGTGCGAGCCGGTGCGCCTGGAGCAAGCCCGTGGCGAAGACGCTCGCCGCTCAGGCCGGCGTCGCGACGCCCCGGTTCGTGACGCTGCCCCAGGCCCTGTTCCGCGAGCTCGGCGCGGGCGAGGTGCTGCGCACCGTGCTCGACTCGCTCGGGCTACCGCTGGCGGTCAAGCCCTCGCGCGGCGGGTCCGCCCTGGGGGTCACGCTCGTCCGGTCGGCCGAGGACCTGCCGCGGGCGATGGTCAGCTGCTTCGCGTACGGCGACACGGCGCTCCTGGAGCAGGCCGTGCAGGGCACCGAGGTGGCGGTGAGCGTCGTCGACACGGGTGACGGCCCGCGCGCGCTGCCGGCGGTGGAGGTCGTCACCGAGGGCCCGTACGACTACGACGCGCGCTACGTCCCCGGCCGCACGGAGTACTTCGCGCCGGCGCGCCTCGAGCCCGACGTCGCCCAGCGGGTGGCCGATGCGGCGGTCGCCGTGCACCGGGCGCTCGGGCTGCGGCACCTGTCCCGCACCGACCTCATCATCGACGCCGACGGCGTGCCGCAGTTCATCGACGTCAACTCCGCGCCCGGCATGACGGAGACCTCCCTGCTGCCGCAGGCGGCGCTCGCCGACGGCCAGGACCTCGGCGCGCTGTACCGGGCCATCGTGGAGGCCGCCGCGACGTCTCCCGGCGAGGGCTGAGCCGACCCGCGCGTCTGCTCAGCGGAGCAGACCCGGGTCCTCCGGGGACAGCGTGGTGAGGATGCGGTTCAGGTCGTCGACGGAGGCGAACTCGACGGTGAGGCGCCCCTTGGTCTTGCCGAGGGCGATCCGGACCCGGGTGTCGAATCGATCCGAGAGCCGCCCTGCCAGGTCGTCGAGGGCGGCGTTCCGGCCGCCGGCGCGCGGACGGCGCACGGGTGCCGGGCGCTCCGGGTCCCCACCGAGGGTGACGATCTCCTCCGTCGCCCGGACCGAGAGCCCCTCGGCGACGATCCGCTGCGCCAGGCGCTCCATCGCCGCGGAGTCCGGCAGGCCCAGGAGGGCCCGGGCGTGCCCCGCCGACAGCACGCCGGCCGCGACCCGGCGCTGCACCAGCGGAGGGAGACGGAGGAGTCGGAGGGTGTTGGAGATCTGCGGCCGCGAGCGGTGGATCCGCGTGGCGAGCTCCTCGTGGGTGCAGCCGAAGTCGTCGAGGAGCTGCTGGTAGGCCGCCGCCTCCTCCAGCGCGTTGAGCTGGCTCCGGTGCAGGTTCTCCAGCAGCGCGTCCCGGAGGAGGTCGTGGTCCTCCGTCTCCCGCACGATCGCCGGGATCGTGACCAGGCCGGCCTGCTGGGTCGCGCGCCAGCGGCGCTCGCCCATGATGAGCTCGTACCGGCCGTCGTCGTCGCCGGTCAACGGTCGGACCACGACCGGCTGGAGGACGCCGATCTCGCGGATGGAGCTCACCAGCTCGCCGAGGGCGTCCTCGTCGAAGACGGTGCGCGGCTGCCGGGGGTTGGGTCGGATGTCCCCGACCGGGATCTCCGCGAAGTGGGCGCCCGGGACGGGTACGAGGGACGTCCCGTCGTCGCCAGGCCGCCCGTCCGCGCCGGGGGTCGCCGGGCGCGTCACATCTCCCGCCGCGTCGGCCGAGGCAGCCGGCTCCGTCGATGTGGCGTACGGGCCCGAGCCCTCGGCGGGGGTCTCACCGTCGGTGTCCCGGGCGACGGTCTCCGCGTGCGCCTCGCGGAGGAGTGCGCCGCGGGCGCGCGTGTCCGCGGGGGTTGCCGGCAGCGCGGGGTCGCGCGGGGCAGCTCCCCCGTCCGAGGACGCCTGGGCTGCCGGGGCTGCTGAGGTCGGCGCGTCCGCCGGTCCGCCCCCTGCGGCCTCGCCGTCGGGGCTCGTCGGCGAGGCGGTCTCGACCGACGCGGTGGCGGTGGTGGTGCCCCCGGGGAAGAAGACGTCCACCGGTCGGTCGTTGCCCGAGGGGCCGCTGGGGATCAGTGCCCCGAGTCCGCGCCCGAGGCCCCGTCGCTTCTCCGCCATCAGTGCTCCTGGGTGTTCTGCTGCATGAGTCGGGCTCGTTCGGAGATCTCCCGCGCCGCCGCGAGGTAGGCGAGCGCCCCGCTCGAGCCCGGGTCGTACGTCATGACGGTCTGCGCGTGGCTCGGCGCCTCGGAGATGCGGACCGACCGCGGGACGGTGGTGCGAAGCGTCCGGTCCGGGAAGTGCTCCCTGACCTCGGAGGCCACCTGCTGCGCGAGGTTCGTCCGCGCGTCGTACATCGTGAGGAGGATCGTCGAGACGTGCAGCTCGCGGTTGAGGTGGTTCTTGATGAGCTGGACGTTCTTGAGGAGCTGGCTCAAGCCCTCCAGGGCGTAGTACTCGCACTGGATCGGGATCAGCACCTCGCGTGCGGCGACGAACGCGTTCACGGTGAGGAGGCCTAGGCTGGGCGGGCAGTCGATGAACACGTAGTCGAGGCGGTTGCCCTGCTCGGCCCGCTGGTCGACGTACGCAGAGATCGCGTTCCGCAGGCGCGCCTCGCGCGCCACCATCGAGACGAGCTCGATCTCGGCGCCGGACAGGTCGATGGTCGCCGGTGCGCACTCCAGGCGCGCGATGTCGGGGGACGGCTGGATGACAGCGGCCAGGTCCTCCCCCTCGACCAGCACCTCGTAGACCGACGGCGTGCCGGCGCGGTGCTCGATGCCGAGTGCTGTCGAGGCGTTCCCCTGCGGGTCGTTGTCGACGACGAGGACGTTGAGGCCGGCCTGCGCGAGGGCCGCCGCGAGGTTGACCGTCGTGGTCGTCTTGCCGACCCCGCCCTTCTGGTTGGCCACCGTGATGACCCGGGTGCTGGGCGGCTTCTCGAAGCGCCTGCCCGAGAGGTCGATTCGTCGGCGCGCGTCGGCTGCGAGCTGTGCGGCGAGAGGGGTGCTGTCGTCAACCGTCGGAAGGCTCTCGATGAGGAGTGCTCGCCGCTCGTCGTCCGACAGCGACGCCGTCGTTCCACGTGGAACGCTCCCGGTGGCGTCGTGATCCACTACGTCTCCCGTTCGTCCGAGTGGGTACATCCTGCCATCAAGCACCGACACGCATCGCCATCCCCCGTTCCACGTGAAACATGTGTGGTTGTCGTTCTCCCGCCTAGGACGCTCCCCTCAGAGGGTGGCTCCCGTGCCGGACATCTGGTTCTGGGACCCGTCGTGCGGCGCGGTCATGTTTCACGTGGAACGGGAGTGTCCTGCGCTGAGAGAACTGGTGTGAGAACCGCGACCGTGCCGGTGCCGCGCCGGGGGTGTCCCGTGGCGAGGGCCGTCCAGAGTCGATTGCGGCGCGTGAAGTTCGGGGTGAGCCAATGAGCGGGCACTGTCTTCGGCCTGGAGGGACGTCGACGTGCCGCCAGACGACTGACGAGGACCAGAGTCCGCACACATGGCTGCTCTGTCGAGCACACGTGGCCCCATGAACTCTTTTGAGCATGCGCCGACCGACCGGCGCCCGTGCCCGGGTGCATGACACCTCCCCTCGCCGTCGACGAGAGGTTCCACGTGAAACATCGGG
This sequence comes from Actinotalea ferrariae CF5-4, assembly GCF_000603945.1. Classification (GTDB taxonomy): domain Bacteria; phylum Actinomycetota; class Actinomycetes; order Actinomycetales; family Cellulomonadaceae; genus Actinotalea; species Actinotalea ferrariae. The sequence goes on along the minus strand of NZ_AXCW01000087.1, from coordinate 11,121 downwards.
CGCTCCGACCGCGTCGGCCGCGTGCCGCCCGTCACCCGCAACTCCTTCCTCATGACCCCCACCTCGGGCGGGCAGCTGAGCTCCGAAGACGTCCATCGAGACGAGGTCTCGACGCCTCGCGGGACGCCGCGACGGGTCACCTCAGTCGGTCTCCACGACAGCCACCCGCGGACTGGCCAGGCTCGTGCCTCGCAGTACCCGCCCGCCCCGGCGGTCATCGGCAACCGGAGGCGGCGGGGGTAGCGCGGTGGACGTTGGAGCCCACCGAGTCGCAAGCGGCGTCGATGAGCTCCAGGACTGAGCCGTCGATAGAGCGACCAGCGAGAGGCCGCCCCGGGACGCGCAGCGGGCCCGGCGCGCCCTTTCACGTGAAACGGATCTGCTGCAGGCGTAGGCGACCGCTCGAAGCCGCCCGATCCGGATGACCTACCGCGGTACAGCGACCCGTGCAGCTGCCGCACATTGGCCCTCCCTCTCTGGGCCCTCGGTCCGGAGCTGGAGCCCGGGTCGGCGGGGAATGGGTTCTCAGTCGCTCCGGCCTGGTATCCGCCAGCGCTGAGCAACTTCACTAGCCCTCCCCGCCCTCGACCACACAGCACACCGACAGCCCGTTTCACGTGAAACGACTGACGGTGGGCCGGGCCCGCGCGGAGCAGACCAGGCCACGTGAAGCAGGCCGGGGCCAGAGGCGGCCGGGTCCGGTGTGCGGGCAGCCGGGTCAGAGGTAGATCATGCCGGGTCCGGAGGCAGGCCGGAGCCGGAGGCGGGCCGGGTCCGGTGTGCGGGCAGGCCGGGTCCGGTGTGGGGGCAGGCCGGGCAGACGTGGAGCGGACCAGGTCCGGTGTGTAGCCATGGGCGGTAAGGCGTGGAGCAACAGCCCGGTCCAGCGCCAGAGCAGCCGCAGCCCGGGCACGGGCCGCACATCCCCAGACGTGCTCCTCGAACGGAATGTTTCACGTGGAACTGGTCCGTCTTCGCGACTCAGCGGTCGACAGCCGGACTATCGGAAGCCATCGCTCCGCATGGCGCCGTGTTCCGGTGGTCGATCCTTTCTGGGGGTGTCCGACCGCCCTCCCTCCTCTGCTTCCCCATCGGCAGCTGGAGCCTCTCCGCCCCGGACCCTCTTCGCCACAGAAAAGTCATCACGGGTGTGGGCCTTGGCTGACGGATTCCGTCGCACTTTGACGAATCGCCGCCGCAGGGCTGCGTACCAGGAGCTTTCGTCCCGCTCCGGTGTCCGAGACGCGACGGCCTGGTCCGTGTACGGAAGCCGCGAGCACCGAGGCGTGGTCGCCCCGGACCCCCAAGAACCGAAGTCCACTCGGGCTGTCGGCCATCAGGCACCCACGAGCCGCCGGCCATCGGAAGCCCTGTCCAGGCACAGATCGGGTAGTTGGACCCGCTCGTGCGCCGTTCACTTCGCCACCGTCCCCAGAGCGGCGCCGGCGACAGGGCGAGATCACCACGCTCTACGCCGACGTTTCACGTGGAACCACCCCACGGTCCCACGCGGTCTGGTCGAGCGGGGACGTTTCACGTGGAACCGCGCCACGGCGCCGCACGGCCTGGTCGAAGCGCTCACGTGGAACGAAACTGCGGGGCGGAGGCGACCTCGGCTCAGCGGCGACGTCGCCGACCCGACGACCCGGCACCGGACCGTGTACGCGTCTCCCGAGCACCCGACGACGCGACCGCACTGTCCGCGACCTTCGTCACCCGCACCACAGCGGTCGACTCCACCTCCGGGACCGTCGACGCCGTGAGCACCTCGCCGGCATCACCGCCCAGGGAGGCCAGTGCGGGCCGTGCCGCGTCCAGCTCCTCCTGCGCGCGTCCACCCTTGAGCGCGAGCAGAGACCCACCGACCCGGCACAGAGGCAGCGCCCACCCCGCGAGCCGGTCGAGAGGAGCGACCGCCCGCGCCGTGACCGCCTCGACGAGGAGCTCACCGACGAGCTCCTCCGCACGCGCGCGCCGGACCGTCACGTTCTCCAGCCCGATCCCGTCGACCACCTCGTCGAGCCACGTCGTCCGCCGGAGCATCGGCTCCACGAGCACGAAGTCCAGGTCCGGACGAAGGCAGGCGAGCACCACACCCGGGAGGCCCGCGCCGCTGCCGAGGTCCACGACCGTCCCGGCGCTCGGCAGGAACGGCGCCACCGCCGCGGAGTTGAGGATGTGACGCTCCCACAGCCGAGGGACCTCCCGCGGACCCACCAGCCCGCGGAGGACACCCTCCTGCGTCAGCGCCTCGGCGAACCGCTCGACAGCCGGAAGACCCGGGCCCAGGAGCTCACGGACCGATGCCGTACCCGCACCCAGACCGTCCGGTTCGACTCCGTGGTCGCTCACGGAAGCAGGGACCCTTGGCACCGCACGCGCGCCTCCACCCCCGAGAGCGCCACCCCGGTCACCCGCTCAGGACGGGCGGACGACGACGTGTCGTGCGGGCTCGACGCCCTCGCTGTCGCTGACGAGACCTGCCGCTGCCACGACGTCGTGCACGACCTTGCGCTCGAACGGGTTCATCGGCTCGAGTGCCACCGCGGTCCCGGTGGAACGCACCTCGGCGATCGCCGTCCGCGCCACCTCGGCGAGCTCGGCCCGACGTCCCGCGCGGAACCCGGCGATGTCCAGCATGAGCCGGCTGCGCTCGCCCGTCTTCGCCTGCACGGCCAGGCGCGTCAGCTCCTGGAGCGCGTCCAGCACCTCGCCGTCCGTGCCGACGAGCCGCCGCAGCCCGCGCTCCGACCCGCTCTCGGCCACGATCTCGACCGCGGCGCGCCCGTGGTCGACATCGATGTCGATGTCTCCGTCGACGTCGGCGATGTCGAGCAGCTCCTCGAGGTAGTCGGCCGCGATCTCGCCCTCCTCCTCGAGGCGCCGGATGTCTGTCGTGTCACCGGTCTCGTCCTGAACCTCGGGTGCGTCACTCATGGTGATCTCCTGTCCTGTGGTCCGGCGGCGCCCCGTGAGGCACCCGCCCGTTCGGATGGGTGAGGCGGTCAGCGCGGGGCGCCGGAACCGGTCCCTCGAGGCTTCTTCTTCCCGCTCCCGCCGGTGGCTCCGCCGGCGGTCGAGCCCGACGCCGTCGGGCCTGCGGCCGCAGCGCCGGGCGCGGCTCCGCCGTCGCCCTCGCCGGGCGCGGACGAGGATGTCGCAGCATCGCTCTGAGCAGGCGGCTCGCCGTGACCGGCCGGCTCGGCCTGCGGGGTCGGTCCGGTCGCCGTCGGCCGCGGGGTGGCCGCCTTCGCACGGTCCTTGCGCTTCGGCTGCTGCCGCTGGCCCTTGGGACGGACCTCGACCACGGCGGGTGCCTCGGTCTCGAGGACCTCGCCCCGGCGCGCGGCCTTCTTCGCCCGACGCTCCTTGAGGTTCCGCTCCGCCTCCGACCCCGGCGTCGGGTTGTTGCGGATGACGTAGAACTGCTGCCCCATGGACCAGAGGTTGGTCGTGGTCCAGTAGACGAGCACACCGATCGGGAAGTTCACGCCGGAGATAGCGAAGACCAGGGGCAGCAGGTACAGGAGCATCTTCTGCTGCTGCGCCATCGGGCCCTGCAGCGCCGACGCCGGCATGTTCTTCTGCGTCAGCTGCTTCTGCGTGAAGAAGGTGGTCGCGGACATCGCGACGATGAGCAGGACGGTCACGATCTTGACGCTGACGTCGTCGGACCCGAGGAACGTCTCGGAGATCCGGGCGCCGAAGATCGTGGCGCTCTCCGCCTCCTGCGCCAGCTGCTGGTCGATCGGGCCGATCGAGTCCCGCGCGCCACCCTGGTACGTGCCGTTGGCGACGTTGGGGAGCGTGTACAGAACGCGGAACAGCGCGAAGAAGATGGGGGACTGGGCCAGGATCGGCAGGCAGGACGCGAACGGGTTCGTGCCGTGCTTCTTGTACAGCTCCATCGTCTCGCGGGTCATCGCCTCACGGGACGCAGGGTCGGTCTTCCCCTTGTACTTCTTCTGCACCTTCTGCAGCTCCGGAGCCACCAGCTGCATGCCGCGGGAGGCCTTGATCTGCTTGACGAAGAGCGGGATGAGCAGGATCCGGATGACGACGACGAGGCCGACGATCGACCCCACCCAGGCCGCACCGGACTCGGACGGCAGACCCAAGGTGGTGAGGAGCTCGTGGAAGCCGTACATGATCCACGCGACGACCCACTTGAGCGGGTAGAAGACGCTGTCGATCGACATCAGGTGGTGCTCCTCAGCGGGTGTGGACGTGCCCGGGGTGCCGGGCGGAGGTCGTCAGGTGCGGGGCACGGTCACGCACGGGCGGGACGTCGTCGACGCCGCCGGCCGCCCAGGGGTGGCACCGGCCGAGGCGGCGCACCGCGAGCCAGGAGCCGCGGAGGGCGCCATGACGCTGGACCGCCAGCACCGCGTAGCTCGAGCAGCTCGGGTAGTACCGGCACGTCGGCCCGGTGAGCGGCGACACGAAGTTCCGGTACACCCACAGCAGCCCCAGGAGCAGCAGCTGCGGGGCACGACGCACGAGCCGGAGACCGCGGACCAGCACACCCTCGTCGTGCAGACCCTCGTGCGCGGTCACGGCCGGCCACCCGTCGTCGCCTTCCGGCCCGCGCGGCGCAGCGCGCTGCCCAGGGCGGAACGGAGGTCGTCGCTCAGGTCGGCGTAGGTCGCCGACGCCGAGGGCGGGAGCGCACGCACCACGACGTCGGTGCCGGCCGGGATCTGGTCCTGCTGCGCGATCACCGCACCCCGCAGACGCCGACGCACCCGGTTACGCACGACTGCGCCGCCGACGCCCTTCGACACCACGAAGCCGATGTGCGGCTCCGGGTGCGGGCTGTCGACAGCGCAGTGCACGACGAGCGTGCCCCGACCTGCCCGCGCGCCGGTACGGATGGTCCGTGCGTACTCCTCGGACCGACGCATCCGTAGTGCGGCGGGCAGCACCGGGGTGGCTCAGGCGGAGAGCTCGGTGCGACCCTTGCGGCGACGCGCGGCCAGGATCGCCCGGCCCGCACGCGTGCGCATGCGCAGGCGGAAGCCGTGGGTCTTGGCCCGGCGCCGGTTGTTCGGCTGGAAGGTGCGCTTCGACACGTCAGACTCCAAGGTTCGTTCACGTCACCGTCGCGAGGACGGACATCGAGGGCGTCCCCGCGCCCCGCGCCGCCCGGGCGCCGCCGGTACGGTCGGCCCGACAGGCAGGCGGCGACCACGCGGGCGAGCGCAGGCAGAAGGAGCCGCGAAGAACGGCTGTGTCACGGTACGCGGCGTCGTGCGCAGGGTCAAACCCGGGACCGGTCACGCGAGGACGGGGACCGTCCCGGGCGACGTCCGCAGGGCGACCCACCAGCATGACCCGAACGGCCTATGGCGAGGCCCCCGACACGCCGGGCAGGATGACTGTCGTTTGCGGCGCAGCGCGGCGCCCCGGATGCACACAGGCTGTGGAGAACTGTGTGGATCATGGGCGACCGTGCCAGACTGCGACCCTCGGCACCGCCCCGACGCCCACGTCGCCGCACCTCGCCGAACGGACTGAGTGAGCACGCATCGCGCATCGGGGAGTCAGCTAGGTGGCAGGTCAGGACGACTCGATCGACGAGGTGTGGACCCGCGCCGTGGACCACCTCGCAGGCGACGGCCTCGCCAGCCAGCAGCAGCTCGCCTTCATCCGCCTGGCCCGGCCGATGGGCCTGCTCGACGGCACGGTCCTCCTCGGCGTCGGGAACGACTTCACCAAGGAGTACCTGGAGACCCGCGCGCGCGGCGAGCTCACCCGGGCCCTGAGCCGCTCGCTCGGCGTCGACGCCCGCTTCGCGGTGATGGTCGACCCGGCCCTCGACGACGACCCGCCCGCCACCACGGTCGGTAGCGACGCCGTCACCGAGCAGCCCCTCGACGACGCCGACGACGACGCCCGCGTCCTGCGCGCGGTGGAGGACGACCTCGGCCGCTTCGACGACAGGGCCTACGCCGGACGTCGTCGGACCGGGCAGCCGGCCCAGGTCGAGCCGGCCCGCCTCAACCCGAAGTACCTCTTCGAGACCTTCGTCATCGGTTCCTCGAACCGCTTCGCACACGCCGCGGCCGTCGCGGTGGCCGAGGCGCCCGCCAAGGCCTACAACCCGCTGTTCATCTACGGCGACTCCGGGCTGGGCAAGACGCACCTCCTCCACGCGATCGGCCACTACGCCCAGTCGCTGTACTCCGGGGTGCGGGTCAGGTACGTGAACTCGGAGGAGTTCACCAACGACTTCATCAACTCCATCGGTGAGGGCAAGGCCGGTGCGTTCCAGCGCCGCTACCGCGAGGTGGACGTCCTGCTCGTCGACGACATCCAGTTCCTGCAGGGCAAGGAACAGACGATGGAGGAGTTCTTCCACACGTTCAACACCCTGCACAACGCGAACAAGCAGGTCGTCATCACGTCCGACCTGCCGCCCAAGCAGCTCAACGGGTTCGAGGACCGGATGCGCTCCCGCTTCGAGTGGGGCCTTATCACCGACGTCCAGCCGCCTGACCTCGAGACCCGCATCGCGATCCTGCGCAAGAAGGCCGCCAACGAGCGGCTCCAGGCGCCGGACGAGGTGCTCGAGTACATCGCGTCGAAGATCTCCACCAACATCCGCGAGCTCGAGGGCGCGCTCATCCGCGTCACGGCCTTCGCGAACCTCAACCGGCAGAGCGTGGACCTGGCGCTGGCGGAGATCGTCCTCAAGGACCTCATCACCGACGACGACACGGCGGAGATCACGGCGGCCGCGATCATCGCGCAGACGGCCAACTACTTCGGTCTCACGATCGACGACCTGTGCGGCTCGTCCCGCTCCCGCGTGCTGGTGACCGCACGGCAGATCGCGATGTACCTCTGCCGTGAGCTGACGGAGATGAGCCTGCCGAAGATCGGGCAGCAGTTCGGCGGGCGTGACCACACCACCGTCATGCACGCCAACCGCAAGATCCGCGAGCTCATGGCGGAGCGCCGCTCCATCTACAACCAGGTCACGGAGCTGACCAACCGCATCAAGCAGCAGCACCGCGGCTGACCGCGCCGTCCCCACGCTGCTCCGTCCGGGTGACCCGGGCCTCCGCCCCACGAGGGGCGTCCGACGCCGTCCGCCGCGGGCCCGGACCCCGCCGGGCTCCGATGCAGGCCCCCTCGACGGCGCCCGCGGACCACAACAGGGACGTTCGCCCTGCTGTGCACACCTGTGGAAAGAGCTGTGGAAGCCGGTGGACGACGCGCTGCGTTCATGTGGACGTCACCTGTGGTTCCTGGGGACGACCGGTGGACGGGGCGTCGTCGTCCACCGCGGCACGTCACCGTCGACAGCACCGTCGACAGCGCGTCCACACCGCGCCCCGCGGCGCCACCTGCGCGGACACCCGTCCTCCACAGGATCCACAGGACCGATGACGAAGACGACAGATCTCTTCCTCCTCGATCCACATCGCCTTCATGAGGGCGGCGACGACGACCCGACCCACCGGACGGCTCGGGGACGCCCGGCACAGGAACCGACGGGCCTGGTCCCACGAACGCGGTCCCGTCGACCCACCGAGAGAGATCACGACGACGACGTCAGCACCGGCGCGGCGCGTGGGTGCTCTCGCGTACTGTTCACACGGATCACTGGGGTCACCACCTGCCGGGCGGGCGGCGGCCGCGGCGACGTCCTGGCCGCACCTGCACCGCACGTGCCGACGACGCCCGCGGCACGGCCGCCCCGCTGCGGGCGGTCGGACGGGCGGAAGGATGCGCGATGAGGTTCAGGGTCGACCGTGACGTGCTGGCAGAGGCGGTCACCTGGACCGCTCGCTCGCTGCCGACCCGGCCGCCGGTCCCGGTCCTCGCCGGCGTCCGGCTCGAGGCCGACGCGAGCGGCGTCGTCCAGCTCTCGAGCTTCGACTACGAGGTCTCGGCGCGGTCGGAGATCGCGGCGGACGTGTCCGAGCCCGGCACGGTCCTGGTCTCCGGCCGCCTGCTCGCCGAGATCTCCCGCGCGCTGCCCGCCAAGCCGGTCGACGTGGTGCTCGAGGGCACCAAGGTCACGGTCACCTGCGGCGCCAGCCGGTTCTCCCTGCTCACGATGCCGGTCGAGGACTACCCGGCCCTGCCGGCGATGCCGGACGTCGTCGGCAGCATCGCCGGTGACGAGCTCACGGCCGCCGTCGGGCAGGTCACCGTGGCGGCGTCGCGGGACGACACCCTGCCGCTGCTGACCGGCGTGCGCCTGGAGATCGAGGGCGAGCGCATCACGATGCTCGCCACCGACCGCTACCGCCTCGCGCTGCGCGAGCTGACCTGGACGCCGTCGTCGCCGGACTACTCCGCGACCGCGCTGGTGCGGGCGCGCACCCTGTCCGACGCGGCGAAATCCCTCGGCGGGTCCGACCGGGTCGCCGTGGCGCTGTCCACGGGCGCCGGCGTGGACCTCATCGGGTTCGAGGCCGGGGGCCGGCACACCACGTCACTCCTCGTCGACGGGGAGTACCCCGCCGTCCGCCGCCTGTTCCCGGACGAGACGCCGATCCACGCGGTGGTCCCCAAGCAGGTGCTCGTCGAGGCCGCCCGGCGCGTGTCGCTCGTCGCCGAGCGGAACACCCCGATCCGCCTCGCGTTCAGCGAGGGTCAGGTGGTGCTCGACGCCGGCCAGGGTGATGATGCTCAGGCGTCCGAGGCTCTCGAGGCCGCGCTGACCGGTGAGGACATCACGGTCGCGTTCAACCCGCAGTTCCTGCTCGACGGGCTGGGTGCGCTGGACACCGAGTTCGTGCGGATGTCCTTCACGCACCCGAACAAGCCGGTCGAGTTCACCGGCCAGGGTTCGCTCGAGGGCGAGGACGACAAGAGGTACCGGTACCTGCTGGTGCCCATCCGCTTCGCCTCGTAGGGAGACCGCCCATGCACCTCGGACTCGTCGGACTCGGCCGGATGGGCGCCAACATGCGCGCCCGCATGCGCGAGCGCGGGATCGAGGTCACCGGCTACGACCGGAACCCCGAGGTGTCCGACGTCGACAGCCTCGAGGCGCTCGTCGCCGCGCTGCCGTCGCCGCGGGTCGTGTGGGTCATGGTCCCGTCGGGCGAGATCACCCGGGGCGTCGTGGAGCAGCTCTCCACCCTCCTCGGCGAGGGCGACCTGGTGGTGGAGGGCGGCAACTCCCACTTCACCGACGACGCCGCCCACGCCGAGCTGCTCGCCGCGCGCGGCATCCGGTACGTCGACGTCGGCGTCTCGGGCGGGGTGTGGGGCCTGACGAACGGCTACGGCCTCATGGCCGGCGGCACCGAGGACGACGTCGCCGCCCTCATGCCCGTCTTCGACGCGCTCCGCCCGGACGGGGAGCGGGCCAACGGCTTCGTCCACGCCGGGTCCGTCGGCGCAGGGCACTACGCGAAGATGGTCCACAACGGCATCGAGTACGGCCTCATGCAGGCCTACGCGGAGGGCTACGAGCTCCTCACCGCGCAGGACATCGTCACCGACGTCACGGGCACGCTGCGGGCCTGGACCCAGGGCACCGTCGTGCGGTCCTGGCTGCTGGACCTCCTGGTCGAGGCGCTCGAGCAGGACCCGCAGCTCGCGACCATCGACGACTTCGTCGAGGACTCCGGCGAGGGCCGGTGGACCGTCGACGAGGCGATCGACCAGGCCGTGCCCCTGCCGGTCATCTCCGCCGCCCTCTTCGCGCGGTTCTCCTCCCGGCAGGTCGACTCGCCGGCGATGAAGGCCGTCGCCGCGCTGCGCCAGCAGTTCGGCGGGCACGCCGTGCGTGCCGCGCAGCCTCCCGCCTGACCGGACCCAGCGAGAGCCGAGCGTGTACGTCAGCCACCTGTCCCTCACGGACTTCCGGTCCTACGAGCAGGTGGACCTGACCCTCGAGCCCGGCGTGAGCGCGCTCGTCGGGCCGAACGGGCAGGGCAAGACGAACCTCGTCGAGGCGGTCGGCTACGTCGCCACGCTCGGCAGCCACCGCGTCCCGACCGACGCCGCGCTGGTCCGGGCCGGCGCCCCGCGCGCCGTCGTGCGCCTCCGGGCCGTCCGGGGTGACCGCACGAGCCTGGTCGAGCTCGAGATCAACCCGGGGCGGGCCAACCGTGCGCAGGTGAACCGGGCCCCGGTCCGCCGCCCGCGCGACGTCCTGGGGATCCTGCGCACCGTCCTCTTCGCCCCCGAGGACCTCGCGCTGGTCAAGGGGGACCCCGACGGCCGACGGCGGTTCCTCGACGACCTGGTCGTGCAGGTCGCCCCGCGCATGGCGGCGGTGCTGGGGGACTACGAGCGCACGCTGCGGCAGCGCGGTGCGCTGCTGAAGTCCGCCGGCGGGGCCCGGCGAGGTCGCTCCCGCTCCGCGGAGGACGACGCGCCCGACCTGCGGACGCTCGACGTGTGGGACGCCAAGCTGGCGCAGCTCGGGGCCCAGGTGCTGACGGCGCGCCTGCGGCTGGTGGAACAGCTCCGCCCGCACGTGGCGGCCGCCTACGAGCAGGTCTCCGAGGGGCAGGGCGCCGCCGTGATCGGCTACCGCTCCTCGCTGGAGGGCAGCGCGGTCGACGACGACGACCGCGCCCGCTCGGGCGGTCCCCTGACGCGCAGCGACCCGGAGGTCCCGCACCGCGGCGCCTCGACCGACCTGCTCGAGGCGCAGCTGCTCGAGGCGCTGAGCCGCATGCGCCGGCAGGAGATCGAGCGGGGCGTCAACCTCGTCGGGCCGCACCGCGACGACCTCCTGCTCAGCCTGGGCGGGCTGCCGGCCAAGGGCTTCGCGAGCCACGGGGAGTCCTGGTCGATCGCGCTGGCGCTGCGGCTCGGCTCCTACCAGCTCCTCACCCACGGCACACCCGACGACGACACGGCGGCCGGGATCTCCTCGTGGGACGAGGGCAGCGAGCCGGTCCTCGTGCTCGACGACGTGTTCGCGGAGCTCGACGTGCGTCGTCGTCGGCGCCTGGCGGGGCTCGTGGCGCGCGCCGAGCAGGTCCTCGTCACGGCGGCGGTCGCCGAGGACGTGCCCGAGGAGCTGGAGGGCGCGCGGTGGGACGTCATGGGTGGGCAGGTGACGCGTGTCCGCTGAGCCGCGCCCGGGCGCCCCCGGCGCCGACCCCGGCCGGCCGGACGACGGCCGCGGGCCGGTGGGCG
>NZ_AXCW01000086.1 GCF_000603945.1 Actinotalea ferrariae CF5-4 | reverse complement strand
CCGAGGCCGACGCCCCCCAGCGCGACGTCGCGCAGCGCGAGACCGCCCCGCGCGAGGGCAACCGGCGCGAGGGCGCCCAGCGGACCCCGCAGCGCGACGGTCGCCAGGCCGAGCAGCTGCAGCAGCAGCGCGACCCCCGGCTTGCCGAGGCCGGTCGCGACGAGCTCGACGAGGAGGGCGGCGGCCGCCGTCGTCGTGGTCGCTACCGGGACCGCGACCGCAACAAGCGTCGTGGCCGTGGCCCGGAGCTCGGCGGGTTCGAGGAGCAGCCGGAGGTCAGCGACGACGACGTCCTGCTGCCCGTCGCCGGCATCCTGGACATCAAGGACAACTACGCGTTCGTCCGCACGAGCGGCTACCTGCCCGGCGACAACGACGTCTACGTCTCCATGAACCAGGTGAAGAAGCACGGCCTGCGCAAGGGCGACGCCGTCGTCGGCGCCGTGCGGCAGCCCCGCGACGGCGAGCAGCTGCCGCCGCAGGGTCGCAACAGCAAGGTCAACGCCCTGGTGCGGCTGGACTCGGTCAACGGCATGGCGCCGGAGCAGGCCCGCACGCGTCCGGAGTTCGGCAAGCTCACGCCGCTGTACCCGCAGGAGCGGCTGCGCCTGGAGACCGGGCCCACCGTCATGACGACGCGGATCATCGACCTCGTGGCGCCGATCGGCAAGGGCCAGCGCGGCCTCATCGTCTCGCCGCCCAAGGCGGGCAAGACGCTCGTGCTGCAGGCGATCGCCAACGCCATCACCACGAACAACCCCGAGGTCCACCTCATGGTCGTGCTCGTCGACGAGCGCCCCGAGGAGGTCACGGACATGCAGCGCACGGTGAAGGGCGAGGTCATCGCCTCGACCTTCGACCGGCCGGCCGACGACCACACCACCGTCGCCGAGCTCGCCATCGAGCGCGCCAAGCGGCTCGTGGAGCTCGGGCAGGACGTCGTCGTGCTGCTGGACTCGATCACGCGACTGGGGCGGGCGTACAACATCGCCGCGCCGGCGTCCGGCCGCATCCTGTCCGGCGGTGTCGACTCCTCCGCGCTCTACCCGCCGAAGCGGTTCTTCGGGGCGGCGCGCAACATCGAGCACGGCGGCTCGCTGACCATCCTGGCGACCGCGCTGGTCGAGACCGGATCCAAGGCCGACGAGGTCATCTTCGAGGAGTTCAAGGGCACCGGGAACATGGAGCTCAAGCTCTCCCGGCAGCTCGCGGACAAGCGGATCTTCCCGGCGGTGGACGTGGACGCCTCGGGCACCCGCCGCGAGGAGATCCTCATCCCCGCGGACGAGCTGAAGATCAACTGGAAGCTGCGGCGCGTGATGAGCGCGCTGGACCAGCAGCAGGCCATCGAGCTGCTCCTGTCCAAGCTCCGGGAGACGAGCTCCAACGTGGAGTTCCTGCTCCAGGTGCAGAAGACGACGCCGAGCGCGCCGGGCCACCACCACGACTGACCCCTCGGTGCCCCGGTGCGTGCAGCCCGCGCGCCCGGGGCGCCTGGGGTGCGGTGTGGGCGCCGTGCGCCCCCCCGCGTGCGACGCCGGGAAGGTTCGGCGGCGCGCCGGTGTTCTGGCAGACTGTCCCCTTGGTCTCCGGTTCCCGTGGACGAGCCCGTCCGCGACCCGGAGGTCGTGACCTCGAGGAGAGACCCGTGAAGAAGGACATCCACCCGGAGTACGTCGAGACGACGGTGACCTGCACCTGCGGGAACACCTTCACGACGCGCAGCACGCAGAAGAACGGCCAGATCCACGCCGACGTCTGCGCCGCCTGCCACCCGTTCTACACGGGCAAGCAGAAGATCCTCGACACCGGTGGCCGCGTGGCCCGGTTCGAGGCGCGCTACGGCAAGAAGGCCGGCGCCCAGTAAGGACTCCTGCGCCGGCGGGGTGCCGCGGACCTCGGTCCGGGCGGCCCCGCCGGCGCTGCTGTGTCCGGGCCCGATCGCAGGCCCGATCGCAGGCCCGGTCGACAGGCCCGGCCCGGGAGCCGACGACGAGGAGCACGCCATGATCGACGCGGTGGGTCCGCTGATCGCCGAGCACGCCGAGATCGAGGCACGGCTCGCGGACGCCGCCGTGCACGCGGACCCGGCCCTGGCCCGGTCGCTCGGACGCCGGTATGCCGAGCTCGGCCGGGTCGTCGCGGCGTACCGCGCGTGGCAGGAGGCCGACGGCGACGCGACGGCGGCGGCGGAGCTCGCGGCCGAGGACGCCTCGTTCGCCGCGGAGCTCCCGGCGCTGCGCGAGGCCGCGGCCCGTGCGGAGGAGGCCCTCGTGCGGGCCCTGGTCCCGCGCGACCCCGACGACGCCCGCGACGTCCTCCTGGAGATCAAGGCCGGCGAGGGCGGCGAGGAGTCCGCCCTGTTCGCCGGTGACCTGCTGCGCATGTACAGCCGGTACGCCGAGGCCAAGGGCTGGCGCACCGAGGTGCTCGAGGCGACGCACTCCGACCTCGGCGGGTACAAGGACGTGACGCTGGCCGTCAAGGCGCGCGGCACCGTGCCGCCCGAGGACGGCGTCTGGGCGCACCTGAAGTACGAGGGCGGCGTGCACCGGGTGCAGCGCGTGCCGGTGACCGAGTCCCAGGGCCGGATCCACACCTCCGCCGCCGGCGTCGTGGCCCTGCCCGAGGCCGAGGACGTCGGCGAGGTGCTGCTCGACCCGAACGACCTGCGCGTCGACGTCTTCCGCTCGTCCGGGCCCGGGGGCCAGTCGGTCAACACGACCGACTCGGCCGTGCGCCTCACGCACCTGCCGACCGGGATCGTCGTGTCCTGCCAGAACGAGAAGTCCCAGCTGCAGAACAAGGACGCCGCGCTGCGGATCCTCCGGGCGCGGCTGCTCGCCGCCCGCCAGGAGGAGGCGGCCGCCGCCGCGTCCCAGGCCCGCCGCTCCCAGGTGCGTACCGTCGACCGGTCCGAGCGGATCCGGACGTACAACTACCCCGAGAACCGCATCGTCGACCACCGGACGGGGTACAAGGCGTACAACCTCGACCAGGTCCTCGACGGCGACCTCGAGCCCGTCGTCCGCTCCGCCGTCGACGCCGACGACGCCGCCCGGCTGGCCGAGGCGGCCGGGTCCTCCTCGTGAGCGAGCAGGCCGCCGCGCCGCCTTCGCTGCGGCAGGTCGTCGCGGCGGCCGCCGCGGTCCTGGCCGAGGCCGGGGTGCCGTCCCCGCAGCACGACGCCGCCGCGCTCGCCGCCCTCGTCCTGGGGGTCCCGCGGTTCGAGTCCGCGCTCGTCGGTGCGGAGCCGGACGGCTTCCGTGCGCGGTACGCCGAGGTGGTGGAGCGCCGACGGCGGCGTGAGCCGCTCCAGCACATCGTCGGCGAGACCGGCTTCCGGCACCTCGTCCTGGCGGTCGAGCCGGGTGTCTTCGTGCCGCGGCCGGAGACCGAGTCGGTCGCGCAGCGCGCCGTCGACGAGGCGGCCGCGCTCGCCCGGGCGGGGCGGGCCCCCGTGGTGGTCGAGCTCTGCTGCGGCGCCGGGGGCATCGCCGTGTCCGTGGCCCTGGAGGTGCCGGGGAGCCGGGTCCTGGCGGTCGACCTCTCGCCGCAGGCGGTCGCCCTGACCGGGCGCAACGCCGAGCGCGCGGGGGTGCGGCTCGAGCGGCTCGTCGTCGCGGACGCGACGGCGGACGACGTGCTCGCGGACCTGGACGGCTCCGTCGACGTCGTCGTGGCCAACCCGCCGTACATCCCGCCCGACGCGGTGCCGGTGGACCCGGAGGTGCGCGACCACGACCCCGACCTCGCGCTGTACGGCGGGGGAGAGGACGGGCTGGAGGTCCCGCGGGGCGTGGTGCGGACGGCCGCGCGGCTGCTCCGGGCAGGCGGCCTGCTCGTCATGGAGCACGCGGAGGTCCAGGCGGCGCCGGCGCGTGCGCTCGCCGTCGGCACCGGTGGCTTCGAGGCCGTCACGACCGGGACCGACCTGACCGGGCGGGACCGCATGCTCGTCGCGCGCCGGGACCACGGGGCCGTCGTGCGAGACTCGCCGCTGTGAAGGTGATGGACTGCCAGGACCCGGCCTCCTGGGGCCCCGGGCTCGACGAGGCCGTGAACGTCCTGAGCCGCGGGGGCCTGGTGGTCGTGCCCACCGACACCGTCTACGGGCTGGCCGCCGAGGCCTTCACCCCGGCGGCGGTCGCGGCCCTCGCGCAGACCACGGGTCGCGCGGCGGGGACGCCCCCCGCGGTGCTCGTCCCGGACCGGCGCACCGTCGACGGCCTGTGCGCGGACGTCTCCGAGCCCGCGCGCGCGCTCCTGGAGGCGTTCTGGCCCGGCGCGCTGACGGTGGTGCTGCACGCGCAGCCCTCCCTCGCGTGGGACCTCGGCGACGACGGCGGCACGGTCGCCGTCCGCATGCCCGACCACCCCGCCGCCCTGACGCTCCTGCGCCGCACGGGTCCCCTGGCCGTCACCGGGGCCCACCGAGCGGGCGGGGAGCCGGCGCGCCGGCTGGCGGACGTCCTGCCCGACGTCGGCCCCGCGCAGCTCGCGCTGGACGCGGGCGAGCTGCCGCCCGCGGAGCGGTCGACCGTGGTCGACGCGACCGGCCCCGTCCCGCGCCTGCTGCGGGTCGGGGCGCTCGGCCTCGCGTCGCTGCGTGAGGTCACCGACGTCCTCGACCTGGACGGCTCCTCCGGCGAGGCGCGTCCCGCCGCCGAGCCGTCGTCGGCGACCGAACCCGCTGCGCCGTCGTCGGCGACCGAGCCCGCTGCGCCGTCGTCGGCGACCGAACCCGCTGCGCCGTCGTCGGCGACCGAGCCCGCCGAGCCGCTCCCATGAGGGTCTACCTGCTCCTCATGCTCGTCTCGGCGGCGGTGACGTACCTGCTCACGCCGCTGGCGCGGTGGGTCGCGCTGCGGACCGGCGCGATCACCGCCGTGCGGGACCGGGACGTCCACGTCATCCCCACGCCGCGGCTCGGTGGCGTGGCCATGTTCCTCGGGATGGCCGTCGCGATGGTCCTGGCGTCCCGCATGCCGTTCCTGGAGGGCGTGTTCACGGACTCGGCGGCGTGGGCGATCCTCGCCGGCGCGGGGGCCGTCACCCTGCTCGGGGCCGCCGACGACGTCTGGGACCTGGACTGGTTCACCAAGCTCGTCGGGCAGGTGCTCGCGGCCGGTCTCATCGCCTTCGGCGGCATCCAGCTCTACGCGATCCCGTTCGCCGACACCCTGACCATCGGGTCCAGCTACTTCTCGCTCGGCGCGACGGTGCTCACGGTCGTCGTCGCGATCAACGCGGTGAACTTCGTCGACGGGCTCGACGGCCTCGCGGCGGGCCTCATCGCCATCGGCGGCACGGGGTTCTTCGTCTACACGTACCTGCTCACCACGCAGGCGAGCAGCACCGACTACTCCAATCTCGCGACGCTCGTCGTCGCGGTCCTGGTCGGCGCGTGCCTCGGCTTCCTGCCGCACAACTTCCACCCCGCGCGCATCTTCATGGGCGACTCGGGATCCATGCTCATCGGCCTGACGATCGCGGCCGCCACCATCGTCGTCACCGGGCAGATCGACACCGTGGCCGTCTCCGCGCGGCAGGCCATCCCGGCGTTCCTGCCGATCCTGCTGCCGGTCGCCGTCCTGCTCCTGCCCTTGCTGGACATGGGTCTGGCGGTCGTCCGGCGGCTGGGGGCGGGCAAGAGCCCGTTCCACCCCGACCGGCGGCACCTGCACCACCGCCTGCTCCAGCTCGGGCACTCCCACCGGCGCGCCGTCCTCATCATGTACGTGTGGACGGCGCTGTTCTCCTTCGGCGGGGCCGCCCTGGTCGTCTGGTCCGTGCAGACGACCCTGTGGGTGGTGGGCAGTGCGGCCGTGGTCGCACTGCTCCTCACCCTCGGACCGCTCCGCCGCCTCACCCCTCGCACCCGCCGCGCCTCCGCCGGGCACGGGCCGCCCGCCTGACGCGCCCTCGACCCCCCACCACCGACTGGAGACACCCATGGCAGAGTCCTCGCACCCCCGACCGGCCGACGCGGACGCCGAGGACGCGTCGGGTCCGCCCGCCCGACCGGAGCCGACGGTCCGCGACGAGCCGGTGCGGAAGGTCTTCCGCCAGGCGCTGCGCGACATGCTCGTCCTCGTCGGGGCGCTCGCCGCCGTCGCCACCCCGGTCGCCGCCTGGCTGGTGGAGCCGACCTCTGCGGGGGCGTGGGGCGCCCTCCTCGGGGTGGCCGTGGCGCTGGTCTTCAGCGGCAGCACGGTCCTGGCGATGCTGCTCACCGCCCGGTCCTCGATCACCGCCGCCAGCGGTGCCCTCGTCGGCAGCTGGCTGCTCAAGACGCTGCTGCTCATCATCGCGTTCTCCCTGCTGCGGGACGAGGACTTCTACCACCGCGGCGTCTTCGCCGTGGTCGTCATCATCGGCGTGCTGGGCTCGGTCCTCCTCGACTACCGGGCCGTCACCGGGGGGCGGATCCCGTACGCGGACACCTCCACACGACCCCGGGTCTGATCATGAATCGTCGGGACCTTGGTCCCTCGCCGGGACGCGGACGGCGGTCAACGGGGGCCGCTGGATGCGTTAACATTTGGCCGATCCACAACGACCTGGCCCGGTGCCGCGCCTGCGCGCGCGCCGGCCTTGACCTGGGGAGTACCCACTGATCACCGCAGCGACGGACATGTTGCTGGCCGCGTCGGGAGACGGTGGCCTCCCGGTCCCCTCGATGACCGAGTTCTTCCCCCCGGCCATCGCGTTCGAGGGCACGATCTTCGAGTTCAACCGCATCTCGCTGGTGCGGTGGATCGCCGTCATCGCCCTCGTGGCCCTGTTCTGGGCCGTCGCGAGCCGGGCCCGCCTGGTGCCCGGTCGGGCCCAGAGCGTGGCCGAGATCGGCCTGGACTTCGTCCGGGTCAACATCGCCGAGGAGGTCCTCGGCAAGCAGCACGCGCGCCCCTACGTGCCGATGCTGACCACGATGTTCTTCGCGATCTTCTTCCTGAACGTCACGGGCATCGTCCCCGGGCTGAACATCCCGTCGAACTCGGTGGTGGCGGTCCCGCTGCTGCTGGCCGCCGCCGCGTTCGTGGCCTTCGTCTGGGCCGGGATCAAGGCGCACGGCGTCGTGGGGTACCTGCGGACGAGCCTGTTCCCGTCCGGCGTGCCGTGGCCGCTCTACGTCATCCTGACGCCGATCGAGATCATCTCGACCTTCATCCTGCGGCCGCTCACCCTGACGGTCCGTCTCATGGCCAACATGCTGGCCGGCCACCTGCTGCTGGTCACCTTCTTCATGCTGACCAACTACCTCTTCTTCGAGGCGGCGGGCGCGGTCAAGGCGGTCGGGCTGCTGACGTTCGGCGCGGCCTTCGCGTTCACCGTCTTCGAGCTGTTCATCTCGGCGCTGCAGGCCTACATCTTCACGCTCCTGACCGCCGTCTACATCAACCTCTCGCAGGAAGCGCACTGACCCATCGTCGGTCGCGACCGCGGCCGGTACTCGACCGATCGGACCCACCCCACGCGTGAGCGGGGGTGACACGGAAGGAAACACAGTGGACAACACCACCACGCTCGCGCAGCTGACCGGCAACATCGCCACGGTCGGCTACGGCCTCGCGACGCTCGGCCCGGGCATCGGCATCGGCATCCTGGTGGCCAAGACGCAGGAGAGCGTCGCGCGCCAGCCGGAGGTCGCCGGCCAGCTGCGGGTCAACATGTTCATCGGCATGGCCCTCATCGAGGCCCTCGGGCTCATCGGCCTGGTCGCGGGTCTGATCCTCTGATGACCGACGCCATCGTGCTCGCGGCGGGGGAGAGCAAGGTCCCCGAGGGGATCTTCCTCTTCATCCCGCCGCTGTACGACATCTTCGGATCACTGGCGGCGTTGATCATCATCGCGCTGGTCTTCTGGAAGAAGGTCCTGCCGACCTTCAACCGGGTGCTCGACGAGCGCGCGGAGAAGATCCAGGGCGGTATGGCCCGGGCCGAGGCCGCGCAGGCCGAGGCGCAGGTGGCGCTGGCCGAGTACCACCAGCAGCTCGCCGAGGCCCGCGCCGAGGCGGCCCGCATCCGCGAGGAGGCACGCGCCGAAGGCTCGACGATCGTCGCCGAGCTGCGGCAGAAGGCGTCCGACGACGCTGCGCGCATCCTCGAGAACGCCCAGCGTCAGATCGCGGCCGAGCGCCAGCAGGCGGCCGTGTCGCTGCGCGCCGAGGTGGGTGCGCTGGCGACGGAGCTCGCATCGCGCATCGTCGGTGAGGCACTCGCCGACGAGGCCCGCCAGTCGCGGGTCATCGACAGGTTCCTCGACGACATCGAGGCGTCCGCCACCATCGGGAGCCGGGAGAACTGATGCACGTCAGCAACCAGCCAGCGGTCCGGTCGGTGCAGGACGGCTACGAGCCGGTCCTGCTCGCCGCGGGAGCGCAGGCATCGGTGCTCGGAGCGCAGCTCTTCGGTGTGCTGGACGCGCTGGACGGCTCCGGCTCGCTCCGGCGTGCGCTGACGGACCCGGCCCGTCCGGGTGACGCCAAGGCCGGTCTGGTCGAGGGGCTGCTCACGGGGAAGGTCGACGGCCGTGTCGTCAGCCTCCTGCAGGAGCTGGTCCGGCTCCGCTGGTCCAGCGAGCGGGCGCTGCTGGACGCGATCGAGCGTCTCGCGGTGATCTCCGTGCTCGCCGCTGCGCAGTCCGAGGGCGCCCTGGAGCGGGTCGAGGACGAGCTGTTCCGGTTCGACCGCGTCCTGGTGCACCAGCGCGAGCTGCGCCAGGCCCTCACGGACCGCCGGGCGACGCCGTCCCAGCGCGGCGCCCTGGTGCACGACCTGCTCGGCGCAGGGCGGGTGCACGCGGCGACGCTCCAGCTCGTGGAGCGCGCGGCGGTGGCGCCCCGGGCACGCAGCACCGCGGCATGGACCGGCTCCGTGCTCGGGCTGGCGGCGGAACGCCGCGAGGTCCTCATGGCCGAGGTGACGGCCGCCGTGCCGCTCACCGCGGTGCAGGTCCAGCGCCTGACGGCGGTGCTCGAGCGGACGTACGGCCGTCCGGTGTCGGTGCAGGTGGCCGTCGAGCCCGACGTCATCGGGGGCCTGCGCGTCCAGGTCGGGCCGGAGCTGGTCGACACGACCGTGCTCGCCAGGCTCGACGACGTCCGCCGTCGGCTCGCCGGCTGATCCACTCCGAGCCCTCCGGGGCTCCCGCAGAACGTAGCGACCGCTCCGCGGTCATGACAGGAGAGAGACATGGCTGAGCTGACGATCAGGCCGGACGAGATCCGCGCCGCACTGGACAGCTTCGTGAAGTCGTACGCGCCCGAGGGTGCCGTCCGCGAAGAGGTCGGACGCGTCACGCTGGCCGGCGACGGCATCGCGCAGGTCGAGGGCCTGCCGGGCACGATGGCGAACGAGCTCCTCGAGTTCGAGGACGGCACGCTGGGCCTGGCGCTCAACCTCGACGTGCGCGAGATCGGTGTGGTGGTGCTCGGGGAGTTCACGGGCATCGAGGAGGGCCAGCCGGTCCGACGCACCGGCGAGGTCCTCTCCGTGGCCGTCGGCGACGGGTACCTCGGTCGCGTGGTCGACCCCCTCGGCACGCCGATCGACGGGCTGGGCGAGATCCAGACCGAGGGCCGCCGTGCCCTGGAGCTCCAGGCGCCCGGTGTCATGGCGCGCAAGAGCGTGCACGAGCCGCTGCAGACCGGGCTCAAGGCCATCGACGCGATGATCCCGATCGGGCGCGGACAGCGTCAGCTGATCATCGGCGACCGCCAGACCGGCAAGACGGCGATCGCGATCGACACGATCATCAACCAGAAGGCCAACTGGGAGTCGGGCGACCCGACGAAGCAGGTGCGCTGCATCTACGTGGCCATCGGTCAGAAGGGCTCCACGATCGCCGCCGTGCGCGGGGCGCTCGAGGAGGCCGGCGCGCTGGAGTACACGACGATCGTCGCGGCCCCCGCCTCGGACCCGGCCGGCTTCAAGTACCTGGCGCCCTACACCGGCTCCGCCATCGGCCAGCACTGGATGTACGGCGGCAAGCACGTCCTGATCATCTTCGACGACCTGTCGAAGCAGGCCGAGGCCTACCGCGCGGTGTCCCTGCTGCTGCGCCGCCCGCCGGGCCGTGAGGCGTACCCGGGTGACGTCTTCTACCTGCACTCCCGGCTGCTCGAGCGCTGCGCGAAGCTCAACGACGAGCTCGGTGCCGGGTCGATGACCGGCCTGCCGATGATCGAGACGAAGGCGAACGACGTCTCCGCGTACATCCCGACCAACGTCATCTCCATCACCGACGGGCAGATCTTCCTCCAGTCGGACCTGTTCAACGCGGACCAGCGGCCCGCCGTCGACGTCGGCATCTCGGTGTCCCGCGTCGGTGGCTCCGCCCAGGTCAAGGCGATGAAGAAGGTCTCCGGCACGCTCAAGATCGACCTGGCGCAGTACCGGTCGCTCGAGGCGTTCGCGATGTTCGCCTCCGACCTGGACGCGGCGTCGCGCCAGCAGCTCACCCGGGGCGCGCGCCTCATGGAGCTGCTCAAGCAGCCGCAGTACTCCCCGTACCCGGTCTCGGACCAGGTCGTCTCGATCTGGGCGGGCACCAAGGGCAAGCTCGACAAGGTCGCGCTGTCCGACGTGCGGCGCTTCGAGCAGGAGATGCTGGACCACCTGCGGCGCAACACGGACGTGCTGACGACGATCGAGACGACGGGTCAGCTGTCGGACGAGACCGAGGCGGCGCTGGCGGCGGCGATCGACGACTTCGCGGCCGGCTTCCAGCACGGTGCCGACGCCGCGGCGGATCCCCTCGCCGGCGGCGACGGCGAGACGGCCGACGTCGAGCAGGAGCAGATCGTCGCCCAGAAGAGGGCCTGAGCGTGGCAGGTCAGCAGCGGGTCTACCGGCAGCGGATCCGGTCGACGCAGTCGCTGAAGAAGATCTTCCGCGCGATGGAGCTCATCGCTGCCTCGCGCATCGGCAAGGCGCGGGCCAGGGTCGATGCGGCGTCGCCGTACGCCCGGGCCATCACCCGGGCGGTCTCGGCGGTCGCGACCCACGCGGACGTCGACCACCCGCTGACGACCGAGCGGGCCGAGCTGCGCCGCGCCGCGGTGCTCATCGTGACCGCCGACCGCGGGATGGCCGGCGCCTACTCGGCGTCGGTCCTGCGGGAGGCGGAGCGGCTCCTGGACCAGCTGGTCGAGGAGGGCAAGGAGCCGGTGCTGTACGTCACCGGCCGGCGGGGGGTGTCCTACTTCTCCTTCCGGCACCGTGAGACCGCCCGGCACTGGACGGGGTCCTCGGACGCACCGACGCTCGAGACCGCCCGCGAGGTCGTGGACACGCTCCTGGCGGCCTTCCTGTCGGAGGGCGACGACGCGGTCGGCGAGCTGCACGTGGTCTACACGCAGTTCGTCAACATGGTGTCCCAGACCCCGCGGGTCGTCCGGATGCTGCCGCTGGAGGTCGTCGAGGGCGTCGCCGAGGTGGGGACCGAGCCGCTGCCGCTGTACGAGTTCGAGCCGTCGGCCGACGTCGTCCTGGACGCCTTGCTGCCCCGATACGTGCAGAGCCGCATCTACAGCTTCCTGCTGCAGGCCGCGGCCTCCGAGCTCGCCTCGCGTCAGCGGGCGATGCACACGGCCACGGAGAACGCCGAGGAGCTCATCCGCACGTTCACCCGGCTGGCGAACCAGGCCCGCCAGGCCGAGATCACCCAGGAGATCAGCGAGATCGTCTCCGGCGCCGACGCGCTGGCGTCCTCCTGATCGACGAGAAGCCCGCACACACCACCGCCGGACATGCTCCGGTCGAGCGAAGCGAGAGAGACATGACTGCCACCGCCACCGACGCCGCCACCCCGAACGCGGGTGCGCCGGGCACGGGCCGGGTCGCCCGGGTGATCGGCCCGGTCGTCGACATCGAGTTCCCGACCGACGCGATCCCTGAGATCTACAACGCGCTCGAGGTCGACGTCGACACCTCGGTGCTCGGTCAGGACGACGGGGTCTTCACCCTGCGGCTCGAGGTCGCGCAGCACCTCGGCGAGTCCATGGTGCGCGCGATCGCGCTGAAGCCGACCGACGGCCTGGTCCGCGGCGCCGTCGTCCGGGACACGGGCGCGCCCATCTCCGTCCCCGTGGGCGACGCGACCCTGGGTCACGTCTTCAACGTGACCGGCGAGGTGCTCAACCTCAAGGAGGGCGAGCGCCTGGAGGTGACGGAGCGGTGGCCCATCCACCGCAAGCCCCCGGCCTTCGACCAGCTCGAGGCGAAGACCCAGATGTTCGAGACGGGCATCAAGGTCATCGACCTGCTGACCCCGTACGTCCAGGGCGGCAAGATCGGCCTGTTCGGCGGTGCCGGCGTCGGCAAGACGGTCCTGATCCAGGAGATGATCTACCGCGTCGCGAACAACCACAACGGCGTGTCGGTCTTCGCCGGCGTGGGGGAGCGCACCCGTGAGGGCAACGACCTCATCGAGGAGATGACCGAGTCGGGCGTCATCAAGCAGACGGCGCTCGTCTTCGGCCAGATGGACGAGCCGCCGGGCACGCGTCTGCGCGTCGCGCTCTCGGCCCTGACGATGGCGGAGTACTTCCGCGACGTGCAGAAGCAGGACGTGCTGCTGTTCATCGACAACATCTTCCGGTTCACCCAGGCCGGCTCCGAGGTCTCGACGCTGCTCGGCCGCATGCCCTCCGCGGTCGGCTACCAGCCGAACCTCGCCGACGAGATGGGCCAGCTCCAGGAGCGCATCACCTCCACGCGTGGTCACTCCATCACGTCGCTCCAGGCCATCTACGTCCCGGCCGACGACTACACCGACCCGGCGCCGGCGACGACGTTCGCCCACCTGGACGCCACGACGGAGCTCTCCCGTGAGATCGCGTCGCGTGGTCTGTACCCCGCCGTGGACCCGCTGACGTCGACCTCGCGCATCCTCGACCCGCGCTACGTGGGCCAGGAGCACTACGAGACGGCGACGCGCGTGAAGTCGATTCTCCAGCGCAACAAGGAGCTGCAGGACATCATCGCGATCCTCGGCGTCGACGAGCTGTCCGAGGAGGACAAGATCGTCGTGGCCCGCGCGCGGCGCATCCAGCAGTTCCTGTCGCAGAACACCTACATGGCGACCCAGTTCACCAACGTCCCGGGCTCGACCGTCCCGATGAGCGAGACCATCGAGGCGTTCAAGAAGATCGCCGACGGCGAGTTCGACCACATCGCCGAGCAGGCCTTCTTCAACATCGGTGGCCTCGAGGACCTGGAGCGCAACTGGGCGCGCATCCAGAAGGAGATCGGCTGACCCCGGTCAGCCCCCGCGGCGGTCCCGGGGCCGGCTGAGCCGGCCCCGGGTCCCGCCCGGTACCCGACCGCCGCCCCCCGGCGGTCGCCCACAGCACCCGACACGAGGAGACACGCGTGGCACACCTGGAGGTCGACCTCGTCGCGGCGGACCGCAAGGTCTGGTCCGGCGAGGCCAGCATGGTGAGCGCACCGGCCGCCGACGGCGACATCGGCATCCTGCCCGGCCACGCCCCGGTGCTGGCCACGCTGCGCGCCGGGACCGTGCGGATCACCCCGACCGGCGGCGAGGTGCGGCAGGTGCGGATCGACTCCGGGTTCCTGTCGGTCGACGGTGACCGGGTGACCGTCGTCGTCGACAGCGTCGACGACGGGTCCGCCACGACCACCGCACGCTGACCGGGACGTCGACGGGTCCTGCCTCGTGGAGCTCTCGGGTGCGCTGATCGTCCTGGGCCTCCTGCTGCTCCTCCTCGCCGTGGTGCTGGCGATGTTCTGGTCGCGCCAGACGACGCTCTCGCGGCGGGTCGGGTCGTTCTCCTGCGGCCTGCGCCCCGACACGTCGAGCGACCGCCCCTGGACGACCGGGATCGCGCACTACACGAGCTCGCGGCTGGTGTGGTGGCGCGTCCTGTCCCTCTCGCCCCGCCCCGCGGCGGCCTGGTCCAGGGACGAGCTCACCCTGGTCGAGCGGGTCCCGCTCGGCGAGGTCGACGAACGCGGGCGGCAGATGCTGCTCGTCCGCTGCGTGCACGGCTCCGACGCCTTCCAGGTGCTCATGTCCGCGCCGGCCTGCGCCGGGCTCGTCTCCTGGCTCGAGTCCGGGCCCCGCCCCGTCGGAAGGGTCATCTAGTGCGCCTCGTCGTCGCGCGGTGCGCCGCCCGCTACACCGGCCGGCTCTCGGCGCACCTGCCGCTCGCGACGCGGCTCATCGTCGTCAAGGCGGACGGGAGCGTCCTGCTGCACTCCGACGGCGGCTCGTACAAGCCACTGAACTGGATGAGCCCGCCCTGCACCCTCGCGGTGGCCGACCCGGCGCCCGAGGCGGCGGCAGCGGGCGTCACCGCGGTCTGGAACGTGCAGCACGCGAAGTCGGACGACCGGCTCGAGATCGAGCTGCACGACGTCCTGCACGACTCGGCCCACGAGCTCGGGGTCGACCCCGGACTGGTGAAGGACGGCGTCGAGGCGCACCTCCAGGCTTTGCTGGCCGAGCAGATCGGCCTCCTGGGCACCGGCCACGTGCTGGTCCGGCGGGAGTACCCGACGGCGATCGGGCCCGTCGACATCCTCGCGCGCGACGGGGACGGCGCCACGGTCGCGGTCGAGATCAAGCGCCGCGGCGACATCGACGGCGTCGAGCAGCTGACGCGGTACCTCGAGCTCCTGAACCGGGACCCGCACCTGCACCCGGTCCGCGGCGTCTTCGCCGCCCAGGAGATCAAGCCGCAGGCGCGCGTGCTGGCGCAGGACCGGGGGATCGCGTGCGTCGTCCTGGACTACGAGGCGATGCGCGGCGTCGACGACGTGGACTCCCGGCTGTTCTGACGCGCCTCGTGCGCGAGGCCGCCGGTACCGCGCCCCTGCCCTCCGAGCGACCCTGAGGCGACGCGGGCGGCAGGCCCCGGGCGGCGCCGCGTGCGTGCCACGATGGCGCCATGAGCACCTCCGAGACCAGCGCGTCGGGAGCGGGCGCGCCGACCACGGCCCCGGCGGAGCGCCGGGCGGACCTGGCCGCGCTGCGGCGGTCCTACGAGGCCGGCGAGCTCCTCGAGGCCGACGTCGATCCCGACCCCTTCGTGCAGTTCCGCCGCTGGTTCGACGACGCTGCCGGGGCCGGGCTCCTGGAGCCGAACGCGATGGTCCTCGCGACCGCCGACGCCCAGGGGGTGCCGTCGGCCCGGACGGTGCTGCTCAAGGGCCTGGACGACCGGGGCTTCGTCCTCTTCACCAACCACCTGTCGCGCAAGGGCCGCGAGATGCAGGAGAACCCGCGCGCGTCGCTCGTGTTCCCCTGGCTCGAGATCGACCGCCAGGTCGTCGTCTGCGGTGACGTGGAGGAGGTGGACCGGGGCGAGACCGAGGCGTACTTCCGCTCGCGGCCGCACGGCTCGCGACTCGGCGCGTGGGCGAGCGAGCAGTCCGCCGTGGTCCCTGACCGGGCCGCGCTGGAGGACCGGTACGCCGCGCTCCAGCGCGAGCACCCGGAGGGGACCGACGTCCCCGTGCCGGACCACTGGGGCGGGTTCCGCGTCGTCCCCCGCTCCGTCGAGCTCTGGCAGGGCCGTCCCTCGCGCCTGCACGACCGATTGCGCTACCGGCGCACGGACGAGGGGTGGGCCCTGGAGCGACTGGCGCCCTGAGCGCGGCGTGAGCGCGGCGCGTGGACGGGCCGCGCCGCCGCCGGCCGGGTCCGCGGCGCCGTCGGCGGGATCCCACGCCGTCGGCGTGAAAGCGCTCCCACGGTGCGGCATGATGGAGGGCACCCCGCCCCGACCTCCCGAGGACCCGCCATGACCGGCACGCCCCGCACGTTCCCCGCCGACTTCCTCTGGGGTGCCGCCACGGCGTCGTACCAGATCGAGGGCGCCGTCGACGAGGGGGGCCGCGGTCCCTCCATCTGGGACACCTTCAGCCGCACGCCCGGGAGGGTCCTCAACGGGGACACCGGTGACGTCGCCGCCGACCACTACCACCGCATGGCCGACGACGTGGCCCTCATGAAGGAGCTGGGCCTCGAGGCCTACCGCTTCTCGATCGCCTGGCCGCGCATCCAGCCGACGGGTCGCGGCCCGGCGAACCCGGAGGGTGTCGCCTTCTACTCCGGCCTCGTCGACGAGCTCCTCGCCGCCGGCATCCGCCCGGTCGCCACGCTGTACCACTGGGACCTGCCCCAGGCCCTGGAGGACGAGGGCGGCTGGACCTCGCGCGCGACGGCCGAGGCCTTCGGCGAGTACGCGCGCCTCGTCGCCGAGGCGCTGGGGGACCGCGTGTGGCTCTGGACGACGCTCAACGAGCCGTGGTGCTCCGCCTACCTCGGGTACGCCTCGGGCGTGCACGCCCCCGGCCGGACCGACGGCGCCGCGGCGCTGGCCGCCGTGCACCACCTCAACCTCGCGCACGGGCTCGCGGTCCGCTCGATCCGGGAGGTGCTCGGCGACGACGCGCGCGTGTCGGTGACGCTGAACCTGCACGTGACCCGCGCCGCGACGGACGCGCCCGAGGACCGGGACGCGCAGGCCCAGGTCGACGCGGTCGCGAACGAGGTCTTCCTCGGCCCGATGCTCGAGGGTGCGTACCCGGAGCGCCTCCTGGCGGACACGGCCCACCTGACGGACTGGTCCTTCGTGCACGAGGGGGACCTGGCGGTCGTCCAGCAGCCGCTCACGGCGCTCGGCGTCAACTTCTACTCCACGGGCCGGGTCCGCCGGTTCCGCGGCGAGGCCGCCGTCGGGGTCCCGCGTGCCGACGGCCACGGCGACTCCGCCTTCAGCCCCTGGGTCGGCTGCGACCTCGTCGAGTGGCTCCCGCAGCCCGGCCCGCACACGGCGATGGGCTGGAACATCGAGCCCCAGGGCCTCGTCGACCTCCTCCTGGGGCTGCACGAGCGCTACCCCGCGCTCCCGTTGATGGTCACCGAGAACGGCGCCGCGTTCGAGGACGAGGTCTCGCCCGACGGCCGCGTCCACGACGAGCGGCGCGTCGCCTACGTCCACGACCACCTCGAGGCCGTGGGCCGCGCGATCGACGGCGGCGCGGACGTCCGCGGGTACTTCGTCTGGTCCCTCATGGACAACTTCGAGTGGGCGTACGGCTACGACCGCCGCTTCGGGGTCGTGCGCGTCGACTACGACACCCTCGAGCGCACGTGGAAGGACTCGGCGCTGTGGTACCGGGAGGTGGTCCGCACCCGGACCCTCGTCCCGGTCGAGGTCGCCGCCACCCTGCCGCCCGTCGCCGCCGCGTCCGAGGGGTCAGCCCCGCGCTGACCCGCCACGGCCCCGGTCGGGGCGTCGTCGTCGGGGGTGGGAGGATGAGCCGCATGCCCAGGGGACGACGGTCGAGCCGGCGGCCGTACGGGACCCCGCCCGAGCCGCTCGACCTCGACCGGGCCCTCGGTGGCCGGCGCAGCGAGTCGGCGGCGGACGGCGAGTGGACCGTCCAGCACGTCCGGGGCGGGAGCAAGACGTACACGTGCCCGGGGTGCCAGCAGGACGTCCCCGCCGGGACCCCGCACGTCGTGGCCTGGCGCTCCGACGCGCTCCTCGGTCCGGAGGCCGCGGTCGAGGGCCGCCGGCACTGGCACGCCGCGTGCTGGCAGGCCCGGCACCGACGGCGCTGAGGCCCTCCGGCAGCGCCGACCGGACGACACGGCCCCCGAACGTGGCGCGCCGGGGCCGGGGGTGCGGTATCCAGGAGGCGACGACGACGTGCCGGGAGGTCCGGCCGCGAAGGAGGACCATGACCACCGACGGCATGCTGCGGCTCCACACGCTCCGCCGGGGGGCGCCCGGGCGGCTGCCGCTCGTGCTCCTGCACGGCTTCCCCCTGGACCACCGCATGTGGCTCGACGTGACGGACCTGCTGCCGGGTGACCCGACGGTGCTCGCCCCCGACCTGCCGGGCTTCGGGGACTCCCCGGCCGGGGACGACGTCGCGGAGGGCCTGGGCGCCCCTGCGGGCACCCCGTCGCTCGAGGTGGCCGCGGACGCGGTCGCGGCCGTCCTCCGCGAGGCCGGGGTGGAGCGCGCCGTCGTCGCCGGCCTGTCCATGGGCGGCTACGTGGCGATGGCGGTCCTGGAGCGGCACCCCGACCTGGTGGCGGGCCTCGGCCTCGTCGACACCAAGTCCACGGCCGACGACGACGCGGCCCGCGCCCGCCGTCTGGAGCTGGCCGACACCGTCCTGGCCGAGGCCCGCGTCGACGCGGTGCTCGGGATGCGGAGCGCCGTCCTCGGCGCGACCAACCGCGTGGCCCGCCCGGACCTCGTGGACCGGGTGGAGGGGTGGATCCGGGACCAGGGGCCTGCGGCCGTCGCCTGGGCGCAGCGCGCCATGGCCGCGCGGCCGGACCGGACCGCGGTGCTCGAGGCCTTCGACGGTCCCGCCGTCGTCGTGGTGGGGGAGGAGGACGAGCTCTCGCCGCCCGCGGCCGCCGAGCACCTCGTGGCCGCGCTGCGCGACGCGCAGCTCACCGTGGTCCCCCGGGCCGGCCACATGACGCCCAACGAGAGCCCCGAGCCGGTCGCCTCGGCCCTGGGTGGTCTGCTGCGACGCGCGCACGGCTGACGGGCCCGACCCGGCGTCCGAGAGCCGGTCAGCGCTCCCCGTCGAGGACGGCGCGCAGGGCGTCGGCGAGGTCGACCGACTCCCCGTCGCGCCCGCCCCTGCCCAGGACGAGCGGGGGGTCGGCCGGGACGGGCACGACGCCGCGCACGAGCGCCCGCAGGCTGCCCGGCACGCCCAGCACGTAGAAGTCGCCGGAGGTGGAGACCGCGACGGACTCGTTGCGCCGGAGGTACCAGCCCTCCAGCGGGGTGCGGTACCGGTGCCGGCCGTCGTAGCTCCGGGCCCGCAGCGGCACCGGGGCCGGCCCCCGCTCCTGCGCCGCCGCGACGAAGTCCGCGAGCAGGCGGCGGGCCGCGGTGTGCTCGGCCGCCTGACGGCGGGCGAGCGCGTCCGCCTGGGCA
>NZ_AXCW01000085.1 GCF_000603945.1 Actinotalea ferrariae CF5-4 | reverse complement strand
GGAGGACGCCTCGGCCGCCGCCGCCGCCGCGGAGACGGCCGGGCGCGCCGGGCTCGTCCACCTCGCCGCGGCGGCGCACCAGGATCTCGCGGTGCACCTGCGCGCGGCGGGACGACCGGCGGAGGCCCGTCTGGCCGGTTCCGCGGCCAAGCGGTGGCAGCAGTCGGTCACGCCGGCGGTGTCGGTGCCGACCGTCGTGATCGCGGCACCGGTCCCGACCCGACGCACGGACGTGCCCGGCTACGAGCCGTCGCGGCTGCGCGCCCTGTGAGGGCCTCGCCGCCGCCACGCCGGTAGGGGCACGGCCCCGACGGGCACGCGGTCCGGCCGCCAGCCGGTCACCCGGCGGCGGGTCCCCCGAGGCGGCTCAGCGCGTCCAGCGTCTCGTCCGCCCACGCGAGGGTGGCGCGCGCGGCGTGCTCCCCGGCCGACACCGTCATGAGCCAGTACGGCTGCTGCGGGTGGTTCTCGGCCTCCGCGCCGCGGCGGGCGTCCGCCAGGCGCGCCAGGGTCTCCTCGGCGCGCCGTCGGGCGTCCAGGACGAGCTCCGCGCACGCGGCCGGGCCCAGGACGTCGCCGAAGAACAGTCGCAGGAGCATCCCGTTGCGGGGCGGTGAGGCCACGACGGGCTCGCGCAGCAGCTCGACCAGCCGCTCACGACCGGCAGGCGTCAGCCGGTGCACCGCGGACCGCGACCCCTGCGCCTGGACCGCCTCGACGAGCCCCGCCTCCCGGAGCCGGGCCAGGGCCGGGTAGATCTGACCGAAGGACTCGCTCCAGAACATGCCGAGCTCGGTGACGATCGCCTCCCGCGCCGCGTACCCCGTCATCGGCCGGACGGAGAGGGCGGCGAGCACGGCGAGCTCGGTCTGCGACGGCTTGGCCATGGGTTGACTCTATCTGCCAGAGAGGTCTATATCTGGCAGACATGAACGAGCCGAGCACCCTGACCGCCGCCGCCGCCGCGGTGGCCGCCGTCCTGCTCCTCGGCCTCGTCGTCTTCCAGGTCGCGCTGGCCGCCGGCGCACCGTGGGGCCGCGCGGCCTACGGGGGTGCCGCGGCCCGGCTGCCCAGGCGGCTGCGGGTGACCTCCGCCGTCGCGGCCGCGGTGTGGGCCGGGGTGCTGCTCGTCGTCCTGCGGCGGGCGGGCCTCGACGTGTGGGCACCGCTGCCGGATCCCTGGCTCCCGGCCGCCACGATCGCCGTCGTCGCCGTGCTGGTCGTCGCGTGCGTGCTCAACGCGATCACGCCGTCGCGGCTCGAGCGCGCCCTCTGGCTGCCGGTGTCCGTCCTCCTGCTCGCCGCCTGCGCGACCGTCGCCCTCACGGCCTGAGACCCCGCCCCCGCCGCGCCGTCGTAGGCTCGGTGTCGTGGCGACCTTCTCCTCCCTGACCCAGAACCACCTCCTCCAGGCGGTCGCCGAGTACGACGCGCGGGGGGAGGAGGAGTTCCTCGCCGTGCACGGCTTCGAGCCGCTGCCCGCCTACGCGCTCGTGCACCAGGGCCAGAGCTACGACCTGCGCGCCGTCGTCGGCGTCGCGCACCGGTTCGCGACGGGGCGCCTGGCCACCGCGGAGGAGTTCGCCAGCAGCATGGACGTCGTGGTCACGATCCTGCGCCGCCGGGGCTTCGGCGTGACCGAGCCGGCGGCCGCGGTGCGGACGCCCACCCGGTCCGGCACCAGCCGCACGCCGGCGCGCTCGAACGCCGGCTCCACCCGGCCCCGCCCCACCGCAACCCGCGCGCGCACCCGCGAGGAGGTGCCGCCCGCGATCTGCCCCACCTGCTCGATGGCGCTGCCCGCCACGGGCCGCTGCGACGACTGCGGCTGACGCGTCGGCCGGGGTAGCCCCGGCATCCCTCAGGCGGGCCGGACCGCGGCGAGCTGGACCTCGTCCTCGCGCAACGCGCCCGACGGCGACCCGTTGACCGCGACGCACGCGCGCTCCCACGGCCGCTGCCGCTCGAAGAACGCCAGCTCCGCGACCATCCACTCGTGCCAGAAGGCGGTCGCCTCGGCCAGATCGCCGTTGACGCCCTGCTCGACGTCCCGCGCGATGCCGCGGACCTCCGCGAGCGCGAAGTCCGCCTGCACCCACACCGTGGCGTCGACCAGACCGGCGTGCTCGGCGTGGCTGGCCCCGGTCCCCTCGACGACGACGAGGTCCAGGCCCGCCGGGACCTCGATCGCGCCGGGCCGCCCGTGCACGCCCCACTGCGGGGGCCTGAACGACAGCGCCCGCCCGGCGTGCAGCGGCTCCAGCACGTCCTCGGCGAGGAGGTGGCCCCACTCGTACAGCGGCTCGTTCCAGGAGAGGTCGTCGACGTGCACGACGGCGGACCGCGGCACGAGCCGCTGCAGCCGCGCCGAGAGCGTCGTCTTGCCCGACGCCCCCCGACCGTCCACCGCGACGACGCGCGGCCGGCCGACGGGGTCGCCGGCCTCGGCACGGACGACGTCGAGCAGGTCGCGCAGGGGCACGGTCCGCCAGGGGCCGAGCTCGGGTTCACCGGGAGGCAGCGTCACGGCGCCCATCTCACCGCACCGCGCGCGCCGTCGGGCCGGAACGGGCCGCCGGTTCTGCGCAGTGCTGTGGTGCCCGGTGGCGCCCGCACCAACCGGCCCGCCCGCGCCGTCGTCGGCCGCCGGGATACTGGACCGGTGACCGACGTGCGCTGCCCCTGCGGCACCGGCCTGCTGCTCGGCGAGTGCTGCGGACCGCTCCACGCGGGCGAGCGCGCCCCGACGGCCGAGCGCCTCATGCGCTCGCGGTTCAGCGCGTTCGCGACCGGCGACACCGCGTACCTGCTGCGCACCTGGCACCCGTCCACGCGGCCGCGCGAGCTCGAGCTGGACCCGGAGGACCGCTGGTACCGCCTCGACGTCCTGCGGACCGAGCGCGGGGGTCTGCTCGACACCGACGGCGTCGTGGAGTTCCGGGCGTACCGGCGCTCGCCGTCGGGAGCGGGGACGCTGCACGAGGTCAGCCGGTTCGTCCGCGAGGACCGGCAGTGGCTCTACGTGGACGGCGCCGTCTCCTGACGACGGCGACAGCGCCCACGGCTCCACGGGTCCACGGCCCCACGGCTCCGTCGCGCCTGAGCGGGGCCTGGCACCGCTCCCGGTCCAGATGCAGGCCTCCGGCACGTCGTCCTAGGGTCGAAGCGACCCCCGAACGCACGACGAACGGAGGACCCCATGAGCCACCTGAACGGGAAGACCGTGGCCTTCCTGGCGACGAACGGCTTCGAGGACAGCGAGCTGACGAGCCCCTGGCAGGCCGTCACCGAGCACGGCGCGCAGGCGGTGCTCGTCTCCCCCGAGACCGGGACGATCACCGGCAAGAACGGTCACGAGGCGCAGGTCGACGAGGCCGTGTCCGCGGCTGACGCCGGCCGGTTCGACGCCCTCGTCCTGCCCGGCGGTGTCGCGAACGGCGACACGATCCGCATGGACACCGACGCCGTCCGGTTCGCCAAGGCCTTCTTCGAGCAGCACAAGCCGGTCGGCGTCATCTGCCACGGCGGCTGGATCCTCACGGACGCCGACGTCGTCCGCGGGCGGACCATGACCTCCTACCCGTCGCTCAGGACGGACCTGCGCAACGCCGGCGCGACGTGGGTGGACGAGGACGTGGTCACGGACCACGGCCTGGTCTCGAGCCGGGTGCCCGACGACCTGCCGGCGTTCAACGCCAAGCTCGTCGAGGAGATCGCCGAGGGCGTCCACGAGCGCCAGACCGCCTGACAGCCCGTCCCCCGCGAGCCCCCTCCCGCCCCCGGCGCGAGGGGGCTCGCGCACGCCACCGGCAGGATCGTGGAGAGAACCCCGCGTCCATCGCGGGGAACTCGCCCCGATCCCCGCACCGGCGGGGAGATCCCCGCCGAGCGGGCCCGCGCGGGAGCACGGTCAGAGTGTGATCGCACCCGTCGCCAGCGCCCACACGCCGACGGCGGCCCCGACGACCGAGACCGCGAAGATCACCACCTCGCGCCCCTCGAGCACCCGGCGACCCTGCTCGCGCCGCGCCAGGGCGAAGAGGATCGTCGCGGGCGCGTAGAGCACGAAGGACAGCAGCAGGTAGGACGGCCCCGCCGCCCACAGCAGGAACACCGTGTAGAGGGTCGCCACCCCCGCGACGACGACGTCGCGCCGCCACACCCGCTCGCCCGGCGCGTAGCCCTCCCGCCGCAGCACGAGGCGCAGGCCGTACCCGGCCGCCAGGAGGAACGGCACGAGCACCAGCGCGCTCGTCAGCTCCAGCGCGAGGCCGAACGCGTCCTCCGACGCGAGCGTGACCACGAGCAGCACCTGCACCACGACGGACGTCAGCAGCAGCGCGCCGACCGGCACGTCCTTGCGCTCCCGGGCGAGCAGCCGCGGCATGTCCCGGTCCTTCGCCGCGACGAACATCACCTCGGCGGCCATGAGGGTCCAGGCCAGGTAGGCGCCCCCGACGGAGACCACGAGCCCGACGGCGACCAGCCCGGCACCCCAGGGCCCGACGGCGGCCTCGAAGACGCCCGCCATCGACGGCTCGTCCAGCGCCGCGATCTCGGCGCGCGGCAGGATCCCGTACGCCACCACCGTCACGGACGCGAAGACGGCCAGCACGCTGAGGAAGCCGAGGAGGGTCGCCCGGCCGACGTCCTGCCGACGCCGGGCATGGCGGGAGTAGACGCTGGCGCCCTCGACGCCGAGGAACACGAAGACCGTCGTCAGCATCGTGGCGCGCACCTGCTCCCACAGCGGCGGGGCGCCCGCACCGCCGGAGAGGTTCTCGGCGAACACCGCGGGGTCGAAGACGAAGGCCGTGAGCAGCACGAACGTGAGGATGGGCAGGAGCTTGGCGACCGTGACGACGCGGTTGACCGCCGCCGCCTCCCGCACCCCGCGCCGGACGAGCAGGTAGAACACCCACAGGCCCACCGAGGAGAGCGCGACGGCGAGCACCGTGTCGCCCGCCCCGAGCGCCGGGAACACGGCGCCGAGGGTCGACATGATGAGCACCCAGTAGGTGACGTTCCCCGCGCACGCGCTGGCCCAGTACCCGAAGGCGGAGAAGAAGCCGAGGTACTCCCCGAACCCCGCCTTGGCGTAGGAGTAGACGCCGGCGTCGAGGTCCGGTCGACGCACCGCGAGGTTCTGGAAGACCAGGGCCACCGTGAGCATCCCGGTGCCCGCCACCGCCCACGCGACGAGCGCCCCCCACACCCCGGTCTCCGCGGCGAAGCGGCCGGGCAGGGCGAAGACGCCGGCGCCCACCATCGACCCGACGACGACGGCGGCGAGCGTCGGGACACCCACCGTGCGGACGCCGGTCGCGGGCGCTGCGTTGGTGCTCGTGCTCACTGCTCTCCCTCGTTACATACCTATGAGTGCAACCTCACGAGTATGCACGATGAGCGCTGGCCGAGCTCCGGACCTTCGTCGGCACGACCGTACGCAGCACACCCGGGGCAGCGGCGCGGCGGACGCGTCAGTCGCCGACCGCGACCGGCCGGGACGGGTCGCGCACCCACTCCGACCACGAGCCCGCGTACAGGGCCGCGACGACCCCCACCTCGTGCAGGGCCAGCACCAGCTGCGCCGCGGTGACGCCCGAGCCGCAGTAGGCGCCGACCTCCCCCTCCGCCCACACGCCCGCGGTGAGCACGGCGCGCAGGCGGGCGGGCGGCAGGTAGCGGCCGTCGCCCGCCAGCAGCGCCGAGGTGGGCACGTTGACGGCGCCGGGGACGTGGCCGGCCACCGGGTCGATCGGCTCCACCTCGCCCCGGAACCGCTCCGCGGCACGGGCATCCAGCAGCACGCGCCCCCCGGCCAGGACGTCGTCGGCCGTGAGCACGGGCAGGCCGCCCGGACGAACGACGGCGTCCGGGGCGGGCACGGGGACGACGTCACCGCTCTCCACCGCCCCGCAGGCCGCGACCCACGCCGGGAGCCCGCCGTCGAGCACGTGCACCCGCTCGTGCCCGCCCCAGCGGAGCACCCACCAGGCGCGCGCCGCGGCGGCCCCGACGCCGCCGTCGTAGACGACCACGTCCCGGTCCGGCCCGACGCCCAGGCGACGGAAGGTCGCCTCGAGGTCCTCCGGCGACGGCAGCGGGTGGCGCCCGCCCTCCCCCGGCGGCGACGCCAGCTCACGGTCCAGGTCGAGGAACACCGCGCCCGGCAGGTGCCCCGCCTCGTAGCCGGCCCGGTCCGACCCGGCGAGCACCCACCGGACGTCCAGGAGCAAGGGAGGTGGGGCGTCGTCGTCGGCCAGTCTCATGGACAGGGCCTCGGGCGAGATCAGCGCAGCCGTCACCGCACCACTGTCCCACCGGACGCCGCGGTCGGGCGTGAAGATCGGGGAGAGTCGGGGGCGCCCACCGCCACCGAGCTTCCCCGATGCGCTCCTCCACCGTCAGGGCGGGCGGGTCAGCGGACCGCCGGCACCTCCAGCAGGCGACGCGCCGCGACGCCGATCGCCGCGGTGTAGGTCGGGTAGGCGAACTCGACCTGGGCGAGCGTCGCGACGTCGACCCCCGCGGCCATCGCCGTCGTCACGGCCTGGATGACCTCCACGGCGTTCTCGCCCACCGCGTGCGCGCCGAGCAGGTACTCGCGGCGCCGGTCGGCCACGAGCTTGAGGAAGCCGCGCGGGCGGTCGTCGATGACGGGCCGCTCGAGCTCGTCGTACGGCACCAGCACGCTCACGCAGTGCTCGTCGCGCTCGCGCGCCTCGGGCTCGGTGAGGCCGACGTCGGCGTAGTCCGGGTCCGTGAAGCCGCCCGCGGGCAGGAGTCGGTGCGGGGTCCGGACCGTCGTGCCGAGCACCGCGTTGCGCGCCGCCGCCTCCGCCTCGGAGTTCGCCGCCTGGACGAGCATCGCCATCCCGTTGGCGTCTCCGGCGACGTAGACGTGCCCGACGTTCGACGCGAGGTACTCGTCGACCGGGATGCGGCCCTTCTCCGCGTGCACCCCGGCGGCGTCGAGCCCGAGGTCCTCGACCGCGGCGGGCCACCCCGTCGACATGACCACCGCGTCGACGACGACGTCGCGCGCCTCGCCCTCCGCGCGCCAGGCGAGCCGGACGCCGTCGTCGGTCCGCTCGAGCCGTTCGACGGTCTCGATGCCCGTCTCGACGTGGACACCCTGGTCGCGGAACGCGGCCGTCACGTGCGCGGACACGTCCGGGTCGGTCTGGGCGAGGATCCGCGGCGCCACCTCCAGCAGCGTCACGTCGCTGCCGAACGCGTTGAAGATCGTCACGAGCTGCGCGCCGGTGTTGCCCGCCCCGACGACGGCGACCCGGCGCGGCAGGTCCGGCAGCTCCAGGACCTCCTCCGGCATCGTCGCGAGCTCGGCGCCGGGCACCGGCAGCCGCCGCGAGTGTCCGCCGACGCAGAGGATGACCGTCTCGGCCCGGACCCGCCGCGTGCCCGAGCCGTCGGCGTCGCGGACCTCCAGCTCGTGGGGGGAGACGAACCGGGCCCGGCCCCGCAGGAGGTCGACGTCGGCCCCGTCGAAGCGGCCGGCGTCGTCCTTGGTGGCGCGGACGCGGTCGACGGTGGCGCGGACCCGCGCGACCGTCGTGGGCCAGTCGATGCGCTGCTCGGTCACCGAGATCCCGTAGGTGTCGGCGGTGCGGACCTCGCGCATGAGGCGCGCGGTCTTGGCCAGGACGCGGGTCGGGACGCAGCCGGTGTTGACGCACGTGCCGCCCGTCGGGCCCGCCTCCACCACGCCGACCCGAGCACCGAGCTCGGCTGCGCGCAGGGCCGCGGCGGTGCCGGCCGGGCCGGCGCCGACCACGAGGACGTCGTAAGAGTCGATCATGCCCCTACCCTGACGGGCGCCGGCCGCGAGCGCGCGCGGGGATCGGCCGGTCCTCAGCCGACCGCCTCAGCCGACCGCCCCCTCCCGTCCGCTGCCCGCACCACGGCAGGCTTGCTCAGCCGCTCGCACGGAACACGACGGAAGCGCGCCTCGTTGCGGCAGGTGCACGGACCCGCACGCCGACCCGAGGAGACCCATGAGCCAGCGCACCGTCGTCATCACCGGCGCCAGCGACGGGATCGGCGCCGCCGCCGCCCGGGAGCTGTCCGCGCGCGGTGACCGGGTCGTCGTCGTCGGGCGGTCGGAGGGCAAGACGCGCGCCCTGGCCGACGAGCTCGGCTCGCCCCACCACCTCGCGGACTTCGCGGACCTGGACCAGGTGCGCCGCCTCGCGGACGAGCTGCGCGACGCCTACCCGCGCATCGACGTGCTCGCCAACAACGCGGGCGGCGTCATGGGCTCGCGCGAGGTGACCAAGGACGGCCACGAGAAGACCCTCCAGGTCAACCACCTCGGACCGTTCCTGCTCACCCACCTGCTCCTGGACCGCCTCCGGGAGAGCCGAGCGACGGTGATCAACACGTCGAGCGCCGCGGCGCGGCTTTTCGGGAAGATCGACCTGCACGACCTGCACAACGAGCGGAAGTACTCCGCGCAGAAGGCCTACGGCGACGGCAAGCTCGCCAACGTCCTGTTCACGCGCGAGCTGCACCGCCGCCACGGGGATGCGATCGCCACGGCGGCGTTCCACCCGGGCGTCGTCGCGACGAGCTTCGCCACCGAGTCGCACAGCATGTTCCGCTTCTTCTACCGGACGCCGCTGCGCCGGTTCTTCATGCTCACGCCCGAGCAGGGCGCCGACACGCTCGTCTGGCTCGCCACCGCGCCGCGCGAGGAGTGGACGCCGGGGGGCTTCTACGAGAAGCGCCGCCCCCAGCAGACCAGCCCCCAGGCCGACGACGCCGCCCTCGCCGCCGGCCTCTGGGAGCGCAGCGCGGACCTGGTCGGCGTCACTCCCTGACGGACCACCGCCCGGACGCCCGCCGCGCGCCTCCGCGCCGGGCACCACGAGCTCGCCACCACGAGCTCGCCACCACGAGCTCGGCACCACGAGCTCGACACCACGAGCTCGGCACCACGAGCTCGGCACCACGAGCTCGGCACCACGAGCTCGGTACTCCGCGTCGAGCTCGGTCCTCCCACGTACCGATCTCGACGCCAACTACCGAGCTCGGCGACGGGCGAGGGAGGGCCAGGGGCCGGAAGGGTCAGGGGCGCGGGCGGGGCAGGGACCCGGGGGTCAGCGTCCGGAGCGGGTCGGCGCAGTCGGACGTCAGGTGAGCCAGCGGGTGCGCTTCGGGCGCGTGGCCTTCGACCACCGGCGCCGGAAGTCCGCCCGCGCCGACGCGGACCGCTCGCGCTCGACGCCGTGCAGCAGGCCCCACGTGAAGGCGTTCTCCCCCTCCAGGTGCGCCGCGACGCCGATCTCCCGCAGCGCCCGCCGCGCCACCACGCTGTCCTGGTGCTCGCCGAGCGCGTCCTGGACCGCCTCGACCCGCGCCGCGAACCGGGCAGCCTGCCCCCCGAGGGCCGGCGCCACCGCCTCCGCCGCGTAGCGCACGCGGCGCACGCCCTTCCGCGCCTCGTGCAGGGCGACGTCGGCACCGACAGCACCAGGGATGTCACCGGCGCCGTTCTCTCCGGCGACGTCACCGGCGCCGTCCGGCCCGGCGATATCACCGGCGCCCTCGGGCACCGCCTCGACCCGGGCGACGGCGTCCCGCCACACCCGCGCCACCGCGGCGGGCAGGACCTTCGTGGCCTTCCGCCGGGCCCGCCCCCGCCACGGGGGCGCCGCCACGAGCGCGTCGAGGTCGTCGAGGAGGGCCAGGTAGCGCGCGCCGGCGAGGTAGGCGACGACGTCGTCCTGGGCGCGGCGGTGCTCGGCGCGGGCGCGATCCCGGAGCCGGCGCTCGACGGGTCCGAGGACGAGCTCCGACGGCTGCTCCGCGACGAGCGCCTCCAGCCGCGCCGCGAGCACCTCCGCGTCCCGGGCGCGGCCCAGCGGCTCACCGAGGGCGTCGAGCTCGTCGCGCAGCGGGTCGGTCACGGCACGGTCCAGCAGCGGCCGGTACGTCCGCAGGGTCGAGCGGAGCCGCCGCGCCGCGACCCGCAGCCGGTGGACGGCGTCGGGCTCGTCGGCCCGGACCTGCGGGTCGAGGGCCTTCAGCGCCGCGACCTGCTCCGCGAGGTGGCGCCAGACGACGTCGCCGGCCGTGCCCGCCCGCAGGCCGCTGACCGGCTCGGGCACCGGCTCGGGCACCGGCTCGGCGGCCTCGGGCATCGCCGACCGGAGCAGGCGGCCGACCTTGGACGCGTGGCCTGCCGCGACGGCCCCGGCACCGAGGAGGCGCTCGCGCGCGGCCTCCAGGAGGGCGTCGTCGCCGTCGACGAGCTCGACCTCCCACTCGCGCCAGCCGCTGCCGGCACCGCCGCTCGACCGGTCCACGCCGCCGACCGTGCCGTCCACGGCGTCGTCGCAGACCTCGGCGAGCACGCTCCCGTCGTCGGCCACGAGACGGTGCACCTCGCGCCGGGTCCGCAGCGTCGCGACGGGCACGAGCGTCCCGGTGCGGACGTGGACCTGCACCTGCCCCCGGAGCTCGCTCGGCACGGTCCGCGTCGCCCGCCCGAGCGGCAGGCGCGTCTCGGAGCGGTCGCCGTCGGGCAGCGGCCGCTTGAGGTG
The DNA here is from genome assembly GCF_000603945.1 of Actinotalea ferrariae CF5-4. Classification (GTDB taxonomy): domain Bacteria; phylum Actinomycetota; class Actinomycetes; order Actinomycetales; family Cellulomonadaceae; genus Actinotalea; species Actinotalea ferrariae. The sequence continues at coordinate 6,525 of NZ_AXCW01000085.1, read as the reverse complement.
CCAGCCCTCGTCCGGGCCGCCGGAGCGACGCCGCAGCGTGATCCGGTTCCGCAGGAGGCGCAGGTCCGCGGTGTCGAAGTAGACGGCCTCGTGGTCGATGACCTCGGTGCGGACCTCGGCCACGCCGGGCAGCCCGTCGAGCTCCGGCAGCTCGACCCCCTCGGGCACGTCGAGCTTGATCTCACGCTCCACCTGCGTCTGCGCCGCCATGCGCTCATCGTGTCCGCTCCGCCGGTCCGGCGCAGCCCCGCCCGCCGGTCCGGCGCAGCCCGGGCCGGACACGGTGAAGGGTTGGTCGCCCCCTGCACGACCAACCCTCCACCGCGGCGCGAAGACCTCGCGGGTCAGCCGAGCTGCGCCGTGATGCGCTCCACGAGCCCGGTGCGCGCGAAGACCGCCGCGCTGAGGTCCGCGGGCAGCACGCCGTCGAGCGCCTGCACCGTGCGGCCGTCGGCGAGCAGCACCTCGACCCGGGACACCCGGACCGGCGCGACACCGCCGGCGTCGTCCCGGTCCGCCTCGACCTGGCCCGCGACGGCGTCGTCGTCCGCGCGGTACAGCACCGGGACCTGGCAGAACGTGAACGCCAGCGACCCGGCCGGCAGGTCCACCTCGCGCGGGGCGCCGCCCACGTCGCGGTACCGGAACGTCGTCGGCGCCGTGGTCCACTCCTGCGGCCGCAGCAGCGCCGGCCGGACGACGACGCGACCCTCCTCCACCCGCAGGCCCAGCTCACCCAGGCGCGTCAGCACCTCCTCCTTGACCTGTCCCGTCATCCCGGGCTGGCGGGCGCCGCGGCCGGCCGGGGTGTGCGAGTACGGGTCGACCGGGAAGGCGCCGTACTGCTGCGGCGACTTGCAGTAGCCCAGGCCCTGGCGGACGTCCTCGTACGCGGCGGCGAGGTCCGCGACGACGTCGGCCGGCGCGCCCGTGGCGACCGCCTGCTCGTGGTGCTCCTGCACCGCCAGCAGCAGCTTGGAGACCATGTGCCAGTAGATGCTGCCGAGCCCCTCGAACGCGAAGAACGAGCCGGAGCGGCCCGTGAACTCCGCGTGGTGGAAGACCTCCTCGAAGACCTCCAGCAGCGCGCCCCGCTCCTGTGCCACGAGCGCCGGGTCCACCGCCCCCGACGACGCCGCGGCGGCCAGGCCCGCGCGCACGTGGCGCTCGTTCCGCACGGCCGGCGCGAAGCGGTAGTCGCCGTGGCGGTCGCGCAGCACCACGGACCGGTCGCCCGCCTCGACGAGGGCCGCGAACAGCGGCGACGTCGCGCGGGCGGCGGGGACGCGGTTCTTGTCGAGAAGCGTGGGCAGGTCCCGGTCCGGGTACAGCATGTAGCTGTGCTGGTCCGCCCGGTACAGGGGTGAGGTCCGCAGCGCCGCGAGGACGTCGCGGGCTTCCGCGGGGCCCAGCAGCCCGGAGGAGAGCACGGCGACCTGCCCCTCGAGCATGACCTGGAGCCGGCGGATCCCGGCGTGGTCGCTGCCGAGGTCGATCACGTTGTACGAGTGGAACAGGCCGTCCTCGCGGCGGTTGGCCCGCAGGCCGGAGTCGACGTACCGGCGCGCGACGTCGAGCAGCGCCCGGACGTGCTCGCGCTCCAGCGTCACGCGGTGGCCGTCGAACCCGCCGTAGACCTGGGAGCGGTAGGCCGTGCCCGCCGCGCCGAGCTCGTCCATGACGGTGCGGCGCAGGCCGTCCGTGAAGCCCTCCACGGTGGCCCCGACGTGCCGGGTCAGGGTCTGCAGGACGTCGCGGAACAGGTCGCCCAGCTCGGTCGTCACGGTGACGTCGCGGTCCAGCAGCCCCTCGACCACGTCGAGGTAGCGCCGCACGTACGCGAGCGTGACGACGGACAGCCCCCGGCCGACGAGCGCGTTGTTCGCGTCGTTCCACTCGGGGCGCTGGGTGTTCATCCAGATGCCGCCCTCGGGGACGAGGTTGACGAGCTTCGCGAGGACGGTCAGCAGGAGCTTCTCGGCCAGCGTGACGCGGACGAGGTCGCCGTCGGCGCCGCGCACGAGGCGGCCGTCCGCGCCCTCGGTGGCCACGCGCTTCTCGACGGCCGCGTGCGCCTCCGTGTCGAAGGTGATGGTCGAGGACGGGTCCGCGACGGTCCGCCGGTAGGACGCGAGCCGGTACGGCACGTCCGCGTGGGTGAAGAGCGGCGCGTCGACGAGCGCGGGGAGCCGGTCCGGGTGGAAGCGCAGCGAGGTCTCGATGAGCTTGCACAGGTAGACGACCTGGTGGTCGCTCCAGTACCCGATGTTCGCCCACGGGTTCTCCGGCTCCGGGACCTCCCAGTCGATGCCCGAGCGGGAGATCCGGTACGGGTTGTAGCCGTCGGCGGTGGTCGCGTCGAGGAAGACCGTCGTCATCGACTCGACGTACTCCGGGAACGACCAGGCCAGGGCCTCCCAGTTCTGGAAGATGTCGCGCCAGTTGCCCTGGTAGTCCACGCGGGTACGGCCGTCGTCGTCGGTCAGCGCGATGCGGAACTTGTTCCAGGGGCGGCTGGGGTCGCCGTGGCGCCGGCTGAAGGTCAGCGGCAGGTACTCGGCGGCGAGGCGGCGCAGGTCGGCGTCGCCGCTGGCCTGCGCGCGCTGCAGCAGGTCGCCGATGCTCAGCTGCTCGGGCAGCGCGTCGAGGACGTCGGCACGGCGCGCGGCCGTCCGCGGGCTCCGCTGCTCGACGAACCGGCGCACGTCCGCCGCCTCGACGGCGTACCCGTCGACGGGGATGCCGCCGCGCATGAGGTTGAACAGGACGTTCGCGGCGTGGTGGGCGGCCGCCAGCTCGTCGCCGCTGACCTGGGCGCCGTCGGCGGTGGTGACGAGACGCTCGAGCTCGGCGCGGGTCGCGGCGACGTCCTCCGCGAGGCGCGTCGCCAGGCCGCCCGCGGCGAGGTCGGCCTGGAGGTCGACGACGGCGGCCGCGTCCAGGTCGACGTCGGCGACGACGGACCAGCGGCGCTCCTGCCCCGGCGCCAGGGCCACGCGGCTGCGCACGAGGTAGGCCCCGCGCTCGCCGCGGACCTCCGCCTCGGGGGCGACCGGGTCGCCGAAGGCGAACGCGGTCACCTGCCGGTCGGACAGGAGGTGGTCGACGTCGTCGAGCCCGACCTGCCACGCGACGTTGGCGTGGAGGGACTCGCTCGGCTCGGCGAGGTCGGTGAGGTGGGAGTTGAGGTAGAGCAGGCCGAGGCCCGTCGCGGGGTCGACCTCGGTGCGCTTGTACGCGTCGAGGAGGCTGCTCAGCTCGTTCTGGACCTGGACGGTCGCGCCGGCCGGCAGGAGGTTGCGGAAGCCGTCGAGCACCTCGACCTCGCGGGTGCCGGTGGCCGTGGCGCCGGTCGAGGCGAGGGCCCCGCCGCGGACGACGCCGTAGCGGGCGCTCGTCTGCCACGTCGCGCGGAAGCGCAGGCCCAGGTCCGGCCGGGTCTCCTCCATGACGAGCGTCGTGCCGAGCACGTCCTTGTAGAGATCCCGCTCGACCGCCGGGTCGCCCGGGCGCAAGGGGGCGAACGGCTCCCAGACGACGACGCCGTCGTCGGTCGCGACCCGCAGCACGGTGAGGCCGCCGGTGGACCGGACGCCGTCGGTGACCTTGTCCTCGGTCGTGTAGGGGAAGAGCGCGCGGTCGGCCTCGACGCGGCCGGCGGTCACGCCGCCCGTGCTCGCGAGGAACACCCAGAGGTCGCTCGCGCCCACGAGGGTCATGAAGAACGGCGGCATCCGGTCGACGTGCCGGATCCGGTAGAACCGGCGCCCGTCGAGGTCGACGAGGTCGCCCGTGACGCCGGCGTCAGGACCGGACGGCGAGAGGGCGGTGGGCCGGGCGGCAGCGCCGATGGACATGAGGTTCTCCTGGTGGGCGCCGGGACCGTCCGGGCGCACGCGGCTCCCCTTGGGGCGCCGGCCGTCGTCGGCGGCGAGAGAGCGCTCTCTCATCGTGCCACGCCGACCTCCCCGTCGGCAACGGTCTCCGCGCCCCCGTCCCGCCGGTCAGCGGCGCGCCCACCGCCGGACCACGAGCGCCAGGCCACCGGCGAACGACACCCCGAGGAACCCCAGGTACGGCTCGTACCCACGCCGCAGCATCGGCTGCGTCACCCGCGCGGCCCCGGCCACCGCGGCCCCGATCGCCAGCGCCCGCGCCGCGCGGGCCCCCGCCGTGTGCAGGGCGAACGGGACCGCCGGCACGTCGAGATCCCCGGCGGCCTGCGCGTAGACCTTGACCGGGATGCCGTCGAGCGCCTGCCGCCAGACGCCCTGTGCCCCCCGCGCCATGTGCTCGTGCGCGACACGGTGCATGGGGGCCGGCGTGAGGGGCGCCGGGATCCGGACGCCGCGCCGCACCAGGCCCCGGTTGACCAGCGCCCCCGCGACGGAGCCGACCGCGAGCCAGCGCGCCGCCGAGAGCACCCGGGGCGGGTTGGCGGCGCCGACGACGGCGAGGTACATCTCGGCGGTGACCGGCGAGATCGTCGCCTCGGCGAAGCCCCAGGCCACGGCACCCGCCTTGCCCACCGGCCCGTCCAGGGCGCGGTGGAAGGCCCGCCACGTCGGCGACGGCTTGTACGACGCCGGGCCCATGTCGAGCAGCTCCTGGATCTGGTCCACCACCGGCTGCATGCTGTCCCGGAGGTCCTCCGGCTGGATAGCGCGGCCCAGGCGGACCTCGACCGGGCCCGGCCGGAACGACCCGCCCTTGGGCAGCAGGTCGTGCGTCCCCACGACGGCCACCGGCAGGATCGGGACGTCGAACTCCTTGGCCATCCGCAGCGCGCCCTTGCGGAACGTGCCGAGCGTGCCGTCCTTGCTGCGGGTGCCCTCCGGGAACACCAGCAGGCTCGAGCCCTGCCCGAGCACCTGCTGCGCGCCCTCGACGAGCGAGTCGTACCCGCCCCCGCCCTTGCGCCGCACGGGCACGGCGCCGATCGCCAGCTTGACGACCGCCTTGCGCCACCGCGTGGTGAACCAGTAGTCCTCCGCCGCGACGACCATCGGCTTGTACGGGGTGGGGAACGCCGCGATGAGCGCGGGGGTGTCCGCGTGCGAGCTGTGGTTCGCGACGACGACCATCGCCTCGTACGGCGCGCTGCCGGTGACCTTGAACCCGCCGATCGCCTGGAAGAACCACCGCCAGAACGTCTTGCGGGCGGCGCCGGTGTAGGTGAAGCCGGGCGGGGTGCCGACGCGGCGGCGGCGCTGGTAGAGCCGCTCGGCCGCCTCCTCGGCGCGCTGCCGGGCGTCCGTCGCGAGGTCGTGCGCGCGCTCCGCGGCGTCCTCCGCACGCTGCCGCGCCTCGGCGGCGAAGTCCGCGGCGATGCCCCCGGCCGCCCGACGGGTCTGCTCGGCGAGGTCCTCCGCGACCCGCCGGGCCTCCTCGGCCGCCCGACGACGCGCCGCGGTGAGCTCGGCGGCGATCTGGCGGGCGTGCTCGAACCCCTCGTCGGGGCGGTGGCTGTGCGCGACCGGGGCGGACGCCTCGGCGTCGGACCCCTCCGCGCCGGACGCCCCCGAGCCGGACGACGTCGGGCCGGGACCGGCGCCGTCGTCCGGGCCGTCCCCCACCTCACCCCGGAGGAGCTGGCCGACCGGCCGCTCGGGGACGGTGGGCACGTCGTCGGGGCGCGGCTCGGCGCTCACGCGAGGACCGCCGCGAGCGGCAGGACGAGCAGCAGCGAGTCCACCCGGTCCAGCAGACCGCCGAACCCGGGCAGCCACGCACCGGCGTCCTTGACCCCCGCCTGACGCTTCACCATCGACTCCACGAGGTCGCCTCCCACGCTCCCGAGCACCACGGCCACGACCAGCCCCGGTGTCACGGATCCCAGCACCCCCAGGACCAGCGTTCCACCGATCGCCGCCCCCGCCAGCCCCCCGACGGTCTTGCTGGGGCTCAAGGGTGACAGGGGCCGCCGTGCCCACGCGAACCGACGCAGCCCGGTGCCCCCGCACCACGCGGCGACGTCGGTCGCGGCCGCCGCGAAGAGGAGGAGGTAGGCGTCCCGCCCGACGACGACGAGGTGCGCGAGGGACCAGCAGATCCAGATCGACCCGAAGGCCGTGGCGGCCGCCCGGGTCATGCCGTCACGCACGTCCCCCCGGAGCACCGCGGGCACGGCGCACAGCAGCGCGACGAGCGGGGCGAGAGCGAGCAGGTCGGGCGCGAGCCAGGCGGCTGCGGGGTAGGCGACCGCGAGGACGGCCAGCACGGTCCGCTCCGCGCGGGGGAGCCGCGCCATGGCGCCGAACTCGCGCACCCCCTGCAGCGCGAGCGCCGCGGCGAGGAGCGCCGTCGTCGCCGGACCGATCCAGATCGGGATGCCGACGACGGGGACGATGAGCACCCAGGTGGACCAGCGACGGCGCAGCTCGGGGCGTCGCGACAGCAGGACGGGCACGGCCGCCACCGCGAGGATCGCGACGGAGAGCCCGAAGAGGAAGACGGCGCGCCCCAGCAGCTCGACCTCCAGCGGTCCGAGCGCGACGTCGATGGCGAAGGCCGACCGGTCGAGGC
>NZ_AXCW01000084.1 GCF_000603945.1 Actinotalea ferrariae CF5-4 | reverse complement strand
GGTCCCACCCGCCCCCGCCGGTGGCGTCACCGTCGCGGGAGCCGCCGTCGAGTGACCCGTCGTCGGGCCGACCCGGCTCGCCCGCCGCCCCCGCGGCCCTCACCCCGGCCCCCCGGCGGCCAGGTCGGTGCGCGTCCGCGCCAGCCGCAGCGCGGCGGTGAGGAGCGAGCCGACGACGACGAGCGCGGCCACCACGGGGATCCACGCCGGGAGGGCGGTCGCGACGACGACGGCGGCGCACCGCTCGGTCTTGCCGAACGGTCCGCCGTTGAGCCGTCGGCCGCCGGCACCGGCCGCCGCGAGGGACGCGAAGGTCGGCGCGGTCGCCGCGAGCGCGGCGAGCAGGACCCAGGCCGAGCCGGTCAGCGGGCCGGCGACGAGGAGCGTCGCCGGCTCCCGCACGGCCAGCACGGCGAGCCCGCCGAACATGAGCAGGTCGCCGACCCGGTCGCCGAGCTCGTTGAGGACGAAGCCCCACGGGCGGCTCAGGCCGCGGGCGCGTGCGACGGCGCCGTCCAGGTTCGCGCCGGCCAGCCGGGCCGCGAGCAGGAGCAGCGCGGGGACCCACCAGCCGAGCGCGATCGCCACGGCCGCCGCGGCGGCGGCGAGCACGCCGAGGAGCGTGAACACGTCCGGGGAGACCCCGTGCCGCACGGCCGCCCGCAGGACGGCACCCAGCCGCCGCGTGTACCAGGGCTTGAGCGCGTACAGACCCCGCACCGTGCCCGGCTGCGCGTCCGGTCCCGGGGCGTCGCGCGCGCTCCCCGACCCGGCCCCCCCTGTCGTCACGGTGCCGAACCCTAGACCCGCGCGACCGCGTGCGGAGCGGGTCGGCAGGGTGAACCGCGCTGGTCCGCCCCCGCGCCCCTCCGGCTCACGGCGTCGCACCGTGCGGCACGAGCGCCGCGGCGCTCTCCCGTTCCAGCGCGTCGTGGAGCCGGAGCACGGCGTACAGCCCGTAGAGCACGCGCCGCAGCTCGACGACGTCGTCGGCGGTCGCCTCGGCGTCGGGCAGGCCGTCGAGGAGGTGGCGGAGGCGGACGACCTCCTGCTCGATCTCGGCGTGCGTGCGGCTCAGCGCCGCGGTGGCGTCGTGCCCGCCGAGCGCCCGGGTGAGCATCGGCACGAGGACCGCCTCGTCGTGCAGCTCGTGCGGCAGCAGCTCGGTCTCCAGGCGCCCCAGGAGCGTCCGTGCGCCGGCGAGGTCCGCGACGGCGTCGGGGCCGTCGGGCTCCTCGAGCGCGTCCGCGACGGCCCGCACCTCCTCGACGACCGGGAGCACGGCGTCGTGCTCGTCCCACAGCCGGACCGCCGCCTCGGCGTCGGCCGGGGTGAGCCGCCGGGGCGAGCGGGGCGCCACCACGGCACGCAGGGCGACCGCGATGGCGAGCACGTCGATCCCCTCCTGCACCACGGCACCGACCGCCGGGCGGAGCAGCCCGACGGCGGCGAGCCCCATCGCGACGACCGAGAGCCCCATCCCGACCACCACGGCCTGCAGGGCGATCCGCCGTGAGCGCCGGGCGATCGTGATGGCCTCCGCCAGGGCGTCGACGCGGTCGGTGGTGAGGACCACGTCCGCCGCCTCCGAGGACGCCGTCGCACCGCGGGCCGCCAGGGCGACCCCGACGTCGGCGGCCGCGAGGGCGGGCGCGTCGTTGATGCCGTCGCCGACCATGACGGTGGACCCCTCCCCCGCCTCGGCGCGGATCACCTCGAGCTTGCCCGCCGGGTCCTGCTCGGCGACGACCTCGTCCACCCCGACGACGCGGCCGACGGCGCGGGCGGTGTCCCACCGGTCCCCGGTGAGCAGGACGACCCGCCGGACGCCCGCCGCGCGCAGGACCCGGACGGTCCGCGGCGCGTCGGCACGGACGGGGTCCTCGAGGAGCACCGCGCCCGCGACCCGGCCGTCGACGCCGACGAACACGGTGAGGGAGCCGTCGAGCGCGGCGCGCCGTCGGACGCGCCGGACCCA
>NZ_AXCW01000083.1 GCF_000603945.1 Actinotalea ferrariae CF5-4 | reverse complement strand
AGACCGGTGGATCAGGGCTCAGCCGTGAAGAACGCGGTCGGGGGCTGCTCGGCACGGGTCGGGTGGAGCCGATGGTGAAGGTATCGGTGAAGGTGCCGCCGGCGGCCCGCACGAAGCCGGCGGTGAGCGAGTCGGCGGTGACGCGAACGTCCAGGACGCCCCAGGTCGCGGTCGCCAGGCCGGACGCCGCGACGAAGTACGGCGCCTCCGGGTCCGAGGTGACCAGGTCGCGCAGCGTGGTGCCGCCCGTGCCGACCGTCGCGAACACGGTGCCCGCGCCCTTGGTGAGCGTCCCGTCGCGGTCGACGAGGCAGTCGGCGTCGTAGGTCCCGGGGACCATGGTCGGGCAGCCGGGGCCCAGGGCGAGCTGACCGGTGCGCTGGTAGAGGTGCTCGTGGCCGTTGAGCACGAGGTCGACGCGGCGGTCGAGCAGCAGGTTGTGCAGGTCCGCGCCCGAGTCGCAGTCGTACCGCCCCATGGAGACGCAGGGCTTGTGCATGGCCACCACGACCCAGGGCACGCCGTCGGCGCGCGCACCGTCGACGGCCGCCGACGTCCAGGCGTAGCGCGCGGAGCCGGCGGGGTACGTGGCCGCCCTGTCGGGGAAGTTCAGACCGGGGGAGAGGGCGATGTAGCGGACCAGCGGCGCCTCCTGCGGCACGTCGACGTACCACTGACGCCCGTAGACCCCGACGAGGCCGGGCAGCTGGTTGGGCAGGCAGGCGGCGAAGTCGTTGATGTTCCCGTTGAGGCCGTCGGACTCGTGGTTGCCGGCGAGGAGCTGGAAGGGGAAACCCTCGCCGACGCCGGCGAGCACGAGGTCGCACCAGGCCTGCTCCTGCCCGGCGGTGCCGTAGGAGAGGTCGCCGAGCGCGAGGTTGAGGTCGGGGGACAGCTCGGCGATCTTCTCGACGACGGCCCGGGTGTTCTCCCCGGCCCCGTAGTCGCCGGCCGCGCTGAAGCGGACCTCGCCGGGGGTGCCGAGCGCCGTGACCACCCCGGCGGTGTGCGCGCCGTCGGCGGCCCGGGGACCCGTCACCACGGCGGCGCCGATGAACGCGAGCGCCAGGAGTGCGGTCCTGATCCTGCGTCCGTCCATGACGCCTCCTCGCGTCGGGCGCCGCGCACGACGCCACGTGCCGGATTACCACAGACCGAGGCGAGAAGGGAACGTCTCACGGCCGTTCAAGGGACACGGACCTACGGATGGCGCCGGGTGGCGTTCGAGGCGGTCGACGAGGTCCCGTCCCGGCGCGGGCTGCCGGGTGCGTCCCGCCCGTCTAGCCTCGACGACGTGACCCCCACCGGCGCGGACCGCCTCCTCACCGTGCTCTCCATCCAGTCGCACGTGGCCTACGGGCACGTCGGCAACGCCGCCGCGGTCTTCGCGATGCAGCGGACCGGGGTCGAGGTCTGGCCGATCCACACCGTGCAGTTCTCCAACCACACCGGGTACGGCGCCTGGAAGGGGCGCGTGTTCGACGGCCCCGCGGTCGACGAGGTCGTCGACGGCATCGCGGACCGCGGCGTGCTGCACCGGTGCGACGGCGTCCTGTCCGGCTACCTCGGGTCCGCCGACGTCGGGCACGCCGTCCTGGCCGCCGTGGCCCGGGTGCGGGCGGCCAACCCGGACGCCGTGTACTGCGCGGACCCGGTGATCGGTGACGTCGAGCGCGGGGTGTTCGTGCGGCCGGGCATCCCGGAGCTGTTCCGCGACGTCGTCGTCCCGGCCGCCGACGTCCTGACGCCCAACCACTTCGAGCTGGACCACCTGACGGGCACCGTGTCGCGCACGCTGCCCGAGGTGCGCGACGCCGTCGCGGCCCTCCAGGCACGCGGACCCCGTGCGGTGCTGGTGACCTCGCTGGACACCGACGACACCCCGGCGGGCGCCGTGGACCTCCTGGCCGCCGAGGGGGACCGGGCCTACCGCGTGCGCACGCCGCGCCTGGGGCTGTCCGTCAACGGCGCCGGCGACGCGATCGCGGCCTTGTTCCTGGTGCACTGGCTGCGCTCGCGGTCGGTGGAGGTCGCGGTGCGGCACGCCACCTCGGCCGTGCACGCCGTGCTCGCCGCGACGGAGCGGGCCGGGTCACGGGAGATCACGCTCGTCGCGGCCCAGGACCAGCTCGTGCGGCCCGACGTGCTCTTCGACGTCGAGGAGGTGTAGGCGTGGTCGCTGACGCCCCCGACCTGGACGGCCGGCTCCTCGTCGCCTCGCCGGCCCTCGGCGACGAGCGCTTCGCGCGCACCGTCGTGCTCCTGCTGCACCACGGCGACGACGGCGCCTTCGGGGTCGTCCTCAACCGTCCGCTGCCGGTGCGGGTCGACGCGGTCCTGCCCGCCTGGCAGGAGGTCGTGGCGGCGCCGGGCCGGCTGTTCCAGGGCGGACCCGTCGGCCTGGACGGCGCCCTGGGCCTGGTGACCCTGCCCGACGGCGGGGACCTGCACCCTGGGGTGTCGCGCCTCGCCGGCCCGTTCGGCGTGGTCGACCTCGACTCCGACCCGGGTCAGGGGCCGTTGGGGGTCACGGGGGTCCGGATCTTCGCCGGCCACTCGGGGTGGGCGGCCGGTCAGCTCGAGGACGAGATCGCCGCGGGGGACTGGTACGTCCTGGAGGCGGACCCCGCCGATGCGACGACCCCGCAGCCCGACGCGCTGTGGCGGCGGGTGCTGCGCCGGCAGGGCGGCGCGATGGCGATCGTGTCCACGTTCCCCCCGGACCCCAGCCTCAACTGAGGTGCGACCTCACCCCACCCGTACGGGTGAGGACCCTGGTGCGCGGCGCCCGGAGGTCGATGATGGTCGCTGACGAGCGAGCCCCGGGGGTGGACCTGTGATCGACGCGGCGACCGCGGCGCCGGCGGTGGTGGAGCGCCGGCTGCGCGACGTCCTCGGCGTGCTCGGGAGCGCCGACGGCGTCCTGGACGTCCACCTCCAGCCCATCGTCGCCCTCCCCGCCGGGGAGGTCGTCGAGCTCGAGGCCCTGGTCCGCTGGCACGACCCCGAGCTGGGCGACGTGCCCCCCGACGTGCTCGTCCCGGTCGCCGAGGCCACCGGGCTCATCGGCGCCCTCGGCCGCTGGGTGCTCGAGCGGGCGTGCGTGGCGGCCGTGGGCTGGCCGGTGCCGCCGGGCGGCGCCGAGCCCCCGCGCGTCGCCGTCAACGTCTCGCCGCTGCAGCTCGTGGACCCCGCGTTCCACGACGACGTCGTGGGCATCCTCCGGGCCACCGGGCTGCCCGCAACCCGCCTCGTGGTGGAGGTCACCGAGCAGGCGGGCGTGGAGGACCTCGGCACCACGCAGGCGGTCCTGTCCCGCCTGCGCGCCCGGGGCGTGCGGGTCGCGCTGGACGACTTCGGCGCCGGGCGCACCTCCCTCACGCTCCTGCGGGAGCTTCCCCTGGACGTGGTGAAGATCGACCGCACGTTCGTCTCGGGGGCCGCGCCCGGCGCCGCCGAGGGGGTGCTCCTGCGTCTCCTGGTGGACGCGTGCCACAGCCTCGGCCTGGAGGTCGTCGCGGAGGGCGTGGAGGACGCGGAGCAGGCGACCCGGGTGGCCGCGCTGGGGATCGACCGTGCGCAGGGGTGGCACTTCGGCCGGCCGACCCCCGCCGCGCTGGTGGGTCCGCTCCTCGCCGAGGCGACCGCCGTCGACCTGCTGCACCGGCGACGCCGCCTCGGCGACACGACCGACGAGTTCGTCGTCGTGACGGGGCCGGACCGGACCGTCCTCTTCGTCTCCTCCGGCGTCTTCGACGTGCTCGGGGTGCGGCCGCAGGACGTCGTCGGGCGCGACGCGACCGAGCTCCTGCACTCGGAGGAGGTCACCAAGGTCCCGGCCGCGGGCACGGCCCGCGCGGTGGAGCGCCTCCTGCGGGTCACGCGCCGGGACGGGGGCGTCCGGTGGCTCCGGGTCCGGACGTCGGTCGTGGTCGACCCGGTCCAGGGCCCGCGCGCGGTGAGCACGTGCCGCGACGTCACGGAGACGGAGGTCGTCCGACGGAGGGCACGGGACGTCGAGCAGACCTTCCAGCGGGCCTTCGACGAGGCACCCTGCGGCATGAGCCTCACGGGCCTGGACGGCACCGTCCTGTCGGTCAACCGGGCGCTGGCCGAGCTGCTCGGGCGTGCCGCGGAGGACCTGGTGGGCCGGCACGTCGACGACCTCACCCACCCGGAGGACCGCGCGGCCGACGGCCTCAACTTCCGCGGGCACCGGGAGGGCCGGCTCGACACGGTGAGGGTGCGGAAACGGTACGTCCACGCGGACGGCTCGGCGGTGCCGGTGGACGTCGTCGCCTCGGTGGTCCACGGCGACGACGGTCACCCGCTCGTCCTCGTCGCCCACGTGACGGCGGCCTGAGGCGCGCCCCGGTCGTGCCGGCGTCCGCGACACGTCAGGATCGTGGCGGTCGACGACCCCGGTGGGCACCTCGCCGAGGCGCCCACCCGGACGCCGTCGCCCGTCGTCCGAGAGGCCTGAGGAGGCACGCATGAGGATCGCCGTCACCGGTGGGAGCGGGAAGCTCGGCCGGCACGTCCTGCGCCGGCTGCGCGAGGACGGGCACGAGGTGCTCAACCTCGACCGGTCGGGGGAGCGCAGCCACCAGCTCGTCCTGGTGGACCTCACCGACTACGGGCAGGTCGCGGACGTCATCCTCGGCCTGGACGACCGGCACGACGGCCTGGACGCCGTGGTGCACCTGGGGGCCGTCCCGGCGCCGGGGCTGCTCCCGGACGCCGCCACGTTCCACAACAACATGCTGAGCACCTACAACGTGTTCCAGGCAGCCCGCCGGGCCGGCATCCGCCGGATCGTCCACGCCTCCAGCGAGACCGTCCTGGGGCTGCCGTTCGACACCCCGCCGCCGTACATCCCGGTCGACGAGGAGTACCCGGCGCGCCCGGAGAGCACCTACTCCCTCGTCAAGCACCTCGAGGAGCAGATGGCGGTCCAGCTGACCCGGTGGGACCCGGAGCTCAGCATCACCGCGCTGCGGTTCTCCAACGTCATGGACGTCGAGGACTACGCCGCGTTCCCGTCGTTCGACGCCGACCCGACGGCGCGCCGCTGGAACCTGTGGGCCTACATCGACGGCCGGGACGGCGCGCAGGCCGTGGCCCGGGCCCTCGAGCGCGCGGAGCCCGGCTTCGAGGCGTTCGTCATCGCGAACGCGGACACGGTCATGAGCCGGCGCAGCGCCGACCTGGCCGCCGAGGTGTACCCCGGGGTCGAGGTGACCAAGGAGCTCGGCGAGCACGAGACGATGCTGTCGATCGACAAGGCCCGGCGGGTGCTCGGCTACGAGCCGGAGCACTCCTGGCGTGACCACGTCTCGTGAGCGGCCGACCGCGGCGGGCGGGGCTAGCGTGGCCGTCATGAGCGAGTCCCCGGGCCACGACATCCCCACCATCGAGGACGACGAGACCGTCGCGCCGCGACCGGAGGAGGAGATCGCCGACGTCGCGCGCTCGCGGCCGGATCCGCTCGGCCACGGCGGCGACGCGCCCGAGGGCGGCGGGGACGTGGCGACCGGGACGTCGTGACGAGGTACGTGGTGGACGCCGGCGTCGTGCTGCGCCTGGCGGCGGAGGGCGTCGTCGTCGGCGGGGACGACGAGCTGCTCGCCCCGACGCTCGTCCGCTCCCAGACGCTGTCGCTGCTCCACGAGGCCGTCCAGCGGGGCGACCTCACGGCGGGGGAGGGCCGGGAACGCCTCACGGCCGTCAACGCGGTGCTGCAGCGGACGCGCCTGCTCGGTGACGCCGTGCTCCGCAGGACCGCGTGGGACCTCGCCACCCGCCTGGGCTGGGCCTCGACCTACGACGCCGAGTACCTCGCCCTCACGCGGCTCCAGGGTGACGCCTTCGTCACGCTCGACCCGGAGCTCGCGCGCCGCGCCGCCGACGAGGTGACGACCGCGCCGTACGAGGCCCTGGGGTAGTCAGTCGTCCGTCCGGGTCAGGCCGGCGAGGGCGCGGACGGCGTCGATGGTGTCGGCGTCGTCGACGGTCTTGTCGCTGCGGTAGCGCAGCACCCGCGCGAAGCGCAGGGCCAGCCCGCCGGGGTAGCGGGTGGAGCGCTGCAGGCCGTCGAACGCGATCTCGACGACCTGCTCGGGCCGCAGGGTGACCGTCCAGCCGTCGTCGGCCGTCTCGAGCTCGCGGAAACGCGCGGTCTGCCACGCGAGCATCTCGTCCGTCATCCCCTTGAACGTCTTGCCCAGCATGACGAACCCGCCCGCCCCGTCCCGCGCCCCGAGGTGGATGTTCGACAGCAGGCCCGCGCGCCGGCCCGAGCCGCGCTCGACGGCCAGCACCACCAGGTCCAGCGTGTGCCGCGGCTTGACCTTCACCCACGCGCTCCCGCGCCGCCCGGCCTCGTACGGCGCGCCCGCGTCCTTGACGACGACGCCCTCCTGGCCGCCTGCCACGACCCAGCGGGTGAACGCCTCCTGCGCGACCGCGGGGTCGGCGGTGACGACGCGCTCGACGGCGTGCTCCCCGGCCACCGCGTCCAGCACGGCCAGCCGCTCCGTGAGCGGGACGTCCAGCAGGTCTCGCCCGTCCGCGTGGAGGACGTCGAAGAAGAAGGGGCGCAGGGTGGTGGCCGCCGCGAGCTCGGCGTCGCGGGTGGCGCTGCGGGCGGACGTCTCCTGGAAGGGGCGGGGTCGCCCGTCCGCGTCGAGCGCGAGGGCCTCCCCGTCCAGCACGACCGTGCGGACCGGCAGCGCCCGGACGGCCGCCACGATCTCGGGGACCCGGTCGGTGATGTCGTCGAGGCTCCGTGTCCAGACGCCGACGACGTCGCCGTCGCGGTGCACCTGGATGCGGATGCCGTCGAGCTTGGCGTCCACGACGACCGGCCGGCCAGCGAACCCGGTGACCGCTGCCGGGACGTCGGGTGCGGACGCCGCGAGCATGGGACGCACGGGTCGTCCGACGGTGAGCGTGAACGCCTCCAGGGCGTCCCGGGCGGCGTCCGGACCGGGCGCCGTGAGGGCGGCGGTCGCCACCGGCTCCGCGGCTCCGGCCAGCATCGCGGCGCGACGGACGACGTCGGCCGGGACCCCGGCGGCCTCGGCGACGGCGTCGAGCAGGAGGGCGTCGAGGGCGCCCTGGCGGAGCTCCCCGGTGACGAGGCCCCGGAGCAGGTGCTGCTCGGGCGCTGTGGCGGCGGCGAAGAGGTCCCGCGCCAGGGCCGTCCGCGCCGTCGCGGAGCCCGGACCCGCCAGCTGGGCCATCCGCTCGAACGCGGCGTCCACCGCCGTGACCTCCAGCGAGGGCTCGGCCGCGGGGTCGGGCAGGACCGCCAGGGACCGCCAGCCCAGGCCTGTCCGGCGCTGGCGCAGCTCGCCGGACAGGTAGCGCGCGACGACGGCGACCTCGGCCGTCGGGGTGCGCCGGAGCAGGTCGACGAGCGCGGCCCGCTTGGCCAGCCGGGAGCGGGTCGCGGCCACGGCTGCGGAGGTGGCGGCCACGTCGGCGAGGAGCACGGGACCATCCTGCCCTGCGGCCGGTCGGGGGACACCGGCGTGGTTCACCCGACGAGCAGGACGTAGGTTCCCGGACTCCCCCCGGGGGCACCACCCACCTCTGAGCGCGGCCGGCACCGTTCGGCCCGACGGTCGGCACGGGCGCCGACGCGACGGCGCTGCCCGGTTGAGGCGGCGCACGGCCCGTGACCTCCGTCCCTTCCGACGGAGGGTGCGGCTCCTAGCGTGGAGAGGTCGCCTCGTCGAGGAGTGGCCATGTCCGCCTCCGCCTTCCCTGCAGGTCCCCTCCGCCCTGCGGCCCCCACGCGACCGGCCGCGGCACGAGGACGCGCGGGCCCGGGCCCCGTAGCGCGGCGTGCCGGGCACGTCCTCGGCGCGCTGGTGGACGTGCTGCTCCTCGTCGCCGTGCTGGTGTGGCCGGGCTGGCGCGCCGTGCCGTTCCTCACGGAGGAGTTCCGCGGCGTCCTGGGCCTGCTCCTGGTGTCACTCCTGCTGAACACCGTGGCCGAGCTCGTGTACGCGCTGGTGGACCGGCCCCGGGTCAAGGCGGTGGGGGACCTCGTCACGCTCACCGTCTCGCTGCTGGTCACGCTCCGCCTGTGGCAGGTCTTCCCCTTCGACCTCCCCGACGGCACCCCGTGGGAGACGGTCGTCAGGGTGCTGCTCGTTCTCGGGATCGTCGGCGTCGTCGTCGGGATGGCGGTCGCCCTCGTCACGGCCGTGCGCCCGGCCCGTCGGCCCGCCGGCTGAGGCCGTCACGCCCAGAGCAGGAGCGGCGCGCCCGCCGCGACGTCCGACGACGGCGCCACGAGCTCCGTGACCGCCGCGGCGTCCAGCGCCACGACCGGGCACCACGCGGAGCGGCCGCCGGCGGCCACCTCGCCCGGCCGCCACGTGACGACCGCCTCGCCCTGGCGGATCTCCTGGTGGCGGCGCGCGTGCACGGTGAACCCGGCCCCGCGCAGCTGCACCGTGTCGATGCCCAGGTGGACGAGCACCCCGCGACCCTCCGCCGTCACGACGACGAACGCGTGGGGATGCAGCGCGGACACGACGCCGCTGACCGGCGCGGTCGCGGTGACGCGTCCGGCACCGGTCGGATCGATCGCCAGCCCCGGGCCGACCATGGCGGCCGCGAAGACGGGGTCGGGTACCTCGGCGAGCGCCCGGACCACCCCGGCGAGCGGGGCGTGGACCGTCGTCGGCATGGGACCTCCCCTCCGCGGTCCGGCCCGGCAGCCGGTGGCCCATTGTGACGCGGACAGGGCGCACGGTGGGCCCGCCGGCTTCGTAGGCTGGGCGCCGTGAGCACGCCAGACGACGCGACCCCGACCACCGGACCGGCCCCGACCAGCGTCACCGCAGCGCTCGCGGCGGCGCGGCGCGCGACGACGACGGACGCGCAGTGGCGGTCGTTCCTCGAGCGGTTCGACCGGGAGTTCCCCCGTCTGGAGCAGCTGTTCGTCCGGGTCTACGGGGAGGGCAGCCGCACCCACCGGGAGCTCGCCGCTCTCGCAGGCCAGCTCGCCACGAGCTGGCAGGACCGGCCTGACGCGCTCCGGGCGCTGGACGACGCGCGGCAGGCGGACCCGCAGTGGTTCCAGTCCAACCGGATGCTCGGCGGGGTGCTCTACGTCGACCGGTACGCGGGTGACCTGGACGGCGTGCGCGCGAAGATCCCCTACTTCCGCGAGCTCGGGCTGACGTACCTGCACCTCATGCCGTTGTTCGAGGCGCCCGAGGAGAACTCCGACGGCGGGTACGCGGTGTCCAGCTACCGCGCCGTGAACCCGGCGCTGGGCGACATGGACCAGCTCACCGCGCTGGCCACGGAGCTGCGGGAGCAGGGCATCGCGCTCGTCGTCGACTTCATCTTCAACCACACCTCGGACGAGCACGTGTGGGCGCAGCGGGCGCTGGCGGGGGAGAAGGCCTACGAGGACTTCTACTGGGTCTTCCCCGACCGGACGATGCCCGACGCGTACGAGCGCACGGTGCGGGAGATCTTCCCGGACGACCACCCCGGCTCGTTCGTGCCGATGCCCGACAGCCCCGACGGCTCGCGCACCGGGCGGTGGATCTGGGCGACCTTCCACACCTTCCAGTGGGACCTCAACTACGCGAACCCGGCCGTGTTCCGCGCGATGGCGGGGGAGATGCTCTTCCTCGCGAACCGCGGCGTCGACGTGCTCCGGATGGACGCGGTCGCGTTCATCTGGAAGCAGCTCGGGACGGCGTGCGAGTCGCTGCCGGAGGCGCACCTGCTCATCCAGGCGTTCAACGCGGCCCTGCGCATCGCGGCCCCGGCGGTGATCTTCAAGTCCGAGGCGATCGTCCACCCGGACGAGGTCGTCCAGTACATCTCCCCGGACGAGTGCCAGATCGCCTACAACCCGCTCCAGATGGCGCTCATCTGGAACTCCCTGGCGACGCGGGACGGCCGGATGCTCCAGCAGGCGCTGGAGCGCCGGCACGCGCTGCCGCCCGGGACCGCCTGGGTCAACTACGTGCGCGGGCACGACGACATCGGCTGGACCTTCGCCGACGAGGACGCTGCCGAGCTCGGCATCGACGGCTTCGACCACCGCCGGTTCCTCAACGCCTTCTACGTGGACCGCTTCCCCGGCTCCTTCGCGCGGGGGGTCCCGTTCCAGGACAACCCCCGCACGGGCGACTGCCGCATCGCGGGCACGACGGCGTCGCTGGCCGGCGTCGAGGCGGGCGACCCGGGCGGGGTGGACCGCGTGCTCCTGGCGCACTCGATCATCCTGTCCACGGGTGGCCTGCCGCTGCTGTACCTGGGTGACGAGGTGGGGCAGCTCAACGACTACGGGTACCTCGACGACCCGGCGACGGCCGGCGACAGCCGCTGGGTCAACCGCCCCTGGTACCCCGCGGACCGGTACGCCGAGCGCGACGACCCGAGCACCGACGCCGGGCGGATCCACGCCGGGCTGCGGCACCTGCTCCAGGTGCGCCGCGCCACGCCGGAGCTCGCGGGGAACACCCTCATCCCGTTCGACGCGAAGAACCCGCACCTCGTCGCCTACCAGCGGCCCGGCCACGACGACGACGGCCGGCCGACGCTGGTGCTGTGCGTCGTCAACGTCTCCGACCACCCCCAGGTGGTGGACCCGTGGACGCTGTCGGGGATGCCGGAGCACGCCGAGGACCTGCTCGTCGGGGGCACGCGCACCCTGCGGGAGGGCCTGTCCGTGCCGGCGCACGGGGTGCGGTGGCTGCGGGTGACGCGCGCGTGACCCTGCCCGCCACGGACACCGTGGTCACCTATCCCGACGGGGCGACGGCCTCCACCGGGACCGTCCTGCACGTCGAACCCCTCGCCGAGGGACGGTCGGCGGTCCTCCTCGACCGGACGGCGTGCCACCCCGTCGACACCGCCTGGCCGGACCAGCCGGCGGACCACGGCACCCTGACCACCGACCAGGGCGCCCACCCCATCGTCGACGCCCTCACCGGCGGCATCCACGACGGGGTCCTGCACCTCGGCGCGGACCTGCCCGTCCGCACGGGGACGGAGGGGTGGACCTTCGTCGTCGCGCACGTCGTCGAGGACCCACCGCCGGCGGTCGGAGCGGCCGTCCGTGTCGACGTCGACCCGACCCGCCGTGCGGCGCTGTCCGCCGGGCACACCGCCTGCCACCTCGCCGCGCTCGCGCTCGACGCGGCGCTCGCGGAGGCGTGGAGCAAGCCCGCACCCACGGACGCGCTGGGTCACCCGGCCTTCGACGCGCTGGCCATCGAGAGCTCGAGGATCCACCCCCACGGGTCCACCGACACCTACCGCATCGGTCGCTCCCTGCGCCGCAAGGGGTTCACGCCCACCGCCCTGGACGACCTGGCGGCCGTCGCCGAGCGGGTCGACGCTCAGCTGGCTCAGTGGGTCGCCGCCGGCGGCGCCGTCCGCGTCGACCGAGCCGACGACGCGTTCTCCGCCCGGCGCACCTGGGTCTGCGAGCTCCCGGCCGGCCGCACCGACATCCCCTGCGGCGGGACCCACCTCCGCGACGTCGCCGAGCTCTCCGGCGTCACCGTGACCCTCGCGGTGCACGAGGTCGACGGCGGGCTGGAGCTGACGATGGAGACGGTCGCGACCGCGGCGTAGGTCGCAGCCGCTGTCGCCGGGGGACACGCAGGGGGCGCTCAGGGGCCATCAGGGGCGCCGCGTCAGGCGGCGCTCACCG
>NZ_AXCW01000082.1 GCF_000603945.1 Actinotalea ferrariae CF5-4 | reverse complement strand
GCCTCGTCGTCCGCCTCGTCGTCCGCACGGGCGGGCGCCCGGCGGGCCCGGCCCACGGCCGCCCGCTCCGCGTCCTTCGCCGTGCGTGCGGTCTCGAGGACCTCGGTGATCTGGTCGCCCACCAGCTCGTGCCGCTCGAGCAGCGCGTCCCGCAGGGCCTCGACGAGGTGGCGGTTCTCCGCGAGCAGCCACATGACGCGCTGGCGGGCCTCGTCGAGGACCTTCTCGAGCTGCTTGCGGGCCTCGGCGTCGGACAGCACCGCGGCGACGACGTCGTGCCCCGTCGCCTGGAACGAGACGAGCGAGCCGGTCATCCCCGCTGCGCCGACCATCTGCGCCGCCGTCCGCGTCGCCGCGGCGAGGTCGCTGGCCGGACCGGTGGAGGTCACCCCGAAGAAGAGCTCCTCCGCGACGATCCCGCCCATGGCGATCTCCACGAGGGCCTGCAGGTCGCGGGCGGAGTACGTCCACACCTCCTCGGTGTCGCCGTGCGCGAGCAGGCCGAGCGCCTGGCCGCGCTTGACGATCGTGAGCACCTCGAGCTGACGGTTGGGCGCGGCGAGCCAGGCGACGGTCGCGTGGCCGGCCTCGTGGGTGGCGATGAGGCGCTGCTCCGCGGCGGTGTAGGTGACGGGCTGCCCGATGCCGACCATCTCGGTGATGCGCGCGTGCTCCACGTCCTCGAAGGAGGCCCCGGCCGCCCCGCGCCGCAGCGCGTTGACGAGCGCCTCGTCCAGGAGGTGCTCGATCATCACGGGGGTCCACCCGCTCGTCGCGGCGGCGATGCGGTCGCGGATGCGGTCGTCGTCGAGCTCGTCCTCGTGCGCCCGCTTCGCGAGGAAGTGGTCGACGAGGGCCCGGCGCCCGTGCACGTCTGGCGTGGGGAACGTGAGGATGCGGTCGAACCGGCCCGGACGCAGCAGGGCTGGGTCGAGCTGGTCGGCCCGGTTGGTGGCGGCGATGAGCAGGATGGGGGCCCGCTCCGGTCGGGCCCGGCGCACCTGCCGGTGCGCGGGCAGGAGCAGGTTGACGCGACCGATGACGGCGTCGCGCACCTTCTCCCACCCGGTGGGCTGGTCGAAGGACTGCATCTGCACCAGGAGCTCGTTGACGACCCCGCCCGTGCCCTCGCTGATGACCGCGTTGCGGACCACACCGGGCGCCCCGCCCGCGGTCGACCCGACGAGTGCGGCCCCGCGGACGAGCGCCCCGGACCCGCGCGGGTCGGCGAAGCAGTGGTCCGGGGAGAACGCCGTGAGGGGGAACGCGCTCGCGCCCGTCAGGGAGCCGCGACCGGACGCGGGCATGCCGCCGCGGGCCATCGCGATCGCGTCGATCTCCTCGATGAAGCCGATCGCACCGCCCTCGGCGCGCGCGGCCTTGCGCAGCTCGGTGAAGTAGCGGCGGATCTTCTTCGCGGTCGCGCCGTAGTACATCGACTGGAACGAGGTGGCGGAGACGAAGAGGAACGGCACCCCCGCCTCGGCGGCCATCGCCTTCGCGGTGAGAGTCTTGCCGGTCCCCGGCGGGCCCTCGAACAGCAGGCCGCGACGCGGGGTGCCGCCCATGAGGGCGGCGAACCGGCGGTGCGTCTGGAAGAGCTCGATCGACCGGCGGACGTCCTCCTTGACGGGGTCGATGCCGACGACGTCGTCCAGGGTCACGTCGACCTGCTCGGGCCGGTACGTCACGTGGGGGGACCGGGAGGCCACCACCTGCGTCCCGAGCAGGAGGGCGAGCATGGCGACGAAGAAGACGACGATGACGAGGAGGAACGGGTCCACGGCCGGGAGCGGCGGCACGAGGGGGCGGCCCAGGAGCGGCATCGCGATCAGGTAGGCCTCGACGGCGAGCACGACCGCCACGAACCGGTAGACGCGGCGGCGGCGCACCCGGTCGCGCTCGACGGCGATGTCGTGCGGGGCGGGTCGGGCGCCCGGTCCCTCGGCTCGCCTCCCGGCCGACGTGCCGGTGCCTCGGTGGGGCGACGGGTCCTGCGACGACGTGGCCATGGCGTCCCTCCTGCGGTGTCCGCCGGCCGGGAGCCGGCCGCCAAGGTCATCGTCGGACGGGGCGGGGGACCCGGCAACCGCACGGGGGTCACCCCGTCGGGTGACCTGCAGGGCTCAGTCGTGCCTGCGGGGCGGTGCGTCCGCCTCGTGCCGGCCGCGCGTGACGCGGGCGTGGACGACGGTCCCCACGAGGACCAGCCCGCTGCCGATCATGAGGATCGCGGACGCGAGGTTCATGAAGGGCAGGTCGGCCCCGAGGACCTGGGCGAGGCCGATGGCCACGAGCGCGAGGGCGAAGCCTACGGAGGCCCCGGCCCGCAGGCGGCTGCGGCGCACCTCCGCCACCCCCTGGCGCGCCTTGTGCTTCGCGTAGGCGAGGGGGCGCTCGGCCCAGGCGAACCGCGTCGCCAGGATCGCCAGGCCCGCGGCCACGAGGACGAACCCGGGCCCGGGGAGCACGAGCAGGGCGATCCCGGTCAGGAGCAGCGCGCCTCCGGCGACACCGACCAGCACCGTACCCACGCACGCTCCTCCCGCAGACCCCGCCCGCCCGTCCACCCGCGCGCGCGGCACCATCATTCCGCACTCCCGGGGCGGCGCCCGTCCGCCCCGGGGTGGACCTTCGCCCCCACGCTCGTCAGCCGGTCGGCGGGCCGGCGGGGGGTCGGCTGGGGCAGGATGCCGGGGTGACCGTGAGCCCCGCACCGACGGACGGCCCGGCCGGGACCGTGCGCCCGAACGGGCTGCGCGTCGTCGTCGGGGTCGACATCGGGACGACGAGCACCAAGGCGGTGGCCTTCGACGGCGGGGTGGTCGTCGCCTCCGCGTCCCACGGGTACCCCCTGCTCCAGCCCGAGCCCGGGTACGCCGTCCAGGACCCGGACCGCGTCCTCGCGGCCGTGCGCGCCGCCGTCAGCGACGTCGTCGGCCAGGTCGGCGCGGCACGGGTCGCGGGGCTGTCGTTCAGCGCGGCGCTGCACAGCCTCGTCGGGCTCGACGCCCACGGGACGCCGGTGACAGAGCTGCTGACCTGGGCGGACACGCGGGCGACGGCCCAGGCCGAACGCCTCCGGGCGGCGGCGGGCGGCCCGGCGCTGCACGGCCGCACGGGGACGCCCCTGCACCCCATGTCGCCGCTGCCGAAGCTCGTGTGGTTCCGCGAGGAGCGGCCCGACCTGCTGGACGCCGTCCACACGTGGGCCGGCATCAAGGAGTACGTCCTGCTGCGGCTGTGCGGCGCGCTCGTCGTGGACCACTCGGTCGCGTCGGCCACGGGTCTGCTCGACCTGACCACGCTCGCGTGGGACCCCGAGGCGCTGGCCCTCGCCGGGGTCAGCGCCGACCGCCTCCCGGCGCTGGTGCCCCCGACGGCTGTCCTGCCCGGTCTTCTGCCGCCCGTCGCGCGGGACCTCGGGCTGCCGCCGACGACGCCGGTCGTGGTGGGTGCTGCGGACGGCCCCCTCGCCAACCTCGGTGTCGGCGCCCTGGCACCGGGCGTGGCGGCCTGCTCGATCGGCACCAGCGGTGCCCTGCGCGTCGTCGTCGACCGCCCTGTGGTGGACCCCCGGGGGCGCCTCTTCTGCTACGCCCTCGCGCCGGGTCGCTGGGTGGTGGGCGGGGCGGTCAACAACGGTGGCGTCGTCCTCCAGTGGGCCGGCGACGCCCTCGCCCCCGACCTGGGTGAGCACGCCGAGGAGGAGCTGCTCGCCCTCGCGGCGCAGGCCCCGGCCGGGTCCGGCGGGCTGCTCATGCTCCCGTACCTGCTCAGCGAGCGCGCCCCCCACTGGGCCGGTGCGCCGCGTGGGGCCTTCGTCGGCCTCACGCGCGCCCACGGCCGTCCGCACCTGCTGCGGGCGGCCCTGGAGGGGGTGTGCCTGCAGCTCGCGGTGGTGCTGGACTCGCTGCGCGACGCCGGTCTGGAGGTCCGCGAGGTACGGGCCACCGGCGGGGCGATGCGCAGCCCCCTCTGGCGTCAGATGCTCGCCGACGCGTTCGGGATGCGGGTCGAGCTCATGGCGAGCGAGGAGGGCACGGCGTTCGGGGCGGCGGTGCTGGGGATGACGGCGCTCGGCCTGGTGGGGTCGCTCGACGCCGTGGCCGGGCTGCTGGACCCGGGTGCGCCGGTGGAGCCGGACCCGGGGGGCGCCGACGTCTACGCCCGGCTCCGGCCCGTCTTCGCGGACGCCTACAGCGCGCTCGAGCCGACGTCCGAGCGCCTCCGGGCGCTCGACCTGCCGCTGGGCACCGTGCCCCCGCGGGCTGCTACGCCCGAGGGGTGACCGCGGCGCGGTCGTCGTCCGGGGTCGGCGCCGGACGACCGAGACGGCGCGTCGAGGTCCAGGCCGCGACGACGACGCCGAGGAGGACCAGGACGTCCCCGATGCTGAAGGTGTTCGCCAGCGGCAGGGGAGCGGGCCACGCGAACGCGTCCCCGAGCCACGGGAGGACGGGGTCGGCCACGACGGCGGAGTTCGCGAAGTCGCCGGCCTCGACGCGTCCCGTCGCCGCGACGGCGTCCGGGTCGGCCGGCAGGACGCCGCCGTTGAGGGCGATGGTCAGGCCGTTCGACGCGGCACCCGCCCCCACGAGCAGCGCACCGGGGACGCGGCGGTTGAGCCACAGGAACGCGAGCGCGCCACCGTAGGTGAGCACGTGCCCGACCCGCGCGACGCCCTCCGGCAGGGGTGCCTCCAGGATCGCGGCCTGGAGCAGCAGCGTGGCCCAGACCAGGAGCGGCAGGCGCCACCGGTGCAGCAGCAGGCCCGCGGGCCATCGCCCGACGACGAGCGGGGACAGGACGGCCAGGAGGCACGCGGCGAGGAGCAGCATGGGGCCTTCCCACTCGGGCTGGGGCCGACGGGCGGGCCGTCGGCGATCGGGTCAGCGCGGCGCGGACCGCGCGGTGGGGACGCCGGGGCTGGCGCGCTCGGAGTCGAGCCGCTCGAGGACGGCCCGCGCCGTCGTCGGCCGGCCGAGGTGGAAGCCCTGGCCGACGTGGCACCCGAGGTCGCGCAGGGTGTGCGCGGTGTTCTCGTCCTCGATGCCCTCCGCGACGACGCGCAGGCCGAGGTCGCGCGCGAGGGCGATCGTCGAGCGCACGATGACGAAGTCGTGGTGGTCGCTGCCCATGTCGCTGACGAAGGACCGGTCCACCTTGAGCTCGTCGATCTCGAGACGCTTGAGGTAGCTCAGCGACGCGTGGCCCGTGCCGTAGTCGTCGACCGCGATCGCGACGCCCATCTCCCGCAGGGCGGCGATGACCGCGTCCACGCGCGCCGGGTCGGAGAGGATGCCGGTCTCGGTGACCTCGAGGATGAGCGCCGACGGCGGCACGTCGTGCCGCGCGAGCACCTCCTGGACGGAGCGGGGCAGGGCCAGGTCGGAGAGCTGCCGTGCCGAGAGGTTCACGGCGATCAGGAGGTCCTGGTGACCGCTCGCGCGCCAGACGGCCAGCGAGGAGAGCGCGGCGTCGAGGACGTAGGTCGTCAGCTCGCCGATGAGACCGGAGTTCTCGGCCAGCGGGATGAAGTCGTCCGGCGGCACGAGCCCTCGCGCGGGGTGGTTCCAGCGCACGAGCGCCTCGACCCCGACCGTGCGCCGGGTGACGAGGTCCACCTGCGGCTGGTACGCGACGGCGAGCTGGTCGGTGTCCAGCGCGGTCCGCAGGTCGGCGAGCAGCTGGAGCCGGTCGACCGTGTTGACGTCGAACTCCGCGGAGTAGGCGCTGATCCGGTCCCGCTCGAGCTTCGCGTGGTACAGCGCGATGTCCGCGTTCTTCATGAGCGTCTCGGCGTCCGCGCCGTGCGTGGGCGCGACGGCGACGCCCGCGCTGGCGCGGACGAGGAGCTCGAGGTCACCGATGCGCATCGGCTGCTCGAGCGAGGCCAGCAGCGCCTGCGCGACCTGGAGCGTCTCGTCGAGGCCCCCGTCGACGACGACGGCGAACTCGTCCCCACCGAGGCGGCAGGGCTCGAGATCGACCGCACCCCGGAGGCGATCGGCCACCTGCTTGAGGAGGTGATCGCCCACCGGGTGGCCGAGCGTGTCGTTGATGTCCTTGAAGTGGTCCAGGTCGAGCAGGACGAGACCCGGGCCGGCGTCGGGGGAACCCGTCCGGTCGCCTGCCCCCATCGCCCGAGCGAGCTGCTGCTGCAGGCGGTCCCGGTTCCCGAGGTTCGTCAGCGAGTCGTGCCAGGCCTGGTGCGCGTGACGGATGGCGGCGTCGGTCGTGAGGTAGACCGCGGCGACGGGCGCCGCGAGCAGCGCCAGGATGGCCACGCCGTCCTCGGCGACGTCCGCCGCCACCCCGCCGACGCAGAGCAGGACGAGATGTGTCGCGGCGTGGAAGCGGGCGTCCTGCGCGACGACGGCGCGGAGGGGCTGCCTGGCTGCGAGAGCGATGACGAACGCGACGAGGAAGCGGTTGACGAACACCATCGCCACACCGCCCGCGAGCAGGGGAAGGATGTGACTGGGCCCGACGGCGACCGGCGGGCCGAAGAAGGGCTCCCCGGAGATGAGACAGAACACGAGCCGGGCAGCAAGGACGCTCAGGACGTACTGGCCCGTGTTGAAGGCCGACTTGCGCCAGTCGCGGCGCCAGATGAGGTCGTCGACGAAGCTTGCGAGCGCCTGGACCGTGACGGCGACCCCGACCCCGGCGATGGAGACGAGAGCCAAGACGAAGGGTGCTGACGTCGAGAGCGACTCGGCCGGCTGGTCGTTGCGCGTGAGGACGAGCGGGCGCAGCTCGCCGACGATCGCCGCGACGACGAGGAAGAGCGTGGCTGCCAGGTAGGGCGAGGCGAAGACCTCTGACCATGCCGTACGGGTTATCACGAGGCCGAGACCGAGACCCCCTAGAAGGGTGACGGCCGCAACGTAGGCAAACAGAAGCCGCGGCGGCGCTTCCGGTGATCGGGCGCCGCCGCGGCTGGTGTCGTCGGTCAGAACCACTTCCACCCTGCGCCGACCGTCGCGGCGACCGCGACGAGCGTGGCCGCGCTGGCCGAGATGCGCACGATGGTGCTGTTCTTCGCGTTACGCCACTTGTCCATGGTCGAGATCCCCTCGGTGTCGTGACGGTCCCGGCCCGGCGGGCCGTCCCCTGCCACCCTCCGGAGAGCTCCGGCGGGTGCGATCGTCACTGATGGTCAGGTCGGCCGGCAGGAAGCGGCCATGAGGTGATCCTTGCGGCTTTCCCCCGTCCGGTCTACGAGTTCGGCGCGTGATCGGGTGAAGTTCTCGGGGCCAAAACGGACAAGATCACCCGAAAGGTCGCTGTCGTCCTCTTTCAGCCTTGCCAGAGAGGGGTCGCTGTGGGTCCTGGGCGTCTCCGCCTGGGTCGACGGTCCGTCCGGCGTCGGCGCGGCGCGCCCGGCTCCCGCCCGCGGGCGCGTGCCGACAGGCCGGGTTCTTGCCTCGGGACCCGCCGACGGGGCACGGCTCCCGTCCTCGGCACGCCGGCGGGACCCAGGTCCCGTCCCCCCGGCGCGCGCCGGCGGGACCGTGGGCGGGTGACAGGCCAGGTCCCCACCGCCGCGCCCGGTCGCCG
>NZ_AXCW01000081.1 GCF_000603945.1 Actinotalea ferrariae CF5-4 | reverse complement strand
CGACCGCGGCAGGACGACGGGACCTCTGCGCGAGGTCCCGTCGTCGTCGCCTCCCAGGGGGCCGGTGCTCCGGCGCCGGCCGGACAGATAGAGTCCGACCATGGAACTGCTCGACCTCGGGCGCATCGCCGTCGGCCTCGTCCTCCTCGTCGCCGGCGCGGAGGCGCTCGTGCGCGGGGCGTCCTCGCTCGCCCGCCGGATCGGGATGTCCTCGCTCGTCGTCGGGCTGACGGTCGTGGCCGTCGCCACCTCCACGCCGGAGCTCGCGGTGACGATGGACGCGGTGCTCTCGGGTGCTCCGGACCTGGCCGTCGGTAACGTCGTCGGCAGCAACATCGCGAACATCCTGCTGATCCTCGGTGTCTCGGCGCTGGTGCTTCCGCTGACCGTGCGGCTGCGGCTCGTCCGCCTGGACGTACCGATCATGGTGTTCCTGTCGGTGCTGCTCCTCGTGCTGGCGCTCGACGGCACGGTCGGCCAGGTCGACGGGTTGCTCCTGCTCCTGGGCTTCGTCGCCTACACCGCGGTGTCGGTGGTGCTGGGCCGTCGTCCGGACGCGGGTGAGGCCGGCCCGGCAGACGCAGCCCCTGCTGCGGAAGCTGTCTCGGCCACGGCCGCCGACGACAAGCCCCCGGCGTCGGTCCTGGTCTCGCTCGTGCTGGTGGCCGTCGGCATCGCGCTCCTGGTCGGGGGCGCGCGCCTCCTGGTGGCCGGGGCGTCCAACATCGCCGAGGCGCTGGGTGTCTCGGGCCTCGTGATCGGCCTGACCGTCGTCGCCGTCGGCACCTCGCTCCCCGAGCTGGCGGCGTCCGTCGTCGCCGCGCGGCGCGGGGAGCGCGACATGGCGGTCGGCAACATCGTCGGCAGCAACATCGCCAACATCGGGTTGATCCTCGGCCTGCCGGCGGTCCTCGCGGGCGGGGGTGTCCCGGTGCCGGGCGCCGCCATCGCCCTCGACATGCCGCTCATGATCGCGACCGCCGTGGCGCTGCTGCCGATCGCCTTCACGGGCTTCGTCATCCGCCGGTGGGAGGGGGCCTTCTTCATCGCCCTCTACGCGGCCTACACGGCGTACCTGGTGCTCGCCGCGACCGAGCACGACGCCCTGCGGGGGTTCACCTCCGTGATGCTGGGCTTCGTCCTGCCGCTCGTCGCGGTCACGCTCGTCGCCGTCACCGCCTACGAGGTCGGTGTGCGGCGGGGGCGCCGCGCTGCCGTCCCGGGTTGACGACGACTCAGGCCCTGTCGGCGGGGCCGGGCGCGGCTCGGGGGACGGGCCCGGGGGCGACCGGACCCTGGCCCGACGCCACCTCCCCGGGTCCGCCGGCGGGGGTCTCGTCGCCGCCGACCTCGGGTGCCTCGTCCTTGGCCTCCTGCGCGTGCAGGTACCGCCACGCCAGCAGCGCGCACACCACCCCGTTGATGGCGCCCACGATGACGTCCGACAGGTGGTGCATGCCGCGGTACAGCCGCGCGAAGGCCACGAGGAAGGGGACGAGCAGGCACACCGTCATGGCCGTCCAGCGCAGGGCGGCGGAACGGATGCGGGACGCGAGCAGGGTCAGCGTCAGGTAGAACGCGGTCGAGGCGCCCACGTGACCGCTGGGGAACCCGGACGTCGGCGGCGCCTCGTCGAGGGGCTCGACCTCGGGTCGCTCCCGGCCGACGACGACGGCAGAGGTGAGGAACACCGCTGCCTGCACGGAGATGGCGATCGCCGGGACGAACGCGCGGCGCCACTGCCGCGTGCGCCACCACAGGAAGGCCACCACGAGGACGCACGCGCCGATGATGAACTCGGTCGCGCCGATGTGCGACCACACCGCGGTCAGCGTGTTCATCACAGGCGTGCGCTGCTCCTCCAGGGCCTCGTTGAGGGCGACCTCGGCGGGCAGCGAGTCGAGCGGTCCGACGATGAGCAGCCCGACGCCGACGACCCCGAGCCACAGGAGCAGCACCGGCAGGGCGCCGCGCCGCAGCAGGTCCCGGCGCGTGGCGGCGGTGAGCGGACGCGTGCGCCCCTCCTGGGGCGACCGGGGGTACGACCCCTGGGAGCCGGCCGGGTGTGCCATGGCGCCTCCTCAGCCTCAGCCTCGGCCGCGCAGGTCGGCCGACGTCGGGGTGTCGGAGCTCGCGTGCTCCTCGGGCGGTACCGGGACGGCGCCCCAGCCGTGGTACCCGAGGTACGACGCCCCGGCCAGCGCGGCGCCGAGGACGACCCCCGCCACGACGTCCGACGGGTAGTGCGCCCCGAGCAGGACCCGGTCGGTCGCCGTCCCCACGACGGCGACCGTCAGCAGCGTCACGGCCGCCGCGCGTCCGCGCCGGCCCAGCAGCGGCCAGAGGAGCAGCACGACGACGACGCCCGTGGCAGCGGTGTTCATCGCGTGCCCCGAGGGGAAGCTGTACCCGGGCGCCCGCGTGAGCGCGTCCTCCAGGGCCGGCCGGGCCCGGGCGACGAGCACCTTGAGGCCGTTGGCCAGCGCCCAGATGACGAGGATCGTCGTGAGCGCCCAGAGCGCGCGGCCGCGCAGTCCTCGGCGCTCCGGCGTCCGTGCCCCCGCTCGTGACCCGGCCCGGGCCACCACCCCGGCGCACAGCACGACCGCGGCCAGGTTGACCCACCGCGCCTGGAACACCTCCTGCCACACCAGCAGGGCCCGGTACAGGTCGGGGTTCGCGCTGGTGAGCCGCGTCGCCGCGCGGACCGCCTCGACGTCGGCCCGGTGCACGCCGGACGTCTCCGACCGCACGACCACGGCCAGAGCGGTGACCGGCAGGACCGCGGTGAGCACCAGGACGGTGGCGCGAGCGAGGCGCCGTCGACGCCGCCAGCGCTCCATGAACCGGAGCGTAGGACCGGATCGCCTCCGGCGCGTGTCGACGCGGACGGCCGGCACCCGGGCACGGGGCTGGTGGTAGGCAGGTCCCGTGGACCTCGACCTCGGATGGCTGCTCAGGGAGCTCATCCCGGGGTCGCTGCGTGCCCTGGACCTGGTCGGGGTCTTCCTCAACGGCGTGCTGGGCGGAACGATCGCGCGCCGGCAGCGCTTCGACCTCGTCGGGTTCGCGATCCTCGCGATCGTCTCCGCACTCGGTGGCGGGATCCTGCGCGACACCCTGCTCCAGCAGGGCCCGCCGGTCGCGCTGACCGACCCCTGGTACCTCGGGACCGCCCTGACCGGCGCGCTGGTCGCCTTCGTCGTGCGGCTGGAGGGCCGGTGGTGGAACCGCACGTACCTCGTGGGGGACTCCCTCGTGCTCGGCTGCTGGGCGGCGGTCGGCGCGGGACGCGCGCTCGAGGCGGACCTGGGGGTGCTGCCGGCGATCCTGCTCGGGGTCACCACGGCCGTGGGCGGCGGGATGATCCGCGACGTCGTCGTCGGGCAGGTCCCGGCCGTCTTCGGCGGGAACACCCTCTACGCGACCTCGGCGGTGTTCGCGTGCCTCGTGCTCATCCCGCTGCACGAGGCCGGCCTGGAGACCGCGGGTGTCTACGCGGCGATCCTCGTCGGCGCCGGCCTCAGCCTCGTCGCCCGCCGTCGCCGCTGGACGCTGCCCGAGGCCGACGCGCTGCGGCTGCGGCCCCCGATGCTGCCCCGGCACCGGCGCAAGGGCGACGCGCGGTGACCGTCGAGCGGGGCCCTTCCCTGCACGACCCAGCTCCTGCTCGACGTCACGGGCTACTTCCGCGACCGGCCCTGAGGCTCAGCGCGCGGGCAGCCCGGCGCGCCGCAGGCAGCGCACGACGACGTCGCTCGTCGGCGCGAACGGCAGCGCACCGGGCCGGCCCACGGCGTAGCCCTGCACCAGGTCGGCCCCCAGGGCCGCCCAGGTGACGAGGTCGTGCTCGTCCTCCACGCCCTCCGCGACCAGCAGGGCGTCGGACCGGTGCGCGAAGTCCGCGAGCGACTCACCGAGGGCCCGGCGCAGCGGGCTGACCGTGACGCCCTGGGCGAGGGACAGGTCGAGCTTGATGATGTGGGGCGCGAGCTGGACGACGTGCCGGAGGCTGGCGAAGCCGGACCCGGCGTCGTCGACCGCCACGCGGACCTCGGCGTCGGCCAGCCGGGCGAGGGCGTCGCGCAGGAGGTCGTAGTCGTGGATCACGGCGTGCTCGGTCACCTCGACGACGACGCTCCGGGGCCGCGCGGTGACGACGAGGTCGTGCAGGCGGGGGTCGGCGAGGGTGCCGGGTGAGACGTTGACGCAGAGGTCCACCCCCGCGGGGAGGTCGGTGCCCCCCCGCAGTGCGGCGCGGACCGCCAGCAGCTCCAGCTCGCGGTCGCACCCGGCGCGCGCGGCCGCGGCGAACACCTCCTGGGGTCCGGGTCGGCCGGGCAGGTCGAACCGCGCGAGCGCCTCGACCGCGACGAGCCGGCCGTCCCGCAGCGAGTAGATCGGCTGGTACACCATGGTCAGGGCCCCCGACGCGACGAGGGCGGGTGCCCGCGCGACCAGCTCCGGGTCCACGGGCGGGCGGTCGTCCCGACGGTCGAAGGCGGTGCGCACGTCGTCGGTGACCTGCTGCTCGCTCCCGCGGTCCCGGGCGGAGAGCGCCAGCGACAGCACGGCACCGACGGACACGAACATGGCGCAGCGCACGGCCCAGCCCAGGGTGTCCTCGCCGAAGGGGGTCGGCGGCAGCGCCGCGAGGGGTCCCGCGAGGATCCCGGACCCGGCGGCGGTGGGGACGGCGCCGCGCAGCCCGAAGCGGTACGCCGCCAGGACGATGGCGACGTAGTAGAGATGGACCAGGGGCAGGGGCGGTCCGCCCAGCGCCGCCACGACGAGCCAGACCGCGACCATGACGAGCAGGACGAGGGCGACGGCCCCGGCGGGGTGCACCTGCTGCAGGGCGGCGACGACGCGGTCGGTGCGGCGACGGATGCCGTGGCGGGTGGCGAGGGCGGGGTGTCGGCGCACGGCCCCCCCTTCTCTCCGGCGTCCGGCTGCGGTCAGGGCTCGGGCCGGGGCGTGGCCGGCCGGCGCCGGTGGCGATCATGGCCACTGTGGCGGATCCGGGCGGATCCGTCGAGGAAGGCACGCCTGGCCCGCGGGGCCGCCGTCGCGGCCCGGGTCCGGGTTCCGTCAGCCTGCGACGGTGACCGTGCGCGCGACCGAGAGCGCCGCCTCGATCCCCTCGGGCGTCGGGGCCGTCTGCACCACGACGCGCGTCACCTGGTCCCCGATCCCCACGAGCACGTGGGCGGTCGCCACCGGCGCCTGCCAGACGCGTCGGCCGTCGCGGTCCCGGCTGGAGTGGCCCTCGGTGTCCGTGACCACGTGCACGACGGCGGCGTCCGCGCCCGGGACGTCGAGCGCGTAGACGACCGAGGTGACGCCCTCCAGCCCCGGGGACAGGGACGTCGAGAGGCGCTGGGCCCAGTCGGCGTCGACGACCGGGGGGTAGACCTGGATGCCGGCCCGGGCGGACCGTGCCCCGCGGATGGTGGGTCCGTCGAAGAGCTGCACGCCGTCGTAGCTCCCGGCGGGGTCGTGGTCGGCGGGGACGGTCAGCGTCACGCGGCCGGACGTGACCGCGCTACCCGTCGCCGGGACGACCTCGGGCAGCGGCTCCGAGGGGAGGGCCGCCACGACGTCCGCGACCTGCTCGGGGGCGTCGGGGGCGATCTCCTCGGGAGCCTCCTCGACCGCCTCCTCGGTGGCCTCCTCGCCCTCGACCGCACCGCCCTCCGGGGCGGCGTCCGGCTCGGTGCCGGGCGCCGCACCGTCCTGCGTGCCCGCCTCCGCTCCGCTGGTCGGTCCGGTGGTCGACCCCTGGTCCGGACCCGCCGAGCAGCCGGCCAGCAGGCCTGCCGTCAGGGTTGCCGCGACCAGGCGCGTGGCGGTGCTCATCGCGCTCTCCTTGCCGTCCCCCACGGGAGCACGTGCGCGCCCCCACAGGGACTATCGGCAGGTCCGGCCCCGGTCACAAGCCGGAGGACGTCCTGGACCGTGTGGGATTGACCACCCGCGGCGGGGAAGGGTTAGTTTGAGCGTCATACAAATATGCCGGACGCGACGGCGGCCTGGGACCCGCTCCGGTGACCGCCGGGGTGACCTCCCAGGTGACCGCGGTGCGGACCGCCTTGATCCCGCTCCGATCCCGCTCCGATCCCGCCTGGCGACCGCCGTGGCGCCGCTGTCCACCCGACAGGAGACCCCGTGACCGCTCCCCGCGCCCTGGCCCCGACCGTCCAGGTGCTGGACCCCGGGCCGGACCTCCGGCACCGCGTCCGCGAGACGACGCTGACCGTCGCCGGCCCGGGTGGCAGCCCGCTCGGCGAGGCCGAGGTGACCGTCGAGCAGGTGAGCCCCGCCCTGGCGATCGGGAACATCGGCTTCGACCTCATCCCGCTCGCCAACGGCGAGACCGTGCTCGACCCTGCCGAGGTCGAGACCTTCGGCGGCGCGTCCGTCGAGCAGCTCGAGCAGCTCGGCGAGCTGTTCGTGCAGGTCTTCGACACCGCGACGCTGCCCTTCTACTGGGGCCGGTTCGAGCCCGTCCGCGGCAGGCCGGACACCGAGCGCCTGCGCCGCACCGCGCAGTGGTTCACCGACCGCGGCGTCCGGCTCAAGGGCCACCCGCTGGTCTGGCACACCGTCACGGCGCCGTGGCTGCGGGACCTGCCCACGGACGAGGTCGAGCGCGTCCAGCGCGAGCGGATCCGGCGCGACGTCGGCGACTTCGCGGGGCTCATCGACACCTGGGACGCCATCAACGAGGCGGTGATCATGCCGGTCTTCGACAAGGAGGAGAACGGGATCTCGCGCCTGTGCCGGGAGCGCGGCCGGATCGCCACCGTCCGGATGGCGTTCGAGGAGGCCCGCGCGGCCAACCCGGACGCGACGCTGCTGCTCAACGACTTCGACATGTCCACCGCCTACGAGTGCCTCGTCGAGGGCGTCCTCGCGGCGGGGGTCCAGGTCGACGTCCTGGGCCTGCAGAGCCACATGCACCAGGGCTACTGGGGCGAGGAGAAGACGCACGCGATCCTCGAGCGGTTCTCCCGCTACGGCCTGCCGATCCACATGACCGAGACCACGCTGCTGT
The DNA here is from genome assembly GCF_000603945.1 of Actinotalea ferrariae CF5-4. Classification (GTDB taxonomy): domain Bacteria; phylum Actinomycetota; class Actinomycetes; order Actinomycetales; family Cellulomonadaceae; genus Actinotalea; species Actinotalea ferrariae. The sequence continues at coordinate 12,289 of NZ_AXCW01000081.1, read as the reverse complement.
CGGGCGACCTCATGCCCGCGCACATCGAGGACCTCAACGACTGGCAGGTCGAGCACTGGCCGTCCACGCCGGAGGGGGAGGCGCGGCAGGCCGACGAGGTCGTGCGCCACTACCGGACGCTGGCGGCGCACCCGTCCGTCCAGGCGATCACCTACTGGGGCATCACCGACGACGGCGCCTGGCTCGGCGCCCCCGCCGGCCTCGTCCGCGCGGACGGCACGCCGAAGCCCGCGTTCGAGGCGCTGCGCGACCTCGTGCGGCGCGACTGGTGGCTCCCGCCGACGACGACGCGCACCGACGCGGACGGCCGGCTCACCGTGCGGGCCTGGGCCGGGGACTACCGCGTGAGCACCCGCGAGGGCGCTGCGGATGTCCGGGTCGGGGACACGGCGCACGCCGTCGTGGGCGTGCGCGCGGGTCGCCCCGGTCCTCCAACCGGCCGCGTCGCTGGGTGATCCGCCCGGTCGGCGGGCTACGGTCTCCGTGTGCCTGGGCCCGCGAACGACACGCGACACGAGGGCACGACGGGCACGTCGACGCCCGAAATGTCGGACCCGCCGACATCGCCGGACCCGCCGGACCAGCCGGACCAGCCGGACCAGTCCGGCCGGCGGACGGCCGTCCTGGCAGCAGCGCGGATCGCGCCGGGATGGTCGGAGGAGCGCTTCGACCGGATCACCCGGCTCGCCGCGAAGCTCCTCGACGTGCCGATGGCGATGATCAACCTCGTCGCGGAGCACCAGTGGACGAAGGCCGCCCACGGCATCGAGGGCGCGCCCACGCCCCTGCGGGACAGCATCTGCCGCCACGCCGTCGACAGCGGCACGGCCCTCGAGGTCGCCGACATGACGCAGGACGGCCGCTTCGAGGGCAACGTCTTCGTCACCCGCGACCCGCACCTGCGGTTCTACGCCGCGCGCCCGCTCGCGGTCGAGGGTCTGGACGTCGGCACCCTCTGCGTCATGGACACGGCGCCGCGGGAGCTGGACGAGGACCAGCGCGCGGTGCTGGACGAGCTGGCCGCCTGGGCCGAGGCCGAGCTCAACAACGCCTCCCTCAACGCCCTGGTCCGCCGCGTCCAGGAGCAGCAGCGCCTCACCGGCCTGGTGCTCACCTCGGCGGACGAGGGCATCGTCGGCTGCGACCACGACGGCGTCGTCGTCTTCGCGAACCCGGCCGCCCTGGCCCTCCTCGGGCGCGACGAGGGGGAGCTCGTCGGCCGCCGCCTGCACGACGTCGTCCACCCGGCCCGCCCCGACGGGACGCCCTTCCCGACCGCGCAGTGCGCGACGCACCGCGCGATGACCCGTGGCGAGCCGCTCACCGCGCACGAGACGTCCTTCGTGCGCAGCGACGGCACCTGGGTGCCGATCGAGCAGACCGTGGCGCCGATGCGGGACGCCGACGCCCTCGTCGGCTCGGTCGTGACGTTCCGGGACGTGTCCGCGCGGACGGAGATCGCCCGGCTGAAGGCCGAGTTCGTCGGCGTCGTGAGCCACGAGCTGCGCACCCCGCTGACGTCGATCCGTGGGAGCCTCGCGCTCCTCGGGGCCGGTGTCATGGGTCCCCTCGCGGACGAGCAGCGTCCGCTGGTGGACATGGCCCTGGCGAACGTGGAGCGGCTCGGGCACCTCGTCGACGACATCCTCGACCTCGAGCGGCTCGACGCCGGGCGCCTCCCGCTGCGGCCCGCCGCCATCGACGCCGCCGACCTCGTACGGGAGGTCGTCGACCTCCTCTCGCCCGCCGCCCAGGCCGCCGGTGTCGCGCTGGCGGCAGCGCGACCGCTGCCCGCCGGCCCGGTCACCGTCGACGCCGGACGCCTGCTCCAGGCGCTCACGAACCTCGTCGGGAACGCCGTGAAGTTCACCGAGGCCGGGGGTGAGGTGACGGTCCGCGTCACCACCGACGAGCGGGCGGTCCGGGTCCACGTCACCGACACCGGTCGCGGGATCCCGGCCGACCGCCTCGGGTCGGTGTTCGACCGGTTCGTCCACATCGACGGCGACGCGACCCGGACGAAGGGCAGCGGTCTCGGGCTGTCCATCACGCGCGGCATCGTCGAGCGCAGCGGGGGCCGGGTCGAGGTCGCCAGCGAGCTGGGGGTCGGCAGCACCTTCACGGTCGAGCTCCCGCGCCGATACGACGAGGTGTCCGGCGCCGCTGCCGGGCCGGCCCCGGTCACCCCGACCGCCGACCCGCAAGGAGCCCCGTGAGCAGGACGATCCTGGTGGTCGACGACGAGCCGGACATCCGTGAGCTCATCCGGCTGAGCCTGGAGCGGCTCGGCGGGCACCGCGTCGTCGCGTGCGCGAGCGGCGCGGAGGCGCTGGGACGGCTCCCGGAGGAGCCCGTCGACGGGGTGCTGCTGGACGTCCGGATGCCCGGCATGGACGGCCCGGAGGTGCTGGCGGCGCTCCGGCGGACACCGGCGGGGGCGGACGTGCCGGTCGTGTTCCTCACCGCGAGCGTGCTGGAGGTCCAGATGGCCGACCTCCGGGCGCTGGACGTGCGCGGGGTGGTGCGCAAGCCGTTCGACCCGCTCGCGCTGCCTGCGGAGGTCGCGCTGGCGTTCGGGTGGGCGGCGTGACCGCGGTCCAGGTCGGCCGCGATGCCCCGCACGTCCGGGGCCGCCGTGCCCTCGTCGTCGACGACGACGAGATGGTCGTGGCCCTGGTGCGCGCCGGGCTGGAGGGGGAGGGCGTCGAGGTCGTCACGGCCGCCGACGGCCGCGAGGCCCTCGACCAGCTCGCCCGGAGCGTGCCCGACGTCGTCGTCTCCGACGTGAACATGCCCGGCATGGACGGCTTCGCGCTGGTGAGCCGTCTGCGGGCCGAGCCAGCGACCCGCAGCGTGCCGCTGGTGTTCCTCACCTCCCGGTCCCACGCGGACGACGTGCTCACGGGGCTCGCGCTCGGCGCGGACGACTACGTGCGCAAGCCCTTCGAGCTGACCGAGCTCGTGGCGCGGGTCGTCGCGAAGATCCACCGGCCGCCCGTGCCCGTCGACACGCTCGTGCGGGACGTCCGGACCGGCCTGCTCAGCGCCTCGCGGCTGCACGAGGAGATCGACCACGAGGCCGGTCGTGCGGCCCGGACCGGGCGCCCCGCGGCCGTGGCGGTCCTCGACGTCGCCGAGCGTGACCAGCTCGTCGAGCGCTTCGGCGCCCGAGCCGACGACGACCTCGCGGTGCAGGTCGCCCAGCGCGTCGGCGTCCACCTCGGCAGCGCGCTGGACCGCGTCGCCCGGGACGCCGCGGGCCGGTTCCTCGTGCTGCTGCCGGAGTCCGGGCCGGACGAGGTCCGGACGCGCCTCACCCGGGTCGCGGAGGCGTTGGCGGGCGAGCGGCTCACCGTCGCGGGTGAGGGTGTCCAGGTCACGCCCGTGGTGGGGTGGGCGTCCCTCGATCCGCACCCGGGCCCCGGTGCCGCAGGGCCGGGCGCAGCGGAGCTGGTCGAGCGGGCGACGGTCGCAGCCGATGCCGCGACCCTGCACCTGGACCTGCAGCCCGTCCGCTGGACCCCCGCGCTCGCGGGCACGACGCCCCCCGCGGGCCGGCGCGCCCGGCCGTCCCGGGCGGCGCGCCTGCGGACCGTCCTCGGGCGGCTGCGCACCGCGTGGCAGATCGCCCTGACGCTGCTGCTCGGCGTCGTGGTGCCGTTCGCCGTGTACGTCGGGCTGTACGAGCTCGCCGGCGTCGACGTCAGCCGTCCGCTGTACCTCGTCGTCGTCGGCGCGCTCCTCCTCACCGCCGGGGCCATCTGGACCGAGGGCTTCCTCGCGCTGCGCGCCACCCGCCCCCCCGAGGAGCCCGCGTCGCCGCCGCCGCCCGCGTCCGCCGTCATCGCCGCGTACCTGCCCAACGAGGCCGCGACGGTCGTGGAGACCGTCGAGTCGTTCCTGCGCCAGGACTACCCCGCGGGGCTCCAGGTGGTCCTCGCCTACAACACGCCGCGGCCGATGGCGGTCGAGGACACCCTCGCGCAGCTCGCGCTCCGGGACCCGCGCCTGCTGCCCCTGCGGGTGGAGGGATCGACGTCCAAGGCCCAGAACGTCAACGCCGCCCTGGCCCACGTCACCGGCGAGTTCGTCGGCGTGTTCGACGCCGACCACCACCCGGACGCCGGCTCGTTCCTGCGGGCGTGGCGGTGGCTCTCGCACGGCTACGACGTCGTCCAGGGGCACTGCGTCATCCGCAACGGCGACGCGTCCTGGGTCGCCCGGACGAACGCCGTCGAGTTCGAGTCCATCTACGCGGTCAGCCACCCGGGTCGGGCGCGCCTGCACCGGTTCGGGATCTTCGGGGGCTCCAACGGGTACTGGCGCACGTCGCTGCTGCGCCAGGTCCGCATGCACGGGTTCATGCTCACGGAGGACATCGACTCGAGCCTGCGCGTCGTGGAGGAGGGGGGCCGGATCGCCTCGGACCCCGGCCTGGTGTCCCGCGAGCTCGCGCCGACGACGCTCGCGGCCCTGTGGAACCAGCGCATGCGCTGGGCCCAGGGCTGGTTCCAGGTGTCGCGCAAGCACCTTCTGCGCGCCTGGCGCTCGCCCGCGCTGTCGCTGCGGCAGAAGCTCGGGATGACCTTCCTGCTGGGCTGGCGCGAGGTCTACCCGTGGCTGTCCCTGCAGATGTTCCCGCTCGTCGCGTTCATGGCCTGGCGCGAGGGCGGCGCGGACCGGCTCGACTGGCTCGTCCCGGTGTTCGTCCTGACGACCCTGTTCACCGCGTCGGTCGGGCCCGGGCAGACGCTCTTCGCCCGGCGGCTGGCGGTGCCGGAGATCCGCCGTCAGCCCGGGTGGTTCTGGCGCTACCTGCTCGTCTCCTCCTTCGTCTACACCGAGCTGAAGAACGTCATCGGCCGGGTGGCCCAGGTCAAGGAGCTCATGGGCGAGCGCGAGTGGAAGGTCACCCCCCGCGCGACGGCTCCGGCGGCCCCGACGACACCCGCTGTCGTGGCGACCCCCACCGTCACGGAGGCGTCGGGTGCCCGGTGACCCGACCGCCCTGGTCGAGCAGCTGTGGGCGCAGTTCCTGCCCCTCGTCCACGAGCGCGTCCGGCTGATCGAGGAGGTCGCCGCGGGCGGCGGCGACGTGGCGACCGCCGGACGGGCGGCGCACAACCTCGCCGGCTCGCTCGGGAGCTACGGGCGGGCGACGGCGTCGTCGGTGGCGCGTGAGCTCGACCTCGCGTTCACGGCCGGGGTGCCGGACCAGGCGTGGCTCACCGACGCGGTCCGCCGCCTCCGCGAGGGCCTCGAGGTCGGCCGGGCCTGAGGCCCCGGCCGGGGCCGTCCTCCGCGCGGCGGCGCAGGACGACGAGGACCACGTGCTCGCTCAGGACCGGCGCTCGCTCAGCCCAGCCCCCTCGCTCACCCCGCTCGCTCACCGCGCTCGCTCACCGCGCTCGCTCACCCCGCCGTGACGGTCCTGGTGGGGAGTGCCTGCGCCGGGGCGCGGTGGGCCCCCTCCTCACCGCGGACCGCGGCGATCGCGTCGCGGAGCATCCGGGCGAGGAGCTCGTCCGTGTCGTCCCGCCCGAGCCGGACGACGGACAGCACCGCGTGCTCGGTCAGTGCCGAGGCGGGGTCGCGCAGCGACTGCAGCCGTACGAGCCCGGCGGTGAAGTCCAGGGCCCACGCGGTCGCCCGGGGTGTCCCCGCCAGGGCGGCGCGGGTCGCGGGCCGGATGCCGTCGTCTGGGTCTTCTCCGTCGGCTTTCCCGTCGGCGTACCCGTCCGCGCGCCGGTCGGCGTGCACCGGACGGTGCAGGGCACGCAGCCGCTCGCAGGTGAGCACCCCGGCGGCGAGCGCACGACGGTCCTCCTCCTGCGCCACCGGCAGGGCGACCAGCGCGGCGGCGACCGCCACGTCGTCGTCCCACCGGGGGTCCTCGCTCGTCAGACCGACGACGGAGGGGATGAGCGGGGCCAGGCGTCGTCGGCCGGTGTCCGTGGTCGCGTCGTTCACCATGCGCGCCAGGTGGCCGAGGAGGGGGTGGGTGCAGGACGGGTGGTCGCTGAACTTCTCGCCGGCGAGCAGGCTCGCCCACTCCATGAAGCACGCCCCGGTGCGCGGGGTGCGGTGGCGGCCGGCGGAGAGCACCGGCAGGGCGTCCGGGACCGCCAGGGCGTCCGGGCCGGGCGGGTGCGGGTCACGACCGGGGGCCTGGCGGTGCGACATCGAGAACCAGCGCATGGGGCTCACCTCACCGGGTGGTGGACCGCCCGTTCCGGGCCGTGTCCCGTCCTGGCAGTGTCCGTCCGTCCCGGCCGCGCGGCAACGGCTGGGACGGGGTCGTCCGCCGGGGGCTCTCAGCGGCTCGCGCGGGTCCGGCGCTCGTTCTCCTTCTGCAGCGCGTCGACCAGCTCGTCCTTGCTCATGGTCGAGCGCCCCGGGACGTCGAGCCGCCGCGCCAGGTCGTACAGGTGCTTCTTGGACGCGTTGGCGTCGACCCCGCCCTTGGTCTCCGCGCGCGTGCCGCGCCCGCCCTCGGCCTTGCGGTCCGACGGGCCCCTCTCGTCCTTCGCCTCCCAGTGGTCGCCGACCTTCTCGTAGGAGTGCTTGAGGGCGGCGAACGCCACGCGGTTCGCGCGCTCGGCGTCGTGGTACTGCTCCTCGGCCGCGTCGTGGGCCTTGGCGAACGTGCGCTGCGCCTTCTCCTCGGAGCGCCGCAGCGTGCTGGGCAGCTCGCTCTGCCGGGCCTTGCCGGCCTTCGTCGTCTTGGGCACGGTGACCTCCGGTCCGTCCGTCCCGACGGGTGGGGCCCGTCGGGCCTTCCCGCCCATCGTGCGACGACGCCCGCCGCGCCGCACCCGCACAGGGCACTCGCGACAGGTGGCCCCGCGTGATCGGGGAGGATGAGGCCGTGCGCGACGCATGGCTCTCCCTCCCCGACGTCGTCGCGGCACGCCGTCGGACGCTGCGGGTGCTGGTCGCGGCCCAGGTGGTCGGAGCGCTCGGCTACGGCGCCGGCCCGTCCGTCGGCGTGCTGCTCGCCCAGGAGGTCACCCGGTCGGAGGCGATGGCGGGGATCGCACGGGCCTCGACCACCATCGGCGCCGCCGTGATCGCCCTGCCCCTGGGCATGCTCGCGGCGCGGGCGGGGCGGCGCCGGGCGCTGACGCTCGCGTGGGCGGTCGCCGCGGCCGGGTCGGCGGTCCTCGTGCTGTCGGCCGCGGCGGGGTCCACGGCGCTGCTCGTCCTGGGGATGGTGGCGCTCGGCGCGGGGACGGCGGCGGGCCTCCAGGCCCGGTTCGCCGCGACGGACCTCGCCGAGCCGGCCCACCGCGGCCGCAGCCTGTCCCTCGTCGTCTGGGTCGGGACGATCGGCGCCGTCCTGGGGCCGAACCTCGGGGTCCCGGGCGAGGCGCTCGAGGCCAGGACGGGGCTCCCCGCGCTGTCCGGGGCGTTCGCCATCGCCGCGGTGCTGCTCGCGCTGACCGCCGTCGTCGTCGGCCTCTTCCTGCGGCCCGAGCCGCTCGACGTGGTGCGGCGGCACACGGTGCCGACCGCCGCGCCCGGCACAGCGCCCGCCGCAGCGGCCGACGCCGCGCTCCCGCCGGAGCCCGACGCCACCCTCACCTCCCGCCCGACGGCGCCCGACGCCACCTCCCGCCCGACGGCGCCCCCGCCCCTGCGGCTGCGCGCGGCCCTGCGGGAGGTGCGGCGCAGCCCGGCCGCCTCGTTCGCGCTCCTCGCGCTCGTGCTCAGCCACCTGGCGATGGTCTCGGTGATGACGATGACCCCGGTGCACCTGTCGCACCAGGGTCACGGCATCACGGTCGTGGGTCTCACGATCAGCCTGCACGTGCTCGGCATGTTCGCGTTCGCCCCCGTGATGGGTGCGCTCGCGGACCGCGTGGGTGCCGTGCCGACCGTGCTCCTCGGCCAGGTGGTCCTGCTGGCCTCGGCGGTGGTCGGGGTGGCGGGGGAGGAGCGGACCGACGCCGTCGTCCTGGCCCTGTTCCTGCTCGGGGTCGGCTGGTCGATGGTCACCGTGCCCGCCGCGACCCTCCTGTCCGGTGCGGTGGAGACCGCCTCCCGGCCCCTGGTGCAGGGGGCGAGCGACTCCGCGATGAACGCCGCCGCGGCCGTCGGTGCCATCGCCTCCGGCCCGCTGCTGGCCGTCGTCGGCTTCGCCGGGCTGTCGGCCGCCTCCGCGCTGTGCGTCGTGCCCGTCGTCGTCGCGGTCGTCCGCCGGCGCACGTTGGTGCACGCCTGACCTCGTGACCTGAGCGCCTGACCTGCGAGGACGCTGTCGGCGGCGTCGTCGGGGCCGCCCCGCTCGCCCCGGCCCGACATGCGGACGGCCGTCCGGCGACGCATCCTGCCTCTCCCGGCGCGGGCGCGTCGGGCCTGCCACGCAGGTGTCCGAGAAGAGGTCCGACCGTGGGATCCCCGCTCCTCACGCGCCGTGCGCGCTCCTCCCTGGCGCTCGCCGCCTCCGCCGCCCTCGTCGGCGGCTCGATGCTCGCCGCGTCACCCGCGCTGGGTGCCGCACCCGGTCCCGCCCCGACGGCGCTCGGGACCGTCGACGTGCCGCTCGTGGACGTCTCCCCGCCCGGCGCCAACGACTGGTCCTGCCGCCCGACGGCGGAGCACCCCGAGCCGGTCGTCCTCGTGCACGGCACCTTCGAGGACATGCTCAAGAACTGGTCCACCCTCGCGCCCTACCTCGACGCCCGGGGCGCCTGCGTCTTCGCGCTCAACTACGGCGACAACGCGACCGGCCCGATCCGCGACTCCGCGCGCGAGCTGGCGTCGTTCGTCGACGCCGTCCTCGGTGCGACCGGCGCGCGCAAGGTCGACGTCGTCGGGCACAGCCAGGGCGGCATGATGCCGCGCTACTGGATGCACCACCTCGGCGGCGCCAAGAAGGTCGACGACCTCGTCGGCATCGCGCCGTCGAGCCACGGCACCCAGGGCCTGATCGTCGCCTACCCCGACGGCACGTTGGGCACGGTCGCCGGCACCGAGAACCCGCTGTGCCCCGCGTGCAGCGACCAGGTGGCCGGATCGGCCTTCATGCAGGAGCTCAACGCACCGGGCGACACCGTCCGAGGGCCGTCCTACACGGTGATCTCGACCGTCTACGACGAGGTCGTCACCCCGTACACCAGCCAGTTCCTGGTGGGCCCCGCGCGGCAGGTCACCAACATCACGATCCAGGACCTGTGCCCCGCGGACCCGATCGAGCACGACCAGTCGCCCAACGACCCCGTCGTCCACCAGCTCGTCGCGCACGCGCTGGAGCGCCCGGGCCCGGCCGACCCCGCGTACCGGCCGAGCTGCCTCCCCGTTCCCTGACGGGAGCCGTCACGGGGCGGCCCTGTCGCCTGACGGGCTCCCTCACACCGACCGGGGCGCGGGCCGTCGCAGCTCGCGCCCCGGCGGCGGGGACGGTGGTGCTCCCACCGCGCCCAGCGGCGGGACGACCCGCACCGCCGTCGTCTCCTGCGCGGTGAGCACCACGCGCTCGCCGTGGTGCACGAGGGTCAGGGCCGCGCCGTCCGGGAGCCGGTCGAGCAGCTGGTAGGTCACCTTCTCCGGCTCGACCTCCACCCGCAGCCGCGCGCCCCGGTGCCGGACGCCGAAGCGGAGCCCGGTCAGGGTGGCGGGCAGGCGCGGGGCGAGGTGCAGGGCCTCGCTGTCCGGGCCGTGCTCCTGCGCCCGGTCGGCCGCGTCCCCGGGGTGCGCGGTCCGCAGCCCACCGAGGCCCATGACCAGGCCGTCCCAGACCCCCGCCAGGGCGGCGACGTGCAGCCCGTCGGCGACGTCGCCCTCGAGGTCGTGCAGGTCCAGCAGCGCGGCCTCGCGCAGATGGTCGTGCGCGTGCCCGGACCAGCCCACGCGGGCCGCGACCACGGCGTGGGCGGGGCAGGAGAGCGAGGAGTCCCGCACCGTGATCGCCTCGTAGTGGGCGAGGTCGCGTCGCTGCTGCTCCAGCGGGACGTCCTCCCCGGCGAGCCAGTGCGCCGCGACGACGTCGGCCTGCTTGACCACCTGCCGCCGGTAGAGCTCGGCGTAGGTGTGGTGGTCCTCCAGCGGGTAGGCGTGGGCCGGGGTGCCGGCGAAGTCCCAGACCCGCCGGGACAGGAAGCCCGCGCACTGCTGCGTCACGCCGGTGAGCGGGTCCACCAGGACGGTCATGGCGTCCGCGGCCCGGCGCCACGCGTCCCGCTCGGCGTCCGTGACGCCCAGCCCGACCGCCACCTCCGGGTACCGGTCGGTGAGCGTGAGGGCAGCCCGCAGGTTCCGCGCCGCCATCCGGTTGGTGAAGGCGTTGTCGTCGACGACGGCGGTGTACTCGTCCGGGCCGGTGACGCCGTGGACGTGGAACGCGCCGTCGGGCGTGTGGTGGCCGAGGGACGTCCACGTCCGGGCCGTCCGGACGACCACCTCGACGACGGCCTCGCGCTCGAACGCCACGTCCCCGGTGACCGCGACGTAGCGGCAGGCGGCGTCGGCGACGTCCGCGTCGACGTGGCGGGCGGCGACGCTGGCGGGCCAGTACGCCGACGCCTCCGGTCCGGACACCGTGCGCCACGCGAACGCGGCGCCGTCCTGCCCCAGGACCCGGGCGTGCTCCCGCGCCCACGGGAGCGTGGCGTGCCGCCACGCCAGGTGCGCGCGGGCGGCGTCGGGGAGCAGGTGCTCCAGGACCGGCAGCACGTAGCTGTCCGCGTCCCAGAAGGTGTGCCCGTGGTACCCGAGCCCGGTGAGCCCCTTGGCGCGGATCCCGGTGCCCTCGGCGAGCGCGGCCGCCCCCAGCACCTGCAGGACGGCGAACCGGACGGCCTGCTGGAGCTGCGGGTCGCCGTCCACCTCGACGTCGGCCCAGTCGAGCACCTCGGCGAGCGCGGCGGCGTGCTCCGCGACGAGGGCGTCGTGCCCGGCGGCGCGCGCGTCGTCGAGCACCTGGTGCGCCCGCGCGACCAGGGCGGCCCCGCCGTCGGACGCCTCGCCGGCGCGGTGCCGGTCGGCGGTGAAGGCGACGAGGAGGTCCAGCGTCACCTCCTCCCCGGCGCGCAGGTCCGCGGTCACGGTGGTGGCGTGGTCCTCGGTGGTCACGACGCCCGGTCCGACGACGGCGACGTCCGCGGCCACGGCGAGCTGGACGCCGCTGCTCGGGACGTGCTGGGTCGTCCAGGCCCGCCCGCCGCGACCCGCACCGGTGTGCGCGCACGCGTCGACGGCCCGCGAGCCGGACCCGTCGTCGGGGACGACGGCGGAGCGCGGCCGCGGGTCGTCCTCCGCGGTGGAGCGCAGCGGCGAGCGGTCGCAGCAGGGGAAGAGGCGCAGGGCCACGTGGGCCGCGGTCTCGGCCCGGACCGTCCAGCGGACGACGACGAGCTCGCGCCGCCGCATCGAGGCCAGCCGGCTGGTGGTGACGGCGACCGTCGCGCCGTCGGGCGCGCTCCAGCGCGCGGCGCGGTCCAGGACCCCGGTCCGCAGGTCGAGGGTGCGGGTGTGGTGGTGGGTCGTCCCGGTGCGGACGTCCAGGGGTGCGCCGTCGACCTCGAGCCGGACGGCCCACCCGTCGGGGACGGCCAGCACCTGCTCCTGACGGCCGGGGAACCCGTACGCGCGCTCGCCGTACTCGAGGGGCACCTCCTCGAACACGGGGGCGAGGAGGGTGCCCGCGTGCACCGTGGGGACCAGCTCGTCGAGCGCGCCGCGGACGCCGACCCACCCGTTGGCGACGGTGAACAGCGTGGCGGTGGAGCGGAGGCCCTCAGGGTCGACGTCAGGGTCGTGCAGGCGCCAGGGCTCGACGGGCAGTTCCATGGTCGACAGGGTCACCCACGAGCGCCGGACCCGCCACGCGAGCGCGGCCCGCCCGGACGTCGACCGCCACGCGAGCGCGGCCCGACGCGGTCGGTCGGGCGCGCCGCGGTGCCTCTCAGCGCTGGTGCGGCCGGCGCGGGTCCGTGACGGCCGAGCGGCGGCGCTGGGCCACCTTGCCGAGGAGCTCCTTGGCCTTGCGCTGGTTCTCCGGCTTGCTCATCTCGCGCTGGATGAGGCGAGCGGCCTTCAGCGCGAGACCGCTGCGGATGGCGGAGCGGATGAAGCTCATGGGTTCCTCCTCGTCAGGCACCGGTCACGGCGCCACTGGGGCTGCGGTCCTGCCCGGAGAACGTCCGGCGCCCGGACGGGGTTCCGCACGAGGCGTCGGCCGACCGGACGGGCACCAGGCCCGCGGCCCCGGGTAGGCGCTCGACGCTAGGCGCACCCGACCCGGGGCGCGACCGCGCGGGCCGGACGGGGCTGTCGCGCGCCGTCCGGC
>NZ_AXCW01000080.1 GCF_000603945.1 Actinotalea ferrariae CF5-4 | reverse complement strand
CGCAGGCCGCGCGCCCGAGCGCGCCCCCCGGTGCGCACGACGTGGACACCCCGGGCCGACGTCGCGCGAGCGACGTAGGTTGGCGCGTCGTGCAGACCGCGACGACGACGACGGGCACCCGCCCGCGCCGCGAGCCCGTGTGGGCCGACGGCGCGCCGGTGCCCGCCAGTGCGGCGTGGCGGGAGGGGGACCCGCTCGGGGACCGGCAGCTGCTGTCGATCGGGCCGCTCACGCTCGAGGGCGGCGAGACGCTGCCGGACGTGACGATCGCCTACGAGACCTGGGGGACGCTCTCCCCCACCGGTGACAACGCCGTGCTCGTCCTGCACGCGCTGACCGGGGACTCGCACGTCCTCGGCCCCGCCGGGCCGGGTCACCCCACGGCGGGCTGGTGGGACACGCTCGTCGGCCCCGGGTGCCCCATCGACACCGACCGGTACTTCGTCGTCGCGCCCAACGTCCTCGGCGGCTGCCAGGGCACGACGGGCCCGGCGACGAACGCCCCCGACGGCCGGCCCTGGGGCGGGCGGTTCCCGTTCGTCACGACGCGCGACCAGGTGCGCGCCGAGATCGCGCTGGCGGACGCGCTGGGCGTCGAGAGCTGGGCGTTCGTCGTCGGCGCCTCGATGGGTGGCATGCGGGTGCTCGAGTGGGCCGTCACGGCCCCGGAGCGGGTCCGCGCGCTCGGCGCGATCGCCACCACGGCGCAGACCACCGCCGACCAGATCGCCTGGGCGCACCCGCAGCTCGAGGCGATCCGCAGCGACCCGGGCTGGCACGGCGGCGACTACTACGACCTGCCGGAGGGCCAGGGCCCGCACGTCGGGCTGGGCATCGCCCGCCAGATCGCGCACACCACCTACCGGGCGGCCGTCGAGCTCGACGAGCGGTTCGGCCGGACGCCGCAGGGCGCCGAGGAGCCGCTGGGCGGGGGCGGGCGGTACGCCGTCCAGTCCTACCTCGACCACCACGCCGGCAAGCTCGCCCGGCGGTTCGACGCGAACTCCTACCTCGTGCTCACCGAGTCGATGCTGTCCCACGACGTCGGCCGCGACCGCGGTGGGGTCGAGGCCGCGCTGGGCACGGTGACCGCCCGGGCGCTCGTCGTCGCCGTCGACTCCGACCGCCTCTACCTGCCGGAGCAGTCCGACCGCGTCGCCGCCGCGCTGCCCGGCGCCGACGGGACGCACCTCATCCGCTCCGACTACGGGCACGACGGCTTCCTCATCGAGTTCGACCAGCTCGGCCCGCTGGTCCGGGAGTTCCTGGGCTGACGTCGGCCTGACATCGGCCTCGGATCGGAGCGACCCCCGCACCGCACGGTCCGGTCGCGGCGGGCACCTGGCCCTGCGGTCGGGCACACCCCTCCCTACGATGCGAGGCATGGCCACCGACCTCGCGACGACCGACCGTCTCCTGCGTGCGCAGTGGCTGCGGCTGCGGGAGTGGCTCGACCAGCTCGACGACGACGCGACGGCGGCCCCGAGCGTCCTGCCGGGCTGGACGGTCGCCGAGCTCGTCGCCCACGTCGGCCGGGTGATGGACGCCGTGGCGGTGACCCAGCCCGCCGACGAGGATGCGCACCCGGTCGGCCTCGGCCCCTACCTCGCCCTGGCCGCGGAGCGCGCGGAGCGCATCGACGCGATCACGCGGCAGCTCGCCCAGGAGATCGCGGCGGACCCGCTGGCGGCGCTGGACCGCCACGCCGAGGACGCCTTCGCCCAGCTCCACGACCTGCGAGCGCTGGCCCCGGACCCCGTCGTCCGCACGCGCGTCGCGGAGATCCGCCTGTCGGACCTCGTGCTCAGCCGCCTGCTCGAGCTCGTCGTCCACGGCGACGACCTGGACCGGTCGCTGCCGGAGCAGCCCGGCGACGTCGTCCTCGACGAGGCGCTGGAGGTCGTCTCGGACGCGCTCCTGGCGATCGTCACGGGACGCGGCGGCTGGGACCTGGAGGTCGTCGAGCCGCGCGCCTGGGTGCGGCTGGCCTGCGGCCGGACGCCCCGCGACGCCGACACCATCGGGGCCGCGCTGCGACCCCGGTACACCTCCGACTCGACGCCGGACCTCAGCGGGATGCTGCCCCTCGTCTGACGGCCGCGAGGGCGAGCGCCTACGGTGGCCGACATGACCATGCTCGCCGCCGTCGCCGCCCGCACCAGCCAGGACGACCCGTTGTCCGGCCTCGAGATGCGCCGGGTCGACCGGCCGGACGCCGCCGCGCTGCCGCCGCACTGGTCCGTCGTCGACGTCCGCGCCGCGAGCCTGAACCACCACGACCTGTGGTCCCTGCGCGGTGTGGGCCTGCCGGACGAGGCGCTGCCGATGGTGCTGGGCTGCGACGCGGCGGGCGTGACGGCGGACGGCCGGGAGGTCGTGGTGCACGCCGTCGTCGGGGCGACGGGCCACGGCGTGGGCCCGGGCGAACGCCGTTCGCTGCTGTCCGAGCGGTACCCGGGGACGCTCGCCGAGCAGGTCGCCGTGCCCACCTGGAACCTGGTGCCGAAGCCCGCGGAGCTGAGCTTCGAGGAGGCCGCGTGCCTGCCGACGGCGTGGCTCACCGCCTACCGGATGCTCTTCACCAGCGCGCGCCTCGCCCCCGGGGACCGGGTCCTCGTGCAAGGGGCCGGCGGCGGGGTCGCGTCGGCCGCCGTCCAGCTCGGGGCCGCCGCCGGGCTGGAGGTGGCCGTGACGAGCCGGGACGCGGGCAAGCGGGAGCGGGCGCTGACGATGGGCGCCGCCGTCGCCGTCGAGCCCGGGGCCCGGCTGCCGTTCCGCGCCGACGCCGTGCTGGAGACCGTCGGTGCGGCGACGTGGAGCCACTCGGTGCGCTCGGTCCGGCCCGGCGGGACGATCGTCGTCGCGGGCGCGACCTCGGGCGACCCCGCCCCCATGGAGCTGACCCGGATCTTCTTCACGGAGATCTCCGTGCTCGGGGCGACGATGGGCGACAAGGAGGACCTCGAGGCGCTGCTGCGGATGCTCGTCCGCACCGGCGTCCGGCCCACCGTCGACACGAGCGTGCCGCTGGAGCGCGCGCCCGACGGCTTCGCCCGGCTCGCCTCCGGCGAGCAGGTCGGCAAGGTCGTCGTCACCGTCGGGTGATGGCGACCGACGACGGCGCCGCGCCCGGCGCACCGGACCGCGCCTGGGCACCCCCGGCGCCCGACGAGGGCTGGGTGCCCGACGTGCTCGGCCCCGACTTCCAGGCCCGCACCCTGGCGCTCACGGACGACGACGAGGGCGAGGTCGTCGCGACGCTCGTGCGCCACCGGCCGGCGGAGCCCGAGCCGACCCGCCCCGCGCGGGCCGTCCTGTACCTGCACGGGTGGAACGACTACTTCTTCCAGGTCGGCCTCGCGCAGTTCTGGCACGGCCAGGGCGCCGCCTTCTACGCCCTCGACCTGCGCAAGTACGGCCGGAGCCTGCGCCCGCACCACACCCCCAACCACGTCGAGGACCTCGCCACCTACGACGAGGAGATCGGCCTGGCGCTGGACGAGGTGCGGGCGGAGCTGGGCCGCCACGCCCGCGTCACCCTCATGGGGCACAGCACGGGTGGGCTCGTCGCGGCGCTGTGGGCGGACCGGAACCCGGGCCGGCTCGCCGGGCTGGTCCTCAACAGCCCCTGGCTGGAGATCACCGGCTCCTCGGTCGCCCGTCTGCTCAGCGCCCCGGTCGTCCAGCAGATCGCGCGCCTGCACCCCCGGACCCCCATGATCGCCCGCGACCCGGGCTTCTACGCCCGGACGCTCCTGACGCGCCACGGCGGGGAGTGGGAGTACGACGAGACGTGGCGGCCGTTCCCGTTCTTCCCCATCCGCGCCGGCTGGCTCCAGGCGATCCTGGAGGGGCACGCGCGCGTCGCCCGCGGCCTCGCGGTCGACACGCCCGTCCTCATGGCGGCGTCGGCCCGCAGCGTCGTCGGCTCGCGCTGGCGGGAGGAGATGCGGTCCGCGGACGTCGTCCTCGACGCCGACCTCCTGGCGCGGCGCGCCGTGCTGCTCGGCCCGCTCGTGACGGTCCTCCGCGTCGACGGCGGTCTGCACGACCTGACGCTGTCGCCCGAGCCGGTCCGCGGCCGCTTCTACGCCGAGGTCACGCGGTGGCTCAGCGCCTACGGGTGGTCAGGACCGACCGTGCCGACGACGACGCCCACTCCCGCCGCACCTACCACGCCCCCCTCGGCCTGACGGCCGGGGTCAGGAGGCCGTTCCCGACGCGGACGTGGTCGGGGACGGTCCTCAGCGGCGGGCGCCGTCGAGCTGGGACCCGCGCAGCAGGTCGCCGAGGCTCGGCCCGTCGTCGTGACCCACCCGCCACACCGACCAGCCGTCGACGACGGTCCCGCCGGAGGCGAACGCCGCCGCCCGGTCCGGGTCGCCGAACCGCCGGCCGCGCGTCTCCACGACGCCGTCCGGGTGCAGGACCGCGTCGTACCGCTCGCCCCGCCGGCGCCGCACCCACACGAGACGACCCGGCCCGTCGAGCCGGGAGGCGATCTCGACCAGACGGGGGTCGGGACCCTGGCGCCGGTGCTCGCCCGTCGCCGGCGAGCCTGCGGACGCCCCCGGCACGACCGCGATGGGGTGGTTCACCGGGACCGGACCGGTCGCGGGCACGACGCGCGGGACCTGGGCGGTCGCCACGGCGAAGCTCGGGGCCACCACGGTGGGTCGGGGCCGCGGAGGGGCGGTCTCGGCAGCGGGCTCCGCCCGGCGGTCGCGGCGGCGGGCCGGGAGGTCGTCGGGGGCCAGACCCGCGGCGGCGTGCAGCGGGACGGACCGGTCCACGGGCACGACGTCCACCAGCCGTCCGCCCGACGGGTCCGCGGTGACCCGGACCCGCAGGACCTCGACGTGGTGGCCGGGCTGGACGAGGAACTCCAGCAGGTCGTCGACGTCGGGGGCGATCTCGGTGCACACGACGAGGAGCCGGGCACCGCCGCCGGTCGAGGGGCGCACCAGGGACGACGGGGACACGGTGCGCCGGAACGCCTCGAGGTGGGGGCCGAAGCTCGGGGCGCCCCCGCCGTAGGCGGCGGCGAGCTGGTCGCTCGACATCTTCGCCGCGCGGCCCGCGTAGGTGAGCGCGCGCACGCAGGCGTCCCGGTCCAGCCGGCCGACCACCTCCACGACCACGGGCCGGCCCGAGGCGTCCACGGCCAGCAGGTGCGGCTCGTCGGCGCCGGGCGTGCGGGTCCGCACCGGCAGGAGGTGCTCGCCGAGCAGCGCGTCGAGCTGGTCCCCCACGTCGGCCCGCGTGTGCCGCGTCGACGACTCCGGCGGCAGGGCGACCTGGCGCGCACCGTTCTGGGACGGCAGGGCGGCCAGGGGGAACCCGTGACCGGGGGTCAGCGCGTGCGAGGTCACCGGACACCTCTGCGGTCGGGGGCGGGGCGGTGCCCAGCGTAGGGGTTCGGACATAGCGGGCGATATGCCTTCCGCCGGACGGACCCGGACCTCACCCGTCCGAAGGACGGTCGGGGGCGTCGGGGCTGCCCCTCCGACGGATTGGCGGGGCGCATCAGGCCGGGCGCATCAACCCGGGTGCATCAGGCCGGGCGCATCAGGCCGGGCGCGTCAGGCCTGCGGGCGTGGGCCCAGGCGCTCGGCGAGCAGCTGCGCCAGGTGGACCCCGGCCGCCCCCGCGAGCTGGTCGGCCTGGGTCCGGCAGGAGAACCCGTCGGCGAGCAGCACCGTCCCGGGCGTGAGGTCCCGCAGCGCGGGCAGCAGGGCGCGCTCGGCGACCGCCACGGAGACGTCGTAGTGCCCCTTCTCCATGCCGAAGTTCCCGGCGAGACCGCAGCAGCCGGCCAGCGCGCGCACGTGGGCACCGGCGTCCTGGAGCAGCGCGAGGTCCTGCTGGTAGCCCATGACCGAGTGGTGGTGGCAGTGCGGCTGGGCGAGCACCTCGACGCCGTCGAGCCGGGGTGGCACCCAGCCGTCCGGCCCGACCGGGGCGGGCGCGGTGAGCAGCTCGGCGAGGGTGCGCGTGGCCCGGGCGACGGCGGCGGCCCGCGGGTCGTCCGGCAGCAGGTCGAGCAGGTCCGACCGCAGCACCGCCGTGCACGACGGCTCGACACCCACGATGGGGATGCCGTTGACCGCGTACGGGCCGAGCACCGCCAGGAGGTCGGTGAGGCGGCGCCGCGCCCCGTCGAGCTGCCCGGTGCTGATCCAGGTGAGCCCGCAGCAGGCCGGCTGGTCCGGGACGATCACCTCGTACCCCGCGTCCCGCAGCACGGCGATCATCGCGCGCGGCACGTCGGGGTCGAAGCCGTCGGAGAACGAGTCCGACCAGAGCACGACGCGGCGCGCCACGTCGACGCCGCCGGTCGCGTGCGACGACGTCGCGGCCGTGGTCGCCTCGCCGACCCCCTGGTTCCGGTGGGTGCGGCCGGTCCGCGACTCCTGCGCCCACCAGGCCCGGAACGGCACCTCCGCGAACCGCGGGATGCTGCGCCGGGTGTCCATGCCGCCGAGCGCGAGGACCAGCTGGGCGATGGGACGCACGCCCAGCACGGCGTTCGCCGGCCGCGCCAGCCGCAGACGCCCGACGAGGGCCGACCACCGCGGCAGCCAGCCCAGGGCGTAGTGGTTCACCGGCCGCAGCCGCCCCTGGTACGTCCGGTGCAGCACCTCGGCCTTGTACTGCGCCATGTCCACCCCGGCGGGGCAGTCGCTCGAGCAGGCCTTGCAGGACAGGCACAGGTCGAGGGCCTCGTGCACCTCCTTCGAGCGCCACCCGTCGCCGACGACGGACCCGTTGGCCATCTCCTGGAGCACGCGGGCCCGACCGCGGGTGGAGTCCTTCTCGTCGCGGGTGGCCAGGTAGGAGGGGCACATGAAGCCGCCCGCCGCGGAGGAGTCCGCGCGGCACTTGCCGACCCCGACGCAGCGGTGCACGGCCGTGGTGAAGTCGCCGTCGTCGTGGGCGAAGGCGAAGCCGGTGGCGCGCGGCAGCGGTGCGGCGTGCGGCCGGCGCAGGTCCGCGTCGATCGGCCGCGGCGCGACGACGACGCCCGGGTTGAGCACGTCGGCCGGGTCGAAGAGGTGCTTGACCTGGGCGAACGCGTCCAGCGCGGCCGGGGTGTACATGAGGCTCAGGAGCTCGCCGCGCGCCCGGCCGTCGCCGTGCTCGCCGGAGAGCGACCCGCCGTAGGAGGTGACGAGCTGCGCGGCCTCGGTCATGAACGCGCGGAACCCCGGAACGTCGTCGGCCCGTTCCAGGGGCACGTCGAGGCGGACGTGGATGCAGCCGTCCCCGAAGTGCCCGTACGGCAGGCCGTCGACGCCGTGCCGGGCCATGAGCGCGTCGAAGTCGCGCAGGTAGGCGCCGAGCCGCTCCGGCGGCACCGCGGCGTCCTCCCAGCCGGGCCACGCCTGCGCGCCCGACGGCGTGCGTCCGCCCAGGCCCGCGCCGTCGGCCCGGATCTGCCACAGGGACGCCGCCTCCGGACCCGCCGGCACGACCTGCGCCGAGACCGCGGCCGCGTCGGCGACCATCGCCCGGGCGCGGTCCAGCGCCTCCTCGCGCGTCGCCCCGCCCATCTCGACCATGAGCCACCCGGCACCCTCGGGCAGCGCGGGGACGTGCGCCTCGCCCTTGTGCCGGCGCACGACGTCCACGAGGCGGGCGTCCAGGCCCTCGATCGCGAGGGGCTCGTGCGCCAGGAGCGCCGGCACCGCGTCGGCGGCGCTCGGCATGTCCGCGTAGCCGAGGACGACGAGCACCGCGGCGTCGGCGATCGGGACGAGCCGGACGGTCGCCCCGAGGAGCGTGACGAGCGTGCCCTCCGTGCCGACGAGGAATTTGGCCAGGTCGGCGCCGCGCTCGGGCAGCAGGTGCTCCAGGGAGTACCCGGACACCTGGCGCCCGAAGCGTCCGAACTCGGTGCGGATGGTCTGCAGGTTCGCCGTCACGAGCCCGGCGAGGCCGGGGACCGGGTCCAGGGCGCCGCTGCCCGCGCCCGCCGTGAACCGGCGCCCGTGGCCGTCGACGACGTCCAGGGCGACCACGTTGTCCGCGGTGCGGCCGTAGGCGACGGCGTGCGGGCCGCACGCGTTGTTGCCGATCATCCCGCCGAGGGTCGCGCGGTTCTGCGTGGAGGGGTCCGGCCCGAAGCGCAGGCCGTGGGGGCGGGCGGCCGCCTGGAGCGCGCTCATGACCACGCCGGGCTCGACGACGGCGGTGCGCGTCTCGGGGTCGATCTCGCGGACGGCCGTGAGGTGCCGGGAGGTGTCGACGACGATCCCGGGCCCGATCGCGTTGCCCGCCACGGACGTGCCGCCCCCACGCAGGGTGAGCGCGCTGCCCGTCCGGCGGGCGACCTCGGACACGGCGAGCAGGTCGTCGGTGTCCCGGGGGAAGACGACGACCTGGGGGACGACCCGGTAGTTGGAGGCGTCCGTGGAGTACTCGGCCCGGCGCCGGGTCGCGTCGTCCACCTCCCCGCCGACGGCGCGCCGCAGCTCGTGGACCAGGTCGGCGGCCGAGACGGCGGCCGGCGTCTGCGGGCTCGGGGGGACGGCGGTCGTGGCCACGCGCCGATCCTGCCACGCACCTGCTGGGACCTCGCCGGGGCGACCGCGCTGCGGACCCCGGGCGGCACGCGGCCCTGCCCGTCCCGGGGTGCGGGACGACCGCGACCGGGTGAGCCTGGGTCGGCGGGCCCGACGGCCCGCGCCCGGGACGCCGTCGTCGGCGGCGCCCCGCCGTCCCACCACTGGAGGACCCCGTGCGCGCACTGACCTGGCAGGGCACCGAGAAGCTGAGCGTCGAGACCGTGCCGGACCCGACGATCGTGGAACCCACCGACGCCGTCATCCGCGTCACGTCGACGGCCATCTGCGGCTCGGACCTGCACCTGTACTCGACGCTGGGGATGTTCCTGGAGTCCGGCGACGTCCTGGGGCACGAGCCGATGGGCATCGTCGAGGAGGTCGGGCCCCAGGTCACGGGCCTGTCCCCCGGCGACCGCGTCGTCGTGCCCTTCGTCATCGCGTGCGGGTCGTGCTTCATGTGCTCGCGCGGCCTGTCGACCCAGTGCGAGACCACCCAGAACCGGCACGCGAGCAAGGGCGCCTCGCTCTTCGGCTACACGACCCTCTACGGGCACGTCGCGGGCGGGCAGGCCGAGTACCTGCGCGTCCCCCAGGCGCAGTTCGGGCCGGTGAAGGTCCCCGACGACGGCTCGCCCGACGAGCGCTGGCTGTACCTGTCCGACGTCGTCCCGACCGCCTGGCAGGCCGTGCAGTACGCCGACGTCCAGCCCGGCGGTGACGTCGCGGTCATCGGGCTGGGACCGATCGGGCAGATGGCGGCGCGCATCGCGGCGCACGTCGGGGCGGCCCGGGTCTTCGGCGTCGACCTCGTGCCCGAGCGGCTGGAGATGGCTCGGCGGCACGGCATCGAGACGATCGACCTGCGCGACGTCGACGACGTGCCCGCCGCGCTGCGCGACCTCACCGACGGCCGGGGTCCGGCGTCGGTGATCGACGCGGTCGGCATGGAGGCGCACGGGTCGCCCGTGGCCGAGACGGCCATGAAGGCCGCGGCGTTCCTGCCGGACGCGATCGGCCGGAAGATGATCGACAAGGCCGGGATCGACCGCCTCGCGGCGCTCTACACGGCCATCTCCTCGGTGCGCCGCGGCGGCACCCTCTCGCTGTCCGGCGTCTACGGCGGCTCCGCGGACCCGCTGCCGATGATGGAGCTGTTCGACAAGCAGGTCACCGTCCGGATGGGCCAGGCGAACGTGCGGACCTGGATCGACGACGTGCTGCCGCTCGTGGCGCGCGACGACGACCCGCTGGGCGTGCTGGACCTGCGCACGCACCGCGCCTCGCTCGAGGACGCGCCGGCCATGTACGAGACGTTCCAGAAGAAGGAGGACGGCTGCATCAAGGTCGTCCTGGACCCGGCACTGCCGAAGGCCGGCTGACCGCGGCGGCTCCGACGGCACCGCCGGCACGACGACGCCCCGCCCGGACGAGCGTCCGGGCGGGGCGTCGCGGCGGTCGCTCAGGCCAGCGAGGCGTCCAGCGTGATGGTCGTCCCGGCCAGGGCCTTGCTCACCGGGCAGGTCTGCTTGGCCTTCTCGGCCGTCGCGAGGAACGTCTGCTCGTCGACGCCGTCCACCTCCGCCGTCAGGGTGAGGCGGATGCTGTCGATGACCAGGCCGCCCTCCCCGTCGGGGTTGACGGACACGTCGGCCTGCACCTCGGCGGACTGCAGGGTGCCGCCCTCCTTGCCCAGCAGACCGGAGAGCTGCATCGCGAAGCAGGACGAGTGGGCCGCCGCGATGAGCTCCTCGGGGCTCGTCACGCCCTCGGGCGAGTCCGCCACCCGTCGCGGGAAGGACACGGAGAAGGTGCCGACCTTGGAGCTCGTGAGCTCCACCTGGCCGGAGCCGTCCTGCAGGGAGCCGTTCCAGGCGGTGCGGGCGGTGCGCGTGGTCATGAGGCCTCCGGGTGCTGTGGTGCGGCGGTCAGGGACGGGGTCCGGGCCGGCGGCTGCCGGCACGGGGCCCTCCTCGACGCTAACCAGCGCCGCGGGCCGGGGCATTCCGAGGCGTCCGGCTGGCGTCCGGCTGGCGCCCGGCTGCCGCTCAGGTCGTGGCGTCCTCCGGAGCCCGGTGCTGCGGCGCCGCGGCGCGCGCCTGGATGCGGTGCTCCACCAGCATGAGCGCCAGGACGATCGCGACGCCGACGGCGAACAGCCCGACGACGGCGCCCACCGACTCCCCCGGGGGCAGGAGACCGCGGTCCTCGTCCTGCCACGGCCACAGCGCCCGCAGCGACCCGGCCATGAGGCCCGTCATGACGACGAGCGTGACGCGGTGCCGGTGCTCGAGCAGCCACTGCAGGCCCGACACGAACACGGACAGCCCGAAGATCGCGCCGAGCACGAAGATCCCCAGGTACGCGAGGTCGCGGTCGTTCACGGCCGCCAGCGTGGGCTGGTACAGGCCGAGGGTCAGCAGGAGGAAGGACCCCGAGATCCCGGGGAGCACGAGGGCGCAGATCGCGATCGCCGCCGCGCCGAACACCACCAGTGCCGACGGGTCCTGCTCGGCCGCCGGCGGGATGCTCGTGAGGAAGAACGCGGCCGCCGCGGCGAGGCCGGCGACGCCGACCTCCCGCAGCGTCCAGCGACCGCCGACCATCCGGGCGGGCACGGCGAGCGAGGCGACGATCAGCCCGGCGAACAGCGCGCGGAGCTGCACCGGGTACTCCTCGAGCAGCGGCTCCAGGACGGCCGCGCCGGCGAGGACGGCGAGCAGCATGCCGATGCCGATGGGCAGCACGGCGTCCCAGCGGACCTCGCGCGCGTGGTGCCGGGACCGGCCGCGGTCCACCCGGCCCAGGAGCGACCCCACCAGGGTCACGGCCGCACGGACGAGATGGCCCGCGGAGCGGATGAGCGTCTCGTAGACCCCGACGATGAGGGCGATGGTGCCGCCGGAGACGCCGGGCACGACCTCGGCGGCGCCGATGAGGGCGCCACGGCCGAGCAGGCCCAACCGGTCCAGCCAGCCGCGCGGGGCGGCGTGGTGCGGGGCGAGCGGCGCGGCGGCGTCGTCGATGGTCTGGGCGGGCCTGTCGTCGGTCACGCGAGGAGCGTACTGAGGCCGTGCACGACGACGGGCCGGGTCGGCAGCCCGGTGGTGCTGCCGACCCGGCCCTGGTCGTGGCCGTCCTGGTGGCCTCCCTGGGACCACCCTCAGGCGGTCAGCGGGAGTCGCTCCCTGCGGCGCTGACCGCCGCCCGGCCTGCCTCGAGCCGCGCGACGGGGATGCGGAACGGCGAGCAGCTCACGTAGTCCAGGCCCACCTCGTGGAAGAAGTGGATGGACTCCGGGTCGCCGCCGTGCTCGCCGCAGACGCCGAGCACGATGTCGGGACGCTCCGAGCGTCCCTCCTCCACGGCGATCCGCACGAGCCGGCCGACACCGCGGCGGTCGATCGTCTCGAACGGCGACACCGAGATGACGCCGCGCTCGGTGTACTCGGCGAAGAACGCACCCTCCACGTCGTCGCGCGAGAAGCCCCACGTCGTCTGCGTCAGGTCGTTGGTGCCGAAGGAGAAGAACTCCGCGGCCTGCGCCATCCGGTCGGCCGTGAGCGCCGCGCGCGGCAGCTCGATCATGGCGCCGATGGGGATGCGCAGCGCGACGCCCTGCTCCGCGGCGACGGCGGCGAGGATCGCCTCCGCCTCGTCGCGCACGAGGTGCAGCTCCATCACGGACGCCGCGAGCGGCACCATGATCTCCGCGTGGGGGCGGGCGCCCTCGTGCAGCAGCGCCGCCGCGGCCTCGGCGACCGCGCGGATCTGCAGGGCGAAGAGCCCCGGCACGACGATGCCGAGCCGGACGCCGCGCAGACCGAGCATCGGGTTGGCCTCGTGCATCCGCTTGACCGCGACCAGGAGCACCCGGTCCCGCTCGACGTCGGGCCCGCTCGCCCCGCGCTCGGCGTCGAGGGCCACCTTGACCGACAGCTCCGTGAGGTCCGGCAGGAACTCGTGCAGCGGCGGGTCGATGAGGCGGATCGTCGTCGGGCGGCCGTCCATCTCGCGGAGGATCTCGATGAAGTCCGCCCGCTGGAGCGGCAGGAGCGCGTCGAGGGCGGCCTGCCGCTCGGCGTCGTCCTGGGCCACGATGAGCCGCTCGATGAGCACGCGCCGGTCGCCGAGGAACATGTGCTCCGTGCGGCACAGGCCGATGCCCTGGGCCCCCCACAGCCGGGCGCGGTGGGCGTCGCCCGGGGTGTCCGCGTTGGCGTGCACCCGCAGGCGGCGGACCGTGTCGGCGTGGCTGAGGATCCGGTCGACGGCCTTGACCAGCTCACGCGTCTCGTCGTCGGCCGCCTGGTCCAGCGCGACGTCCAGGCCGTCCTCGAGGTACTGGACGACCGGCGACGGCACGACGGGCACCTCGCCGAGGAAGATCTCCCCGCTGGAGCCGTCGATCGCGATGACCTCGCCCTCCTTGACGACGCGCTTGCCCACCCGCATGACCCGCGCCACGACGTCGACGTCGAGCTTCTCCGCGCCGACGACGCACGTGGTCCCCATGCCGCGGGCGACGACGGCCGCGTGGGACGTCTTGCCGCCGCGCGAGGTGAGGACGCCGACGGCGGCGATCATGCCGCCGAGGTCGTCGGGGTTCGTCTCGCGCCGCACGAGGATGACGTCCTTGCCCTCGGCCGCCCAGGCCTGGGCGGTGGCGGAGTCGAACACCGCCATGCCCACCGCGGCGCCCGGCGAGGCGGCCATGCCGGTCGCCAGGAGCGTGCGGCCGTCGGCGGCGGCGTCGAACTGGGGGAACATCAGCTTGCTCAGCTGCGCCCCGGTGACCCGGTCCAGCGCCTCGTCCATGGTGATGAGGTGCTCGTCGACGAGCTGCGTCGCGATGCGGAACGCCGCGCCGGCGGTGCGCTTGCCGACGCGCGTCTGGAGCATCCAGAGCTTGCCGCGCTCGATGGTGAACTCGATGTCGCACAGGTCGCGGTAGTGGGTCTCCAGGCGACGCATCGCCTGCCGGAGCTCGGCGTACGACGTCGGGTCGAGCTGCTCGAGGTCCGCGAGCGTGAGGGTGTTGCGGATGCCGGCGACGACGTCCTCGCCCTGCGCGTTCGGCAGGTAGTCGCCGTAGACGCCCGAGTGGCCGGTGGAGGGGTCGCGGGTGAAGCACACGCCCGTGCCGGAGGTCGTGCCGAGGTTGCCGAACACCATGGAGACGACGTTGACGGCCGTGCCCAGGTCGTGCGGGATCCGCTCGCGACGGCGGTACAGGCGCGCCCGGTCGGTGTTCCAGGAGTTGAAGACCGCCGTGATCGCCAGGTCGAGCTGCTCGCGCGGGTGCTGCGGGAACTCGCGGCCGGACTGCTCCCGGACGATGTCCTTGAACGTGCCGGTGAGCTCCTGCAGGTCCGCGGCGGTGAGATCCGTGTCGCCGCTGACGCCGCGCGCGACCTTGAGGTCGTCCAGCGCGCCGGAGAACAGGGCACCGTCGATGTCCAGGACGGTCTTGCCGAACATCTGGATGAGCCGGCGGTAGGAGTCCCACGCGAAGCGCTCGTCGTCGGAGAACTTCGCCAGGCCCTGGACGCTCGCGTCGTTGAGGCCGATGTTCAGGACGGTCTCCATCATGCCCGGCATGGAGAACTTGGCGCCCGAGCGCACGGAGACGAGCAGCGGGTCGTAGGGGTCGCCGAGGTTGCGCCCGATGGCGTCCTCGAGGCGGCGCACCGCCATGGTCACCTCGACCCGGAGCTCGGGCGGGAGCTGGCCGTCGGCCATGAAGGCGCGGCAGGCCTCGGTCGTGATCGTGAAGCCGGGGGGGACCGGGAGGCCCAGGCGGGTCATCTCGGCGAGGTTGGCGCCCTTCCCCCCGAGCAGATCCTTGAGGTCCTTGTTCCCCTCGCTGAAGTCGTAGACGTACTTCGCCACCGGAGGTCCTCTTCTCGTGCCGGACGACGGCCTCGTTGCCGTCGTCAGGCCTCCAGCGTGCAACCCGCGCCCGGCCTCGTCCGGGGACCAAGGGCCCGATTTCTCACGGCCTCGAACGGCACAGGCGGCGCACGGGGGATGACCTCTCGCGCCTGCGCCGGAGGTCCCAGGGAGCGCTTCCAGCCCGCACCTAGCGTGGAAGTGCGCGACACACCGACGGGTCGATGGACCGGGACCAGGGCTGGCCCGCCGGACTTCATGCGAGAGGGACGTCATGGTCCACGACTGGGTGGGTCAGCTGGCGGGGGCGCTCGACGTCCCCGCCGTGCGCGCCGTCACCGCCGAGGCAGGCGGCGACGGCGCGCACGGCGGGGAGGTGAGCCTGGTCCTGCCGGACCTGTCCGGGGTGACGGTCCTGGGCGGGATGTCGGGTCGCACGCTCCTGCTCCTCGGTCTGGCCGTCTGCGGCCTGGGCCTCGGGTTCGGGCTGCTGGTGTACCTCCAGCTGCGCCGGCTGCCGGTGCACCGCTCGATGAGCGACGTCGCGGACCTCATCTGGTCGACCTGCAAGACGTACCTCACCCAGCAGGGCCGGTTCCTGCTCGTGCTGTGGGGCTTCATCGCCGCGGTGATCGTCACCTACTACGGGGTCCTCGTCGGGCTGCCGTGGGGCCGGGTCGCCGTCGTCATCGCCTTCAGCCTCGTCGGCATGGCGGGCTCGTACTCGGTCGCCTGGTTCGGCATCCGGGTCAACACCCTGGCCAACTCCCGCACGGCGTTCGCCTCCCTGGGCGGCAAGCCCCTGCCGGTGCACCAGATCCCGATGCGGTCGGGCATGTCGATCGGCATGGTGCTCATCAGCCTCGAGCTGCTGATCATGCTGATCATCCTGCTGTTCCTCCCGGCCGACCTCGCGGGCGCGTGCTTCATCGGCTTCGCGATCGGCGAGTCGCTCGGCGCGGCGGCCCTGCGCATCGCCGGCGGCATCTTCACCAAGATCGCTGACATCGGCTCCGACCTCATGAAGATCGCGTTCAAGATCAAGGAGGACGACGCCCGCAACCCCGGCGTCATCGCGGACTGCACCGGTGACAACGCGGGCGACTCGGTCGGCCCGAGCGCCGACGGCTTCGAGACCTACGGCGTCACCGGCGTCGCGCTCATCACGTTCGTGCTGCTCGGCGTGGGCGACCCGGCCGTCCAGGCCGCCCTCCTGGTGTGGATCTTCGTCGTGCGGGCCGTCATGGTCGTGGCGTCCGCGCTGTCCTACCTCGCGAACGACGCGTGGACCCGCGCGCGCTACACGGGCGCGGACCGGATGAACTTCGAGACGCCGCTGACCACGCTCGTGTGGCTCACGTCCGTCGTGTCGATGGCCGCCACCTACCTCACGACGTGGGCGGTCCTGGCGCCGAGCACCACCGACGGCCTGTGGTGGAAGCTCGCGTCGATCATCAGCTGCGGCACCCTCGCGGGCGCCCTCATCCCCGAGCTCGTCAAGGTCTTCACCTCCACGCACAGCAAGCACGTCCGCGAGGTCGTCAAGAGCTCCCGCCAGGGCGGCGCGTCGCTGACGATCCTGTCCGGCCTCGTCGCCGGCAACTTCTCCGCGTTCTGGCTGGGCACCTCCATCGTCGGCCTCATGGGCGCGGCGTTCCTCATCAGCGGCCTGGGGCTCGAGGCGATCATGGTCGCCCCGGCGATCTTCGCCTTCGGCCTCGTCGCCTTCGGCTTCCTCAGCATGGGGCCCGTCACGATCGCCGTGGACTCCTACGGCCCGGTCACGGACAACGCGCAGAGCGTCTACGAGCTGTCCACGATCGAGGAGGTCGAGGGCATCGACGAGGAGATGCGGCGGGAGCACGGCGTGGACCCGCAGTGGACCAAGGCCAAGCTCATGCTCGAGGAGAACGACGGCGCCGGGAACACCTTCAAGGCGACCGCCAAGCCCGTCCTCATCGGCACCGCCGTCGTCGGGGCGACCACCATGATCTTCTCGATCGTCATGGCCCTGACCGACTCCCTCACCACGGGGCTGGAGAACCTCTCCCTCCTGCACGCCCCGCTGCTGCTCGGCCTCATCACCGGCGGCGCCGTCATCTACTGGTTCACCGGCGCGTCGATCCAGGCCGTCACCACGGGTGCCTACCGCGCGGTCGAGTTCATCCGCACCACGATCCGCCTCGACGGCGTGACCCGGGCCAGCGAGGCGGACTCGCGCCGCGTCGTGGAGATCTGCACGCAGTACGCGCAGCAGGGCATGCTCACCATGTTCCTCGGCGTGTTCTTCCTGACCCTGTCCTTCGCGTTCGTCGAGCCGTTCTTCTTCATCGGCTACCTCGTCTCGATCGCCGTGTTCGGGCTCTACCAGGCGATCTTCATGGCGAACGCCGGCGGCGCCTGGGACAACGCCAAGAAGATCGTCGAGGTCGACCTGCACGCCAAGGGCACGGCCCTGCACGACGCGACGATCGTCGGCGACACCGTCGGCGACCCGTACAAGGACACGTCGTCGGTGGCGCTGAACCCGGTCATCAAGTTCACGACCCTGTTCGGGCTGCTGGCCGTGGAGCTCGCGGTGAGCCTCACCGCGCAGGGCCGGCAGACCCTCGTCACCACCCTCGCGGCGGTGTTCTTCGCGGTGGCCCTGTTCTTCGTGCACCGCTCCTTCTACGGCATGCGGATCCGGACGTCCCTGGAGGACGAGCCGGAGCCCGCGGGCGGCCCGGCGCCGGAGCCACGGACCAGCCGGGACGCCCCGTCCCCCACCACGACGTCCTCGGCCCTGGCCGAGCAGGGAGCCGGTGAGCAGCGATGAGGCTCGCGATCAAGTACGACTCGGCCGTCGTCGACCCCGACGGCGTCGTCACGGGGCACGACGCGGGCGCGACGCTCGTCCGCCGTCTGCTCCGGGTCTTCCCCGGCGCGGAGATCGTGGGCAGCGGCCCGCGCCGCTACCGGGACCTCGACGTCCTGCCGCTGGAGTTCGTCGACGCGGCGGACACCGTGGTCCTCGACATGGACGTCACGGACTCCCTCGCCGTGTGGCAGACGCTGCGCCGCAGCCACCCCGAGCCGCGGCTCATGAACTTCGTGTGGTTCAGCACGTCGCAGATGCGCCACCCCGTGGAGCGCGCGACGCTGGCGCTGTCCTGCGCGAGCTTCCCGACCTTCGCCAACTCCGAGCGGACGGCGAGCGAGGTCCGGGAGATCGTCAACTTCTGGACGGTGCCGCAGCTGGCCGAGAAGGCCCGCATCGCCTGGGTCAACCTCGGCATCCGGCTGGAGCACGTCCAGCCGCGGGCCGCGACCGACGAGCCGGTGGTCCTGTACCCCGCGATCTACCTGTCGGAGCGCAAGAACCCGCGGCTGTTCCTCGACGTGGTCGAGCGCATCGCGCGCCGCACCCCGATCCGGGTCGAGGCGCGGCTGCACGAGTCGCACCTCATCTCCGAGCAGGCCATGCGGCTGTCGCGGCAGCGCTGGGCCTGGGTCGGGCCGCTGACCGCCACCCGCGAGGACTACTGGCACGCGCTCGCGCGCACGACGGCGTTCCTGGCGACCGCGGTCGAGGAGTCCTACGGCCTGGAGTACGTCGAGGCGCTCGTCGCCGGGGCGGTCGGGATCTTCCCCGACCGGCCGTGGGTCCACGCGCTCCTGCCGGCGGGCTACCCGTTCCTGTACCGGACGCCGGAGGAGGCGGAGGACATGCTGCTGCGGGCGGTCACCGACCCGGCGGCCTGCCTGGCCCGGATGGACGCCGCCTGCGGTGGCGACTTCCAGGGCTGGCTGCGCGCACGGCACGACGACGACCTGTTCGAGCGGGCCATCGCCGACCGGGTGCACGAGTGGTTCGGCGACGTCCCGGCGGTCGTGCCCGGGGGGTGACGGGACGGTGACCCACCGCAGGGGGCCGGGTCACCCCCTCATCGGGTCGTGCGGGCCGTAGGTCAGCACGGCCAGCCGACGGGAGTCGGTGACGAGCACGTCGTAGGCGTGCGCCTCGAGGCTGTGGGGCGTGTCCGTGTCCGCGCGCAGGAACCGGCCGGACAGCGCGTCGAGGTCGCCGTCCCCGACCGCCACCAGGAGGTCCACGCTCGCCTCCACCGGTGTCCACTCCTCCCGGTCCTTGTGGAACGGCATGGACGTGGCCATGTCGGTCCGCACGACACCGGGGGCCAGGTCGAACACGCGGACGCCCCGGTCGCGGAACTGCGCGTCGACGAGCGTCGTCAGGCGCGCGAGCGCGCCCTTGCTGATGCCGTAGCCCGTGTACTCCCGCGCCGCCTTGTAGGCCGACCCGGAGTTGATGTTGACGATGCGGCCGCTGCCGCGCGCGACCATCGCGCCCAGGAAGGCCTGGGTCACGACCAGCGGGCCGCGGACGTTCACCTCGACGACCCGCCAGGTCTCCTCCACGTCGGTCTCGAGCAGGTCGCCCTCGGTGCGCTCGATGACCCCGGCGTTGTTGACGAGCAGACCCACCCCGCCGAGGTCGGCGAACGCCTCCTCCACGGTCCGCGCGGCCGCGCGCACGGCCGCGGTGTCCGTGAGCTCCACGGGGACGACGACGGTCCGCGGGGCCTCCCGCCCCGCCTCGGCGGCCGCGGCCGCGACGGCGTCCGCGACCTCCTGCAGGTGCTCGGGGGTGCGGCCCAGCAGCGCGACGGCGTAGCCGCGCTCGGCCAGGCCCAGGGCGAGCCCACGGCCGATGCCGCGGCCGGCGCCCGTGACGACGACGGTTCGGGGTGCGGAGATGCGGGGTGCGTTCATGACCCCATCGTGCCCGCCGCGACGGCACCCGTCCGCTCTTTCCGGGCCGGCGGGGCCCGGGCGCCCGCACCCGGGCCCGACGTCCCTGGCGGTGGTGGCCGTCCCGGGCGGACGCTGGAGGTGTGAGGCGGTCGGTGCCCACGCCGGCGTGGCGGGTGCTGCTGCTCGGCCTCGCGCTCGCGGTCGGGG
>NZ_AXCW01000079.1 GCF_000603945.1 Actinotalea ferrariae CF5-4 | reverse complement strand
GTTGCGACGACCGATTGAATCCGCCTTGTTCCTCTCCCTCCTCCCGCCCGGCACCCTGCTCGCCTCTCCCTCCTCCCGCCCGGCACTCTGCTCGTCTCTCCCTCCTCCCGCCCGGCACTCTGCTCGCCTGTTGCTCTGCTCGCCCTTTCCCCCTCCCGCCCCCGAAAACCGTTGCCCACCGGTCCGTGCCAGGTGGCTCCGTCGTGTCGGTGGCGGGGTCTAGTGTCGAACATGTGTTCGATACAGCCGTGCGCGGTCCGCTGTCAGGTGGGGGTGGTCTCCCGCCGGGCTCCGACCTGCGTCGGCCCTGGAGGACAGCTGATGACGAACCGGTCGACGACGTGGGCCCGGTGGGACGCGTGCTCGCCGACGTCCCGGGCGGTCCGGACCTGGCTGCGACGCTGGTGGAGCTCGAGAGCTGGGCCTGGGACGCGGGGTCGGTGGTCGAGGTGGTCGCGGCCTACGAGCGCGTCGCCTCGTGGGCCCGAGCAGGGGCGGCGGACGCGGCGGCCCGGTTGGCGGCGCTGCCGGAGATGAACCCGTCCTGGCCGGGCGAGGTCGGGAGGCCGACCGAGTCCAACGGTGCCTCGACCGAGCTCTCCCTGCGTCTCGGTGTCTCGAGGCGTGCGGCGGCGACCCTGGTCGGCACGGGGCAGGCGCTCAGGACCGTCCACCACGGGACGGGCGAGGCCCTCGCGGCCGGGCTCGTCGACTGGCCCAAGGCCCGGGTGATCGTGGGCTCGCTCGAGCACGTCGCACCGGTCGTCGCCCTCGCCGTCGAGGACAGCGTCCTGCCGACGGCGCCCGGGTCGACGCCGGCACAGCTGCGTCGCCAGATCGCCCGGCTCCTCGAGGAGATCGACCCCGACGACGCGGCCGACCGCCACGAGCACGCGCGAGCACGCCGGTGCGTGACGCGCCCCCGAGCCCTCCCGGATGGCATGGCGAGCATGACGGCGACCTTGACGGTCGAGGCGGCGGTCCGCCTTGACGCGTGCCTGCAGGCCGCCGCGGAACGTGCGCGCAGCGACGGAGACCTCCGCAGCACCGACCAGCTGCGCGCAGACGCGCTCGACGCGATGGGTGAGGTCGCGTGGACCGTCGGGTTCATCGGCCTTCCGGGACCCTCGACGACCGGTGCTCCTGAACCGATGGCGGCCCACGACGCTGCGCGACCCCCGGCGGGCATCACCGGGGCGGATCCGGGGGTCGACCATGCGTCTCCCGGTCAGGCGCGTGCTGGCCAGGCACAGGGCGGTGCACCCGCCGACCCGGCTCGGGGGAGCGGCGACCGACCACCTCCGCACCTTCGGCTCGGACGCCGCACCGGACCTCCGGCGCGGGTGCACGTCACCGTGGGTCTGGGGACGCTCCTCGGCCTCGACGACCGGCCGGGTGAGCTCGCCGGGTTCGGTCCGATCAGCGCCGATGTCGCGCGCCGTCTTGCGATGGACGGGACCTGGCGGCGCCTTCTGGTGGACGAGCCGTCAGGAACGGTGGTGGACATCGGGACTACGCGCTACGTGCCGCCGCCGGACATGATCGAGCTCGTCCGGGAGCGCAACCGGACCTGCGTCATCCCGACGTGCGGCATGCCCGCACGCAGCTGTCAGACCGACCACACCGTGCCGTTCCCGCGAGAGGCGGGCCGGCCGGCCGTCGAGCGCCCGCCCGCCGTGCCACTCGAGCCGGCAGCACCGAACGAGGCAGGGAGCTCAGCCGACCGAGAGGCACCGAACGAGGCAGGGAGCTCAGCCGACCGAGAGACACCGAACGAGGCAGGGAGCGCAACCGGCCGAGAGGCACCGAACGAGGCAGGGAGCTCAGCCGACCGAGAGACACCGAACGAGGCAGGGAGCTCAGCCGACCCAGAGGCACCGAACGAGGCAGGGAGCGCAACCGGCCGAGAGGCACCGACCTTGCCGCCTCTCTCGGGCGAGTCACCAGCACCGACCCTGCCGGCTGTTGATCCGCCGGCTCTGGCCGAGCCGGGAGCACCTGCCCCGAAGCCCTCGGGGCGGACAGCGGTGGACAACCTCGGTCCGCTCTGTGCCACGCACCACCTCTTCAAGACCCATGGCGGCTTCCGGCTGGAGCAGCCTCGTCCGGGTGCCTTCGTGGTGCGGACGCCCTCCGGGCACGTCTACCTTCAGGAGCCGGACCGTCCGCCCGGCATCCCTGCACCCCGGCCCTTCATCGGAGCGCCGGTCGAGTCCGGCCCACCGCCCTTCTGACGGGTCGAACCCGCGTCAGTACGCGTCTACCTGGCGCGGCGTGATGCTTCTCCCGCGTGCATGAGCCCGGAGCCCGGAGCCCGGAGCCCGGAGCCCGGAGCCCGGAGCCCGGAGCCGAGCGCCCGGAGCCCGGAGCCGGGGGGCTCAGAAAACGGGTCTCAGAGCCCGGGGGCCGCCCAGCGACCGAGGCGGGGCCCGGGGTCTGGCGTGCGCGGGCCGTCTGCATCAACGGCACGGATCGTCCCGTTGCGTCGCGGGACACGCTCGGCAGGCGCGCTTCCGCCGGGTCTCGGCGCGACAGACTGGGAGGGCACCGGCGACTCCGAGCGCCGGGACGACGAAGGAGGAGACATGGGCGTCCTGGGAGAGCTGTTCGTGGGAACCCACTCCCTCGCTCTGGAGCGGGCCGGCGTGCTCGACGCGGGCGAGATCCCCTCCGGTGCTGTGCCGCACATCGACCTGACACAGATCGGTGCCCTCGACCTGGAGATCCTCGGCGAGGTGGCCGCGCGCGAGGTCCGCTTCGGCACCGGTGACCTCGAGGTCGCGGAGATCGACCTGGCGCACGACAACCTCTTCGGCCTTCCGCCCTTCCTCACCGAGGTCCTCGCCGCGGTGCGCGAGAGCGAGGACGAGGACGTCGTCGGCGACATCGCCCGGTCCTGGGCCGACGACGCGGAGATCGACGCCTCGACGGCGGACCTGGAGCGCGTCATCGACGCGATCGTGGGTCTCGCCGTCCAGGCGACCGAGCGCGGCGAGCGCCTCTACCTCTGGACCCGGAGCGTCTGAGACCCGAGGGAGCGTCTGAGAGCCGAGGGAGCGTCTGAGACCTGAGCGAGCGTCTGAGACCCGAGGGAGCGTCTGAGAGCCCGGAGCGTCTGTGGCCGCCCGAGGGGCTCAGACCCTGGGGAGGCTGCGCCCCCGGCTCTCCCCCGGCTCTCCAGCGGCTCTCCCCCGGATCCGTCCGCACCCCCCGCTCGCCGTCTGGGCGCCCGGTCATCGGTCGCCAGAACCAGCACGCCGCGCCGCTCCGGACCGCGGGCTACTCCTGTTCGCCCGCGGGCACGCGCGACTCGCCGTCCTCCGTCGACCGCCGCTCCCGCTCGACGTGCTCGTGCAGCTCGTCGTAGGCGGTGCCCGCCGGCATCGGGGCGTCGGACCGGAACGCGGCCCGGCCCAGCGCGAAGCCGCCGACGGGCGCCGTGACGAGCTGGAGCGCGATCGCGACCAGCAGGATCACGGCGTGCGCCCACGTCGGCTCGAGCACCAGGACCCCGAGCAGCACGAGGCACACCCCGAGCGTCCCGGACTTGGTCGTCGCCGCGAGCCGGGAGTACGCGTCGCCGAAGCGCAGCAGACCGATCGCCGCGATGACGAACAGGCCGACGCCGAGCACCAGGGCCGTGTGCCCGACCAGCGACTGGACCAGCACCGCGGCGTTCATCGACGGCTCCGGGAGATGTAGCGGGCGAGGGTGACGGCCGAGAGGAAGCCGACCAGGGTCGCGACCACGACGACGTCGAGGATCTCGTAGCGGTCCGTCCGCAGCGCCAGCAGGGCCACCACGGCGACGAACACGAAGAAGGCGTGGTCCGCCCCGATGGCACGGTCGGCCTCGGTCGGGCCGGTGGCACCGCGCCAGGCGGCGGGCAGCAGGGTGAGCGCCAGCACGACGAGGAGGGCGTCGAGCAGGGCGGGGTTCACGATCACCGCGCACCCCCGTCAGCCACGGGCGACGTCGCGCCCGCACGTCCGGACCACCGCCACACGGCCCCCGTGGGCGGCGCCGGCGGCTCGGTCCCGCGGATCATCCGCAGCATGCGGGTCTCGGTGGCGTGCACCTGCGCCCGCAGGTCGTCGGGACGCGCGGGGGCGTAGATGTCCAGGACGTAGAGGACGTGGCCGTGGCGGTCCACCTCGATGGTGACCGTGCCCGGGGTCAGGGTGATGAGGTTGGACAGCAGCGTCAGCTCGGCGCGGGTGCGGCACCGCAGCGGCACGGCGGCGACGCCGGGGGTGGTGCTCAGGCCCGGCGTGAGCAGGTCGCGGGAGACCTGCCAGTTGGCGGCCACCATCTGACCGAGGAACCACAGCCCGAACGGCACGGACCGGACGGCGACGCCGAGCGCACGGGTCACCCGGGTCAGACCCGACGGCGTGCGCCTCACCGGGCTCGAGCTCACCGGGTGGCTCATTGCGTCACCGCCTCGACGTAGCGGCTGGGGTCGACGAGGCCCTCGGCGGCGGTCTGCGCCAGGGAGAGCAGCACGTCGGCACCCAGCCCGATGGACAGGGAGAGGAGCGTCAGCACGGCACCGGGGAGGACGAGCCGCCACGGCACACGCAGGGGGTCCGTCACGACCTGGACACCGGGCTGCCGCAGGACGTCGCTCGTGGGGTCCGTGACGTCCGGCAGGGTCTCCGACGCCCCGGAGACGAGCGCCGGCTCGCGCTCCGAGACGGGGTCGCCGCCCCAGAAGGCGCCGTTCCAGATCTTCAGCATCGACAGGAGCGTGAAGAGGCTGACGACGACGGCGAGCCCCGCCACCAGGTACTCCGCCTCCAGCACGGCGGCCCGGATGAGCGTCAGCTTCGCGACGAACCCGGAGAACGGGGGGATCCCGACGAGCGACAGGGCCGCCCCGAGGAACACCAGCGCGAGCCACGGGGAGTGTCGCGCCGCCCCGCCGAGCCGGGACAGGCGGCCGGTCCCCGCTCGGTGCTCGATCGCCCCGCAGGCGAGGAACAGGGCCGCCTTCACGATGATGTGGTGGATGAGGTAGAAGATGCCCGCCGCCAGGCCCAGCGGCCCGAAGAAGCCGATGCCGAGCAGGATGTAGCCGACCTGGCTCGTCATGTGGAACGACAGGATCGCGCGCATCCCGCTCTCGCCGAGCGCCCCGAGCACCCCCACGACCATCGTCGCCCCGAGCACCCACAGCCAGGCCGTGTGCAGCCGCTCGTCGCCGCCGAACATCACCGCGTACAGCCGGAAGATCCAGTACACGCCGATCTTCGTCAGGAGCCCCGACAGGAGCGCGGTCACCGCGACCGACGCGAACGGGTACGAGCGCGGCAGCCACGAGTGCACGGGGACGAGCGCCGCCTTCGCCGCCAGCGCGACGAGCACGACACCCCCCGCGAGCGCCACCGCCACCGACCCCTGCGCCGCCCCGGCCAGCTCACCCAGGTTGACCGTTCCCGCCGTCGCGTACACGAGCCCGACGCCGGTGAGCAGGATCGTCGACACGAGCAGGTTGACCGTGAGGTAGATCCGCCCCGCCCCGAGCTGCGGCAGCCGTCCGCTGCGCGTCAGCAGGAC
Organism: Actinotalea ferrariae CF5-4; assembly: GCF_000603945.1. Classification (GTDB taxonomy): domain Bacteria; phylum Actinomycetota; class Actinomycetes; order Actinomycetales; family Cellulomonadaceae; genus Actinotalea; species Actinotalea ferrariae. Next base: position 14,148 of record NZ_AXCW01000079.1, on the reverse strand, counting down.
GTAGGACGGGATGAGCGCCACCTCGATCATGACGAAGAGGTGGAACAGGTCCGCGGTGGCGAAGGCCCCGAAGACCCCGCCCGACAGCACGAGCACCAACGGGTGGAAGTACGGGTCGTCGTCGTCGCGCGTGCCGATCCCGAACGTCGACGTGACGAGCACCAGGAACGCGGTCACGGTGATCATCAGCGCGGCGAACACGTCGACCGCGTACGGGATCGACACCCCGCCGGGCCAGCCGGCCACCTGCTCGACGACGACCGAGCCGTCACGCGTCGAGACGAGCAGCGTGAGGCCGAGCACGACGACGGCGGCGTGCGTCCCCAGGGCGACCACGCGCTGCGCCCTGGTGCTCCGGCGCACGGCGAGGGCCACGGCGGCCATGAGCAGCGGCAGCCACAGGAGGGCGGGGAGCCAGTCGTTCACGGTCGGTCGCCTCCCGTCGTGGAGCCGGCGGCGGTCGCCGAGCCGGTGGTGGTCGGCGAGCCGCCGTCGGTCGCGGGGGTGGCGTGGAAGGTCACGCCGCCCGGGAGCGGGGTCGCGCCGCCACGCGGAGGGGCCGCACGGGGACCCTCGGCGTCCGACGGCGGCCCGTCGTGCTCGCCGCCGTTGCCCGCGAGGGCGAGGAGGTACACGGTGATCCCGAACGCGATGACGATGGCCGTGAGGGCGAAGGCCTGCGGCAGCGGGTCGGCTGCCTGGGCGGCCGAGCCCTCCGCGAGCAGCGGCGGGTCCCGCCGGTCCATGCCGCCGGCCCCGAGCAGGACGACGTTGGCGGCGTGCCCGAGCAGCACGAAGCCGAACGTCACCCGGACCAGGCCCCGCTGGAGCAGCAGGTACACGCCGGCGCCGACGAGGACGGCGACGAGGACGGCGGTGCTCATCGGATCGCCTCCTCGGTGGTGACGGGTCGGTGGTCGTCGTCGGGCAGGGCCGGGTCGTCGGGGGGATCGCCCGAGCCGTCGCCGGCCCCCCCTGCCGTGCGCACCGCCACGTCGACGGCCACCTCGGTCCGGCCGTGGCTGAACCGGTCGATGGCCGCGACGACCAGGCCGAGCACCGTGAGGTACACCCCGACGTCGAAGATCAGTGACGTCGTCAGGGACTGGTAGAAGCCGCCGACCTCGACCGCGCCCCGGATCGGCCGCAGGAACGACCCGTCGAGCATGCCCAGCAGGCCTGCGCCGACGGCGACCGCGACGCCCGACGCGAGCAGCGGCTCCGCCCGCAGCGGCGTGCGACCGTGCAGGCCGCGCGGCAGCTGGACCAGCGCGACCGCGAGGCCGCCCATGAGCGCGGCGATGAAGCCGCCGCCGGGCTCGTTGTGCCCGCGCCACAGCAGCACCACCGACGCCACGACCACCACCGGCACCACGACGCGCGAGGTGACGTACAGGACGGTCCGGTCACCGGGGGCGTCGTCGTCGCGGGGCAGCCGCTCGGCCGGCCGGTCCCGGCGCAGCAGGGCCAGCAGCCCCATGCCGACGACGGCGAGGACCGTGATCTCCCCGAACGTGTCCAGCCCGCGGAAGTCGACGAGCACCGTGTTGACGACGTTCGTCCCGCCCGAGCCCTCCGGACCCTCCTCGAGGAGGTACCGGGACACGGCCGACGGCTCTCGGCGCCCGGCGAGCGCCCAGGTCCCGAGGCCCGCGACCGCCCCGGCCACGAGCCCCGCACCGGCCGCGACCGCCCGGCGGGTGCGGGGTGTCGGCTCGAACCGGTGCGGCAGGCGCCGCAGGACGAGCACCGCGACGACGACCGTGAGGATCTCGACGAGCAGCTGGGTCAGCGCGAGGTCGACGCCGCCCGCGAGCAGGAACCACACCCCGACGAGGAACCCGACGATGCCGAGCATCGTGATCGCGCCGAGGCGTGACGTCGTCCGGGCCAGGCCGAGCGCCGCGACGGCGGTGAGGGCGACGACCACCCAGTCCTCGGGCCGGGTCGTCGCGCGCGCCGCGGGCAGGTCGCGCAGGACGACCACGCCGACGACGGCGACCGCCGCCACCCCGACGAGCGGCCACGCGAGGTGGGGGGCGAGCGCGCCCGTGCGGGCGGGACGGCCGATGCCGTCGCCGAGCCGCAGCACGCGCGCGTAGAGGGCGTCGTAGACCTGCACGCCGGAGAAGGGCAGGTCGAGGCGCTGCAGCGCGCGGTCCACGGGGCCACGCGCGAGGAACAGGCCGACGCCGAGCGCGATGGTGACGACCGACATCCACAGGGCGACGGAGTCCAGGCCCGGCCACAGCTTGAGGTCCACCTCCGCCTCACCGAGGACCGTGTCCTGCACCGCCCGCGTGAAGAACGGGTTGAGGCTCGTCACGAAGAGGCCCAGACCCAGGCTCGTCACGGCGGGGAGCGCGGCGGGCAGCAGGAACGAGAGCCGCGGCTCGTACAGGTCGGGCTGCTCGGTGCGCCCCGCGAAGGCGCCGTAGAGGATGCGGGCGCTGTACGCGAACGTGAACGCCGCCGAGAGCACGGCGACGCTGCCCACCACCGGGCCCCAGCCGCCGGGCGCCTGGAGGAACGAGTAGTACGACTCCTCCTTGCTCACGAAGCCGAGCAGCGGAGGGAGCCCCGCCATCGACATCGCCGCGATCGCGGTGAGGCCCGCGGTGACCGGCATGACGCGGTACAGACCGGACAGGTCCCGGATGTCCCGGCTGCCCGCCTCGCGGTCGATGATCCCCACGAGCATGAAGAGCGTCGCCTTGAACAGGGCGTGCGCGAAGGTGTGCACGCCCGCGACGGCCAGCGCCTGGTCGGTGCCCACCCCGACGAGCACCACGATCCACCCGAGCTGGCTCACCGTGGAGTACGCCAGCAGCGCCTTGAGGTCGTGCTGCTGGAGCGCGAAGACCGCGCCGACGACGGTGGTGACGAGCCCCGCGGTCACGAGCGTCACCGTCCACAGCGTCGTGTCCGCGAACGGGGGCGAGAACCGCATGAGGACGTAGATGCCGGCCTTCACCAGCGTCGCCGCGTGCAGGTACGCGCTGACGGGCGTCAGGGCGACCATCGCGTCGGGCAGCCAGAAGTGGAAGGGCACCTGGGCCGACTTGGTCATGCCCGCGAGCATCAGCGTGACGGCGATCCACGGTGCCAGGGGGGAGGCGGCGATCTCGCCCGAGCGGGCGAGCGTCTCGGTGACGCTGGTCGTCCCGGTGACGGACCACATCAGCACGACGGCGGTCAGGAGCGCCAGGCCGCCGGTGCCCGTCACCACGAGCGCGCGGGTCGCCGGCCGTGCCTCCTTGAGGCCCTGGCCGCCGATGAGCAGGAACGAGCACAGCGTCGTCAGCTCGAAGAAGACGAAGAGCAGCACGGTGTCGTCAGCGAGGACCAGGCCGAGCATCGCCGTCGCGAAGAGCCCGAGGAGCCGGTACAGCCGGGCGTGGTCGTACGTCTCGCTGAGGTAGCGCGCGCAGTACGCCATGACGAGGGCCCCGACGCCCAGGGCGACGACGACGAACAGCAGGCTCAGACCGTCCAGCCGGAGCCGGACCGCCACGTCGAGGGCCGGGATCCACGGGATCTCCGCCGTCACCGGGCGGCCGGCGAACACCTCGTCGGCACCGGTCAGGACGAGGCCGAGCGCCCCGAGCATCGCCACGGCCATGGCGTAGCCCGCGTCGCGCCCGAGCCGGCGGGCGAGGGGTCGCGCGAGCGCGGCGGCCGTGGCCATGACGAGGAGGGCCGCGAGCAGCGTCACGGGGCACCGTTCCTTCCGGTGTCGGGTGGCGTTGCCCCGGTCATCCCGCGCGAGGTACGGGTGCCCGAGGCCTGCCGGAGTGATCGCTCCGGCGCGAGGGGGTGGAGGTGAAGATTCTACTCGACGACGGTGCAACGTCGGGGGAGGGCACAGGTTCCCCCGGGGCAGCCCATGGGGCCCGGACCGCGCACCGCACCGACGACGACGCCGGGACGGGTGCCGGTCGGAGCCTGTTCGACGCTGCGGTGCGGACCCGTGGCCGTTAGCGTGAGGGCTGCATCCGTCGATCAAGGAGGTGGCTCGTGCCCGAGCTGACGCAGTCCAAGGAAGACATGACCGCCAAGATCCTCGGCGTCGTCGTCGCGCTCGGGGCGGCTTGGGTCGCCCAGCAGGTCATCAACCAGGTGTGGACGAAGGCCTTCGGCCACAGGCCGCCGAAGGCGGAGGACGAGGGTGACTCGCGGTTCGGCGAGGTCGCCGCCGCAGCCACCGTGACGGGCGCGGTCGTCGCCCTCGCCCGGGTCCTCGCGACGAGAGGTGCCGCCCGCTTCATCAAGTGAGGCGTGCGGCGCCCGGCGGCGGATCGGCGCCCTGCCCGTCGGCGGACGGTCAGTCCGCCGGGCGCTCGTCGTCGCGCGAGACCTCGGCGCGGATCTCGGACTCCGCGACCTCCATGTCCCGCGACAGCTCGTCCACGACCAGGAGGTCGTGCCGCACCTTCCCGGTGCGGAACCCGGCGCGCGACACCATGTGCGCCGCCACGGGCGACGTGAGCATCTGGAACCCCGCGACCAGCACGAGCACCCACAGCACCTGCAGGGTGCGCAGCCGCAGCGACAGCCCGACCAGCATGAGGATCAGCCCGAGCACCTGGGGCTTCGCGGCCACGTGCGTCCGGGCGAGCAGGTCCGGGAACCGGACGAGCCCGACCGCCGCCGCGAACGTCAGGAGCGAGCCCCCGAGCAGGCACAGCGACGCCAGGACGTCGAGCACGGTGGTCGTCGTCGCGGCACTCATCCCTTGACCTCCCCGGCCGGGGAGCCGCCGTGGTCCTCGTCGTCGACCTGACGCATCTCGGCCTCGGTGCGGCGGCTGCGCTCGGTCTCCAGCGACGCCAGTTCCTCGCGGGTGAGGACGCGGCCCTCGCCCTCGGGCTCCACGGACGCGAACCGCGCGATCGTCACCGAGCCGACGAACCCGACCAGGGCGAGCGCGACGAGCATGGGCAGGCCGTCGGTCCGGCGCGCCCAGGCCGCCTCGAGCGCGACGGCGCCGACGAGCGTGCTGGTGAGGATGTCGAGCGCGACGCTGCGGTCCAGCATGCTGGGCCCCCGCTCGGCGCGGACGAGGGCCAGCACGCCCGCGGCGGCGAGCAGCGCCACGCAGACGGCGACGACGGGCAGGATCACGACCCCACCCCCCGCGGGTCGCGCGACAGCCCGGCCTCGGCGAGCTCGGCATCCGAGGCCAGGGCGCGCAGGATCCGGGCCTCCAGGTCCAGGACGTGGCGACGCGCCTCCTCGACCCCGCCGCTCGTCGCGACGTCCAGGACGTGCACGTAGAGCGTCCCGGAGACCCGGTGCGCCTCGACGATCACCGATCCCGGCACGAGGGAGGTGAGGACCGCGGTCAGCGTCAGGTACAGGTCCGAGTGGCTGCGCAGCGGCACCGCCAGGACGGCGCTGCGGGGCGATCGCCGCGGGTCCAGCGCCTGCACGGCGACCTGGACGCTCGCCACGGTGAGGTCCCCGACGAACCGCACCACGAGGTACAGCAGCGGCCGCACGTGGACGCGCCCCCGGAAGTCCATGGGCGGCATGGGCAGCACGGCGACGACGACGACGCCCACCAGCAGGCCCACGACGAGCGTCCCGACCGCGAAGTTCCCCCACAGCAGTGCCCACGCGATCGTCAGCCACAGGGCGGTCCACACGCGCACGCGCAGCGCGCGCCGGCGCGGGTGCAGGCTCATGGCGTCCCTCCCTCGTCGGTGCCCTCGTCGCTGCCCGTCTCCTCCTCCGGCGGCGCGGGCTGCTCGCCCCCGCGGGGTCCGACGTCCTCGAGGTCGGATCCCTCCTCGACCCGGTCCGTGCCGCCCTCGCGCCGCGCCTCGTCGGTGACGTCGGCGGACCGTCCCTCGCCGCGGCCGCCCGGCAGGACCGCGGTGACGTACTGCTCGCGGTCCCGCAGCGTCGCGGCCGCCCGCTCGGTGTAGTCGTAGAGCGGACCGGCGACGACGGTCAGCGCCACGCCGGCCACCACCAGCGCCGCGGCCGAGCCGACCATCCCGCGGGGCAGGGCGACCTCCCGCGGCTCCTCGGGCGCGGGCTGCCAGAACGCCTTGTTCCACGCCTTGACGATGGCGTAGAGCGTGAGCAGCGACGTGACGATCCCGCCCGCGACGAGGGTGTACGCCAGCGGGGTGCCGACCTCCGCCCCGGCCTGGATGAGCCCGGCCTTGCCGAGGAAGCCCGACAGCGGGGGGATGCCCGCCAGGTTCATCGCCGGGAGGAAGAACATCACCGCGAGCAGCGGGGCGATCCGGGCGAGCCCGCCCAAGGCGTCCAGCGACGTGGACCCGCCGCGACGTTCCATGAGCCCGACGACGAGGAACAGCGTGGTCTGCACCGTGATGTGGTGCGCGACGTAGAAGATCGCGGCGGAGAGCCCCGCCTCGGTGGACAGCGCGATGCCGAACACCATGTAGCCGATGTGGCTCACCAGCGTGAACGAGATCATCCGCTTGACGTCGTTCTGCGCGACCGCACCGAGGATCCCGACGAGCATCGTCGCCAGGGCGACCCACATCAGCAGGTCGTCCGCACGGCCGTCGGGGAACAGCAGGGTCTGCGTCCGGATGATCGCGTAGACGCCGACCTTGGTGAGCAGGCCGGCGAAGACGGCGGTCACCGGTGCGGGCGCGGTCGGGTAGGAGTCGGGCAGCCAGGCGAACAGCGGGAAGACCGCCGCCTTGATGCCGAACGCGAGCAGCAGCAGGAGCTGCAGGGCGAACGCGACGTCGGGGTCGATCTGCTGGAGCCGCACCGCGAGCTGCGCCATGTTCACGGTGCCCGTCGCGGCGTAGACCAGCGCGACCGCCAGCAGGAACAGCATCGAGGACAGCAGCGACACGACGATGTAGATCGTCCCCGCGCGGATCCGCTCGCCGGTCCCGCCGAGCGTGATGAGCACGTAGGAGGCGACGAGCAGCATCTCGAAGCCGACGAAGAGGTTGAACAGGTCCCCGGTGAGGAACGCGTTCGCGACGCCGGCGGTCAGCACGAGGTACGTCGGGTGGAAGATCGCGACCGGGGTCTCGGCGTTGTTGTCCGCCAGGCCCTGCGCCAGGGAGTACAGCAGGACGCACAGGGTCACCGCGGAGGACACGGTGAGCATGAGCGTGGACAGCCGGTCCGCGACGAGGTCGATGCCGACCGGCGCGGCCCAGCTGCCGATGTCCAGGACGAGGGGGCCGTCGTCGGCGGCCACGAGCAGCGCCACGGACGTCACCAGCACCAGGCTGAGCGCGACGACGCTGATGACGCCCTGCGCGCGCGCGTTGCGCCACAGCACCAGGGCCAGGCCGGCGGCGGCGAGCGGGATGACGACCGGCAGCGGCACCGCCCACGTGAGGTCCGTCAGGCTGAGGCCGTTCACCGCGCGTCACCGCCCTCGGGCGTCGGGACGGCGTGGGAGCCGGGGGCCGACGACGGCGGGGTGCCAGGGCCGGACGACGGCGGTCCGTCGTCGCCGGTCTCGTCGTGCACCTCGGCGGCCTCCTGCTCGAGGGTGGTCGTGCCGTCGTCGTCGCTGAGGTAGGCCGCCTCGTCGCGGGCGGCGCGCTGCGCGACCCGGCGGTCCTCGAGGTCGTCCTGGACCTCGTCGTGCTGGTTCAGCTGCCAGGACCGGTACGCCATCGCCAGCAGGAACGCCGTCATGCCGAGCGTGATGACGATGGCCGTGAGGATGAGCGCCTGCGGCAGCGGGTCGCTCATCGAGTCCTCGTCCGTGTAGTCCACGATCGGCGCCCCGCCGGCCCGGCCGCCGGAGACGAGCAGTACCACGTTGACGGCGTTGCTCAGGAAGATCACACCGAGCAGCACGCGGGTGAGCGAGCGCTCGAGCAGCAGGTAGACGCCGACGGCGGTGAGGGCGGCCGCGACGACGACGAGCGCGAGGCTGGGCGAGGTGTCGATCATCGTCCGCCCCCCTCGCCGGTGCCGCGGCCCGAGAGGCTGCCGTCGATCGGCTCGGACATCGAGGTGCCGCGGCCCCGCGTCCCGGCACCGGCGCCGGGGTCCTGACCTTCCCGCGCGCCCGCGCTGACCCGCTCCGTGCCCCTGACCTCGGGGTCCGCGGAGTCGGGCGCCGCCTCCTCGCTGTGACGGTCGATCTCCGCCCCGAGGCTGCGCAGGACGTCCAGCACCACGCCGAGCACGAGCAGGAACACCCCGATGTCGAAGAAGACGGAGGTCACGAGCTTGATCGGGCCCAGCACCGGCACGGCGAACTCGATGATCACGCTCTGCAGCAGCGAGCCGCCCGCCAGGACCGCGACGAGGCCGACGCCCGCGGAGAGGAACAGCCCGAGCCCGAGCAGCAGGCCGGGGTGCACGGGCGCGGCGTCGCCCAGCTCGTACCGCCCGCCCGCGAGGTACCGCACGATGAGCGCGATCCCGACGACGAGCCCGCCGGCGAACCCGCCGCCCGGGCTGTTGTGCCCCGCGAACAGCAGGTACAGCCCGACGACGACCATCGAGTGGAACAGCAGCCGCGTGATGATCTCGAAGACGACGGACCGTCGCTGTGGTGCGAGCGTGCTGCCGGCGCCCAGCCACTCGCGGTTCCGGCCGGGGGACAGCGTCCCGGCGGCGTGCTGGGCCCGTGCGTCGACGGTGAGCCGGCGGATGACGGCCGGCTGCGGGACCGAGTCCCACACGTACCCCGAGCCGCGCGCGGAGCTCGACCGGAAGATCGAGCCGCTGCGCGTGCTCAGGAAGATGAGCGAGGCCACGCCCGTCGCGGCCACGAGCAGCACGGCGATCTCGCCGGTGGTGTCCCACGCGCGGATGTCGACGAGGGTGACGTTGACGATGTTCCGCCCGCCGCCGAAGACGTACGCCTCCTCCGGGAAGTCCTCCGAGACGGGCGGGTGGACCCGCGCCGTCGGGACGACGAGCGCGAGGGCGCCGACGACGAGCCCGGAGGCGACGCCGATCGCCATCCGCAGCCACCGGCTCGCCGCGAGGGGCCGGACGGAGAAGTACGCCGGCAGCCGCCGCAGCACGAGCACGAACACCACCAGGGTCACCGTCTCGACCAGCACCTGCGTCAGGGCCAGGTCCGGGGCCCCGTGCAGCATGAAGAGGGCGGCGACGCCGTAGCCGCTCACCCCCGCGAGGACCACGGCCTTGAGCCGCCGTCGGGCGTTGGCCGCGAGGACCGCGCCCGCGACCGCCAGGCCGCCGACGACGAGCTGGGCCGGCCGGTCGTAGAGGCGGACCTCGTCGGGGCCGGGCAGCCCGGTGCGGGTCAGCGCCACGGTCTGGAGCGCGACCATGGCGAGCAGGATCACGCCCAGGTAGAAGGGCAGCGAACCACGCTGGGTCAGGGCGGTGACGTCCGCGGCCGCGTCGTCGAGGCGCCGCATGAGCCGGCGGTAGGCCCGGTCGGCGTCCAGGGGCACCGAGACCCGTGACTGCGCGCGCTCGACCCACGCGCGGGCCGCGAACATCGCTGCGCCGGCGGCCAGCACGAGGACCGTCAGCCAGAACGCGGGCTTGAACCCGGCCCACAGCACGAGGTGGCCCTCCTCGCCCGCGTACCCGGCGGCGTGCGGTGCGAGCAGCGTCTCCCCGAGCCCCGGCAGCAGGCCGGTGACCAGGCCCAGGACCGCCAGCACGGCGGCGGGCGCGACGAGCACGAGCGACGGGCGCGAGACGTGCGGCGGCTCGACGGGCGCGCCGTCGTCGTCGGTGGCCGGCAGCCGCTTGTCCGCGAACGCGCCCCACCAGAAGCGCAGGCCGTAGGCCACGGTCAGCGCGGACCCGACGACCATGCCGACGACGACGAGGAGTCCGCTCGGCGTCGTCGCCTCGGCCAGGAGCGCCTCGAGCGCGGCCTCCTTCGCGACGAAGCCCGCGAACGGGAACATCCCGATCATCGACAGGGTCGCGAGCGCGCCCGCCGTCGCGGTGAGCGGCAGCGCCCGCCCGACGCCGGTGAGTCGCCTCAGGTCGCGCGTGCCCGTGGCCGCGTCGACGATGCCGACGACGAGGAAGAGCGACGCCTTGAACATGGCGTGCGCGCCCAGCATCGCCAGGCCCGCCAGGGCCGTCGCCCTGCCGGGCAGCCCCACGAGCAGCACGAGCAGGCCGAGCTGGCTCACGGTGCCGAACGCCAGGACGAGCTTGAGGTCGTACTGGCGCAGCGCGCGGTAGCCGCCGTGCACGAGCGTCCAGGTCCCCGCCACCGCCACGACGGCCTTCCACACGGGCAGGTCGGCGAACGCGGGCGCGAACCGGGCCACGAGGTAGACGCCGGCCTTCACCATCGCGGCGGCGTGCAGGTAGGCGCTCACCGGCGTCGGGGCGGCCATCGCCGCGGGCAGCCAGAAGTGCAGCGGGACGAGCGCGGACTTGCTCAGCGCCCCGAGCAGGAGCAGGACGACCGCGACCGACGCCACCGCCCCGGTGGGCGGGTCGGCCAGGACGTCCGAGACCCGGTAGGAGCCACCGGCCTCCCCGAGCAGGACGAGGCCGACGAGCATCGCCAGGCCGCCGAACGTCGTGAGGATGATCGCCTGCATCGCGGCGCGGCGCGACGCCTTGCGGTCGGAGTAGTGCCCGATGAGCAGGTAGGAGAAGACGGTGGTCAGCTCCCAGAAGACGTAGAGCAGGAGCAGGTCGTCGGTGGTGACCAGGCCGAGCATCGCTCCGGCGAACGCCACGAGGACCCCGCCGAAGCGGCCGAGCCCGCCGGCGCTCGCCGAGAAGTAGGCGGCGCAGTACACGAGGACCAGGGCCCCGACGCCGCCGACGAGCAGCGTCATCAGCCAGCCGAGGGTGTCCAGACGGAACGCGAGCTCGATGCTCAGGGCGGGGACCCAGGCGACCACCTCGGTGGGACCGTCCCCGTCGAGCACCGCGCGCGTCTGCGACAGGGCCCACACCGCGGCCGACGCGGGCGCCAGGGCCAGGACGAAGAAGGCGCGCCGCCCCAGCCGGCTCACCAGCACGGGCGCGGCGAGCGCCATCGCGAGGTGCACGGCGAGGAGCAGGAGCATGTGGCCTCCGTCCGGTCGAGGGCGGTGGTCAGGGGTCCGTCATGTCGTGGGGCGCTCGTCCGCACGACCTCCGGGGCTGCCGTCACGGAGGGGTCCGGCGCGTCGGTGGGGGACGCGCGCCGTCACGAGCACGGTCATCGTATCCGGTGGCCTCCCGGTGCCCGGCACGCCCGGGTCGCTGCGCCCCCGGTCGGCGCCGTCGGCGCCCCCGTTCGCCGCACTCGGCACGCGCATCTCATCCGCCGCGGGTCTTGTGCGGTCGCGCACCCGTTGGCAGGGTCGGGGGGAGGAGGGCCGTCAGGGTGGTCCTCGCACGTGGTTCTCGCCCCGTCTGCAGAGAGGCAGGGGAGGTGGCCCGTCCGCTCCAGCACGCGGTCCTCGACTCGCTCCCGGCCCAGCTCGCCGTGCTCGACGCCGAGGGCACGATCGTGTCCGTCAACGACGCGTGGCGCCGGTTCGGGACCGCGGCGACGTGCGACGTCTGCGCGGAGGGCACCAACTTCTTCGAGGTGTGCCGGCGGGCCGCCGCGGGGGACGACCCCCGTGCCGCCGCCGACGCCGCGCTCGCCGCCGAGGGCGTCCGGCAGGTCCTCGACGGGGCGATCCCGGAGTTCTCCATGGACGTGGCCTGCCGGACGCCCGACGGGGTCATGTGGTTCACGGAGCAGGCCGTCCGCTTCACCGGCGGGCACGGGTCCGGCGCCGTCCTCAGCTACACCGACATCACCGAGCGCAAGGCGATGGAGGTCACGGCGCGGCACCTGGCCACGCACGACGTCCTCACCGGGCTGCCGAACCGCACGCTCGTCGCCGACCGGCTCACGCAGGCGCTCGCCGCCGCGCGACGCACGGGCGGCGGGGTCGCCGTCGTCTTCGCCGACGTGGACCGGTTCAAGGCGGTCAACGACCGCCTCGGCCACGCCGCCGGGGACGAGGTGCTCGAGGAGGTCGCGCGGCGGCTCCGTCTCTGCGTGCGGGAGGGGGACACCGTCGGGCGCTGGTCCGGGGACGAGTTCGTCGTCGTCTGCCCGCCGGGCCGGGGCCGGGAGCACCGGGAGGACGCCCTCGACGCGCACCGCGTCGCCGACGAGGTCGCCTCCCGGATCGTCGAGGCGATGGCCGTCCCGGTGGTGGTCTCCGGCACCACGCTGGACGTCGAGCTCAGCCTCGGCATCCACGTCGCGGGCCCGCGCGACCGGTCCGCCGACGAGATCGTCGACCTGGCCGACGCGGCGATGCTGCACGCGAAGGGCCGCCGGCGGGCAGCGGCCCTGGCGGAGGGCGGACCCGGCGGCGTCGTCGGGCTCGAGCACCGGGGCGGCGGCACGGGCGAGGAGCGCGTCGTGCAGCGGCTCCTGCACCTCCTGCGGCGCACGGTCGGCATGGACGTGGCCTGGACGAGCGAGTTCGTCGGCTCCAGCCAGGTGCTCCGGTTCGTCGACGTGGCGCCCGGCCTCGACGGGCCGTCCCCCGGCACGGAGACGCCGCTGTCGGGCGCCTACTGCTCGCGGGTCGTCAGCGGGGTCATGCCGGCGCTCATCCCGGACACCCGCCTGGAGCCCGAGGCCGTCCTGCTCCCCGCCACCCAGGAGCACCACATCGGCGCCTACCTCGGCGTCCCGCTCCTCGACGCGGAGGGCACCGTGGAGGGCATGGTGTGCGCGGTCAGCTCCTCCCCCCAGCCGGAGCTCTCCGCCGACGACGTCACGACGGCCCGCCTCATCGCCGACGTCATCCAGGACGTCCACCGCCGCGCGCTGAGCAGCTCGGCCGCGTCGGTGCGCCGCCGCGCCCTGCGCGACGAGGTGCTGGACCTGTGCCGCGGTCACGGGCGCCACGTCGTCCTCCAGCCCGTCGTGGAGCTGGGGACGGGGGCGTCCGTCGCGGTGGAGGCACTCACCCGGTTCGACGACACGACCCGCAACCCGGCGCAGTGGTTCGCCACCGCGACGGCCCTCGGCCTGGGTCACGACCTGGAGCTCGCCGCGGCGGCCTCGGCGCTGGAGCAGGCCGGCGGCGGCGCCCGGTCCGTCGCGATCAACCTCTCGCCCTCGGTGATCGTCGACGGGGCGCTCGACGAGCTGCTCTCGGACGCCGACCCGCACGACGTCGTCGTCGAGGTCACCGAGCACGCCCCCGTGGAGTCCTACGTCGCGCTCGACGAGGCGCTCGCGTCGCACCGCGCGCAGGGGCTACGGGTCGCGGTCGACGACGTCGGCGCGGGGTACGCGAGCATGACGCACGTCATCCGGATGCACCCGGACATCATCAAGATCGACATGTCGCTCGTGCGCGGGATCGACGACGACCCCGTGCGGCAGGCGCTGGTCCAGGCGCTCGCGGCGTTCGGCCGCCGGCTCCACGCCGTCGTCATCGCCGAGGGGGTGGAGACGGAGGCCGAGCGCGACGCGCTCGTGTCGCTCGGCATCGAGTACGCCCAGGGCTTCCTCTTCGGGACGCCGACGGCGCCGTAGACCCCTCGTCCAGAGGTCCACCCTCAGAGGCAGCGACCCCTCAGAGGCAGCCACCCCTCAGAGGCAGCCGCCCGCCGTCCAGTCCGTGCGCCACGTCGCGAAGGCCGGGTCCGACCCGGGCGCCAGGACACGGGCCAGCACCACGACGCCGTCGGGCTCCGACGGGTCGTCCAGCGCCGTCTCCAGGACCAGGACGCCGTCGGCCGTCGTGACCCAGCGCACCTCCGAGAGGGGTCCGGCGAACGGGCCGCCGGCGTCCGGGTAGGCCGCCAGCACCTCCGCCAGCGTGGAGCCGACCCCGACGCCCTCGGGCGTCCGCGGCTCCGTGCCGTAGACGTCGATCCAGACGACCACGCCCGCCTCGTCGGTGCCCACCGCGAAGAGCTGCTCGGCGGGCGAGCCGTCCACGCGCGTCGCGGGGCCGTAGCCCTCGGCGACCCAGCGGCCGGGGTCCACGCCGGGCTCCGCCATGCCGGCGCAGTGGTCGGGGTCCCAGGAGATCATCGCCGCACCCGGGTTGCCCTCCGCCGGCAGCCCGACGGTGAGCGGCCCGAGGCCCGACGGCGACAGGACGAGCTCGGCGGCGTCCGGTCGCGGGTCCGGCCGTGGGTCCGCCGAGGCCGACGGCGCCTCGGTCGGCGTGGGGGACGGGGTCGGCGTCGGGGTGGGGGTCG
>NZ_AXCW01000078.1 GCF_000603945.1 Actinotalea ferrariae CF5-4 | reverse complement strand
TACACCCTCGATTGCGATGAGCCGGATTGTTGGGACCATGTCCGACGCGCTGACGCTCATCGGCGACGGCCAGCAGTCCATCTACCCCGGCGGCTACACGCTCGCCGAGGCGGGGATCTCGGTGGCGGGCCGCGGCGTCGTCCTCGACGTGAACTACCGCAACACCGCGCAGATCCTCGACTTCGCCTCCCGCCTGGTCGACGGCGACGAGTTCGCCGACATCGAGGGCGTCGTCGGGCGCGGCGACGTCCCGCAGGCGGTCTCGCGCACCGGTCCGGAGCCGGTCATCGAGCGCTGCCGGAGCCCGCTGGAGCGCGACGCGCGGATGGTGGCGCGGGCGCGCGCCGTCGTGCGGGAGGTCGGCACGCGGCCCGGTGACGTCGGGGTGCTGTGCCGCAGCCGCCGCGCCGTCGAGCGCGCCGCCGCGGCGCTGCGGGCCGACGGCGCCCCGGTGGTTTTCCTGACCGACTACGACGGCGCCCCCACCGACGCCATCAAGGTGGGCACGGTCAAGCGCGCCAAGGGGCTGGAGTTCAAGCACGTCCTGCTGCCGGAGGTGCGCGCGAGTGACCTCGCCGAGGCCGGCCCACCCGCCGACGACACCCGCCGCGAGCAGTGGGAGCGGGAGCGGCGCGAGCTGAACGTCGCGATGACACGGGCGCGGGACGGGCTGTGGGTGGGGGTGGTGTGAGCGCCGACCGTGCCTCCGCTCCCATCGAGACCCACCTCGACCACGCCCGCTGCTGGGTCGCCGAGGAACCGCTGAGCCGCGCCGTCATGGACGCGGTCTGGCGCGCCGAGCACGGCACGGACTACGCCCCCACGGGCAGGTCGACCCGCGCGGCCGTCCGCCTCGTCGTGCGCCACCTCTGGGACGACGGCGACGTCCCGCGGCCCGCCTGGGACACGGGCGAGCTCGACCTGGACGTCACGCCGATCGGCGCCAGGCTCATCGACGCCTTCATGTTCCACCTCGCTCGCCTGCCGGACGGCGGCGACGTGCGCTGGGCCATCGAGGGCGACCCGCAGGTCCTCTCCTACGGGCAGCCTTTCCCCTGGCCCCACGACCACCGGACGGTCGGGGCGGAGCCGCGGCTCTTCGGCTGGCTGGTGGCGGGCCAGTACGGCCTGAGCGAGCTGGAGAAGGTTCTCTACCGGGAGGGGGCGCCGCCCGCCGACGCAGACGACCCGCCCCTGCGCGACAGCGAGTTCTCGCCGGCGCGGGCGCGCCGGGCGCTGCGGCCCCGGCTCGGCGGCCTCATCCGGGGCACCGCGCGGACCTGGGACATCGCCCTGCCGGAGCCGTTGCACGAGGTTCCCGAGATCCGCGTCTGGCGGCGCGAGCCGCTCACGGTGGAGGAGCTCGTCCGCCTGGTGGGGCCCTCCGACCTGGCCGACTACACGTACCTCCTCTGGCTGGATGAGCTGGCCGAGGGCGAGTGGGGCACGGAGAAGTTCACCGCCTACGAGCGCCGGCTCGCCCAGGAGCCGGGGATCGAGGCGGTGTTCCAGGAGGACCGGGAGCCCGTTTACGTGCTGGCGCCGACGCTGACAGCGGAGCAGGTGCTCGCCGCGGCCCGCCGCGCCGCCGGCTGACAGCGTCGGGGCGGGCCGGGGCCCGCGCTCAGTGCCAGTCGCGCTCCTCGAGGTCCCGGCTGACCAGCACCGTCACCCCCGCCCGCGCCGACAGCACCAGCGCGGCCCGGAGCGCCGTCGCGAGCGTCGGCTCGCCGGTCAGGTCCCTGATCCACTCGCCCTGCTCACCCGGCCCGACCGTCAGTCGGTAGCTCTCGTCGCGCTCCTCCGCGGACGGCCGCTCGTGGGCCAGCGGCCAGATCCGCAGCACCCGCCCCGCGTGGACGATGGCGCGCTTCTCCTGCAGCCGCAGCGTCGTGTAGCCCATCGGGATGCGCCGGTACGGGTCGAACGCCGGCACGGCGTCCTCGAGCAGCGCCGCCGTGTGGCCGTGGTTGGTCGCGTAGAACCGCGCGACGTCGTCGTGCGCGGTGGACAGCAGCGGCGGCCCGAGCTCGGGGGCCGCGGGGTGGCAGCAGTCGCGCAGCGGCGGCGGGTCGAACGGCGGCGCGTCGTCGGCCTGCCACGCGGTCGTGTCGTCGACCTGCGCGGGGCCGTCCGGGAGCACGGGCGCGGGCCACGCGCCGTGCGGCAGCAGCACGTGCCGACGGGCGACGAGCACCGGCACGCCCAGCCGCTGCGACAGGGCCAGCGCCCGCTCGACGGCCCACTTCACCGGCGCGCCGCCGCCCACCTCGAACGCCGCGGCGCCGTCGGCCGCCGGGACGACGAGCCGGTGGTCGGTGGACCACCGGTGCGGCCACACCCGCAGGACCTGCTCGCCCAGGACGACGGCGCACGTGCGCAGCTCGGCCACGACCGCACCCTCCGGCGCGAGGAGCTCCAGGTCCGCGCGTGCCGGCTCCTCGCCGACGACGCACCGCGTGTACCCGTCGACCGTCGCGTAGAAGTTGCGGGACTCGGGTGCGTCGAGGGCGAACGGGTGCGGGCCGTCGGCCAGGAGCCCGTGCGGGTCGCAGGTGGGCAGGTCCGGCTCGCCGAGGTCCGGCGCGTCGGGCGCGGACCAGCACGTACCGGCCTCGATGTCGTCGATGCGGATCACGCGTCCGGAGTCTGCCGCACCCGGGCGCTCCCGCTCCGGCCGAGGTGTGGTCAAGCAGGTCTGGTCACCTTAGTCTTGTCGGATGACCCAGGTGAACGTCCAGGACGCCAAGACCCATCTGTCGGAGCTCCTCCACCGGGTCGAGCGGGGCGAGGAGGTGGTCATCGCCCGCGCCGGCCGGCCCGTCGCGCGGCTCGCACCGATCGACGTCGTGTGGCAGCGCACCTTCGGCACCGTGGCGCTGGACGTCCCGGAGGACTTCGACGCCCCTCTGGACGAGACCGAGCTCGCCGCGTGGGAGTGACCTACCTGCTGGACACCCACGTCCTGCTCTGGCTGCTCGCGTCCCCGGAGAGGGTTCCGGACGAAGTGCGTGCCACGCTGGCAGCGGGGACGACGACGCTGCTCGGTTCCGCCGTCTCCGCGATGGAGGTCGCGACCAAGGCACGGACGGGGCGTCTGCCGGGCGCCGAGGCGCTCGTCGCCACGTGGGGCGCGCGGCTGGCCGAGCTCTGTGTCGAGGAGCTCCCCCTGCGGACCGACCACGCGTTGCTGGCCGGCTCGATGCGCTGGGAGCACCGCGACCCCTTCGACCGCCTGCTCGTCGCCCAGGCCCTCGTGGAGAACGTGACGTTCGTGACGGCGGACGCGACCGTGCGCGCGCTGCCCGGCCTGCGCACGCTGTCCTGGTGACCGGCCGGCCGCGCAGGCGAGGGTCCCGCTAGGCCACCGCCCCCCGCGCCACGGGGCACGACATGCACCGCGGCCCACCCCGCCCGGACCCCAGCTCCGATCCGGCGATCGCGAGCACCTCGATGCCGGCGTCGGCGAGCCGGGCGTTGGTCTCGGCGTTGCGCTCGTAGGCGACGACGACGCCCGGTGCCAGCGCGAGGGTGTTGTTGCCGTCGTCCCACTGCTCGCGCTCGGCGGTGACCGGGTCCAGCCCCGTCTCGACCACGCGTAGGCGAGTGCCCATCGCGGCGCCAGCCGCCTCGAGGAAGGGCGCCGGGCCGGCGACCCGGACGCCGGGGGTACCCGCGGCGCCGTCGTCGTCGGGTGTGAGGGTGTACGCGCTGAGGGTGTCGCGCACCGCCGGGTACATGACGACGGCGTCGCGGTCGACCATCGTGCAGACGGTGTCCAGGTGCATCGTGGCGCGGGACTGCTCGATGGGGACGGCGAGCACCGCGCGGGCGAGGCCGTCGGCGAAGAGCGACCGCGCGAAGGACTCGGCCCCCGCGGGCGTCGTGCGCTCCCCGACCCCGACGGCGACGACGCCCGGGGCGAGCAGCAGGACGTCGCCGCCCTCGAGCGGGGCGGAGTGCGCGGCGTAGGCCCGCGGGGTGCCGGCGAAGCGCGGGTGGTGTGCGTAGATGAGGTCCAGGACGGCGGACTCGCGCATCCGGGCGGGCATCGCCAGCGACGTCAGCGCGACCCGGTCCCCGACCCACACCGACGAGTCGCGCGTGAAGAGCAGGTTGGGCAGGGGGTCGACGGCGAAGTCGTGGGGGTGGTGCATCGCCCGGACCAGGGACGCGCCCTCCGCGGCGGGCAGCTCCTCGAACGTCAGCCCGCCGACGAGCGCACCCGCGAGCGTCGTCGCGTCCGCCGACGTCAGGTGCGAGGTGAGGGCGTCGGCGAGGTGGAGGCCGACGCGGCGCTCGTCGACGAGGTCGCGGACGGCGCGCTCGCGGGCGGCCGGGTCCGCGAGGGCCTCGACCAGCAGCTCGACGAGCAGCAGCACCTCGACGCCGCGGTCCCGCAGCAGCTCTGCGAAGGCGTCGTGCTCCTCCTGCGCGCGCTCGACCCACGGCAGGCCGTCGAAGAGCAGCTGGTCGTTGGTGCGCGGCGTGAGGCGCTGCAGCTCCGGGCCGGGCCGGTGCAGGAGGACCGTGTCCAGCCGGCCGACCTCGGACGTGACTCCGGTGGGTGCGCCCATGGTCATCGACAGTAGACCCGCCCTCGCCCCCGTGCTCGAGTCCGCCGGTCGTCGTCGACCCCGCCGGGAGCGACAGGCGGACTCGACGGGGACCGGCGGACTGGAGGGCGCGGGCCGCGGAGGGTCGCCACCGGCACTTGTCCACAGGTTCCGAGATCTGCCAGCGGCGCCACCGCCGGACGCGGCATCATCAGCGACGGCTCCGGGGGCAGGAGCCGGACGTGCTGAGCGCAGGGGGCGTGGTGGCAGAGACAGGGCTCATCGACCCGACCCGGTTCGCCGGCGCCGACGTGGATCCTGAGGCGGTCCGCACGGCGGCCGACGGCCTGGGGCGCAGCGCCGACGAGGTCCGCCAGGGCGGCGCGGACGTCCTGGGGGAGTGGCGCCTCCTGGCCCAGCACTACGAGGCGCCCGAGGCGCACCGGCTGCTGCACGTGATGGACCCGGTCGAGACCGACAGCCGTCGGTTCGCCGACGACCTGCGGGCCGTCGCGGAGGCGCTCCACCGGTACGCCGACGACGTCGGGCCGGCGCTGGACCTGCGACGGATGGTCACCATCGAGGCCGAGTGGTTCCTCGGCAACACCGCCCGCGACCCGGAGTGGCGGCGCGACCAGCGCCTGGTCGACCAGCACACGGAGCTGCTGAGCACGGCCAACGAGGTCCAGGTGCTGCTGTGGGACGCGGAGCGGCGGTGCGCCAACGCGATTCGCAGGCTGAGCGGTGCGCGGTCGCTGCGGCCCTCGACCAGCGCCGACGACCCTCGCGGCTACGGCTGGTCGGCGATCCCTGACGAGGCCGAGATGCCGTGGGGCGCCCCGGTCCAGCGCGAGGACGTCTGCGCTAAGGCGGCCTTCGTCCAGGTGAAGCGGTTCATCTGGGACGGAGCGGTCTGGGACGGCGTCATGGGGACTCTCAAGAGCCTCGGCTCGCTCGTCGGGGTGGGTGACGAGTCCGACGGGTCGTGGGGCTGGTCCCACTCCTGGGCCGCGGCCGGCGACGCGTGGCAGGGGATGACGGCTCTCGTCGGGCACGACGACGGCGCCTGGTCGGCCGGTACCGCTGGCGACGCCTGGTGGGGGATGGCCAAGGGGCTGCTGTCCTGGGACACCTGGGCGGAGGACCCGGGCCGGGCGTCCGGCGGCGCGATCTTCAACGTCGCCTCGCTCGCGCTGCCGGTCGTCGGCGGCGTCAGGGCGGCGTCCGTGCTCGGGACCACCGGCCGGACGGCTGCAGCCGTGCGGACGGGCGCTGCGGTGGTCGACCCGACCGACCTGGCCGACGACGTCGCGGCGGACGTGGCGACCGTCGCGCGCCCCGTGCCAGTTGCCGATGCGACCACAGAGGCGTGGCGTCACCTCGATGACACATCATCTGGCGCTGGCGAGCTCGCAGAAGCGGCCGAGGCGCTGCCGGCCTCCCTGGAGGGCCTGCTGGCCTTCGACAGCACGCTGACATGGGGGGACATGCGGACGCTCGAACGGCATCTCGAGAAGCACGGTCCGGAGTTCCCCGGCATCGTCACTCAGGAGGATTACGCCCGGTTCGCGTCCGAATTCCTTCAGCGGGGACTGCGGGGAGACGCCGAAGTAAGAGTCAGCCCTCGCGCCATCTACGTCTACGATCCCACTACTGGCACGCTCGGCGTATATCGGCCGGACGGCACCACACGGACGATCTTCACAGCTAAGCCAGCGTATTGGGCTAGACGGGAAGGGATTGCGCCATGGGCACCCTGAGCTACATCTGTCCGGTTTGCGGATACCCCGAGCTTGAAGAGGATCCCTACGCAGGAGGCGAGCCGTCGTACGAAATCTGTCCGGCGTGCGGATTCCAGTTCGGTTTCACGGATGAAGCCCAAGGCTTCAGTCTTGAGTCCTGGCGCGCGCTATGGATCGAGCGCGGGATGACATGGGCGTTCGCGGCCACCGAGGACGTGCCCACCGATTGGGATCCGCGTGCGCATCTCAGAGACCTCGAAGCGTCGCCTCCGGACGCTGATGAGGCTCATACCAGCTGAACGGCTTCCATTGCCTGCCTGCACTGATTCATCGACCTCGAGGCGGATCGCGGCTCGTGTACGGATTTCCAGCGCACGTGGACCTCTCCTTCTTCGTCGATCGGCGAGTTGGGTCGGTCTGCCTCAGCAAGAACCAGATGATCATCCGCTTCGAGGGCGGCGTGGTCCTAGACAGCGCCTGCATGGCCACGATCGAGGTCGGCGGGGTGACGGTCGCCTCCGACCTTCCCCGCGACCTGGCGGGGCATGCCGGGCAGCTGATCGCCGACGTCGTCTCCGAAGTCTCCTCGGATGTCGACGGGACCCTCCGCCTGACGTTCCGCAGCGGCGCGGTGCTCATGCTCACTGACAGCGGATCGCCCGGGTACGAGCTACGAGATCGAGTACGGGACCACGTCGATCGTGGTCTAGAAGAGCGCCCTCGCCAGAACGGATCGTGCATGTACGGATTTGCTGACGATGTCGACCTGAGCTTTTTCAAAGG
Organism: Actinotalea ferrariae CF5-4; assembly: GCF_000603945.1. Classification (GTDB taxonomy): domain Bacteria; phylum Actinomycetota; class Actinomycetes; order Actinomycetales; family Cellulomonadaceae; genus Actinotalea; species Actinotalea ferrariae. Next base: position 12,797 of record NZ_AXCW01000078.1, on the reverse strand, counting down.
CGCCGTCCTCGAGCAGGTGTGCCTCGGAGCCCATCAGGTCATCCTGAGGTTCTACAGCGACGTGAGCGTGAACAGCGCCTGCTGGATGGCTCTGGCGGTGGGCGACCACCGCATCGAGTCGGACGACCCGCGCGTCCTGGCGCCTGCCCTCATGGGTCTCATCACGGAGACTGTCGTCGACGTCCGGTGGAAGTCGGACGGCACACTCTTCCTGCTGTTCTTGAACGGTGGGGTGATGCGCATCGAGGACGACGCGGCTCCTCACTACGAGAGCTACCACATCAAGCACGGCAAAGACCTCATCGTCGTCTGACGCAGGCGACACCCTCAACGTTAGGAACCCTGACCATGCATGGACTCGACTCCGACGCCGATCTCACGTTCCTGGTCGGCAAGACCCTGATCCAGGTGGGCGTGGGCTCCAACGAGGTGATTCTCTACTTCCACACCGGCGGAACCTGGATCCGCATCGAAGGCAGGTCGTCCGTCGAGGCCGGCTCTGAGCGAACAGAGTCCGACAACAGCCTCGTCATCGCTCCCGCCATGTTCCCCCTCCTCGGACGAGACGTCACCGAGGTCGTCTGGGACCGGTCCGGCACGATCCGTCTGACCTTCGACTCCGGCGCCGTCCTCGTCATCGAGGACGACTCCCCGCACTACGAGAGCTACCAGATCGTCCACGGCGACGTGGAGATCACTGTCTGAACCGAGCGTGACGACGACGTTGCCCGGGGGCGCTCGTTCGGTATTCGGCGTGTCGCCGCGCGAGACCCACGGCTGCGGCGCGCGCGTCGACTCGCATCACTTACTGGAATCGTCAAGCAGGGAGGGCGCCGCGGTGACGTATGTCTGTCCCGTGTGTGGCTTCCCAGAATTGATGGAGCCTCCACGGTCGGCCAGCACCGGGAGCGGGTCGTACGAGATCTGTCCGGCCTGCGGCTTCGAGTTCGGTGTGACCGACGACGACAAGGGCTGCACCTACGAATCCTCGCGTTCGCGCTGGATCGAGGCGGGCATGCCATGGACGTCGTCCCCCTGGCACGAGCCGCCGCCCGGCTGGGACCCCCGCTATCAGATCAAGGACGGCGACGACCAGATCATCGTCTGACCCAGGGGCGAGCCGAGCGCGGCCGGGCACGACCACCTCATCGGCCCTGTACCGGCCGGCGGCGCACCCCTACGGTCGAGCGCGGCGGCGCGCATGAGCGGGCCGTCCTCAGGGGGCCGCGACCGCGACACGGTCAAGGGGGTCGGCCTCGTGGGTTGGTCATCACGACACGGCGCCGTGGCGGGCTCGCACGGCCCGCACCCCCGACAGGTCCCCGGGTACGCCGCGGCTGCGGCGGCCGGCCGCCTGCCCCGGGTGCCCGAGCACGCACCCCCGTTGCTCGTCCAGCCGACCGCTCGGGCGCTCTTCCACCGCTTCGTCGGGCTCGCGGCGGGTGGAGTGGTGGGCCTCGGCGTCGTCGCCGGAGTGGTCGAGCGCCTGCCGCTCCCGGGCCCGGCGGTGGCGGGCGTCCTCGGCCTCCTCGCCCTGGCCTTCCTCGTCCTGCTGCTCCGCACCCTGCCCGCGGTCGGGCGGCAGTCGGTGGCCGAGCTGCAGCAGGGGTACACGACCCTGGTGCTCCAGCTCGGGGGCTTCTGGTTCGGCGAGGGCCCCCTCACCCTGCCGGGGGAGATGCGCGCCGGCTGGGACTACCGGGGCACCTGGCAGCTGGACCACCGGGACGGCCGGGTCCTGCGGGCGCCGGACCGGGAGGTCGATCCGCCGGGGATGTACCCCTCACCGAACCGGCCGGGACGGATGGAGCTGTGGACCGGTCGCGTCTGGTTGGGGCACATCGGCATCGGCGACTGAGCAGGAGGTCGCCCGGTCCGCAGGCCGCCCCGCACGAGGGAGCTGACGAGACCGAGCTCACCGTCGTCGGCAGCAGCGCTCAGCACGACCTGTCGCGCGACCGTCGCACGCCGCCGCCCCGCGGTCCGAGACCTACCGGATCCACGGAGCGGGTAGGTCAGCGTCGTCCCAGGTGCTGCGGGAAGGGTTGGGACGGCGTGTGCCGAGCAACCCTTCCCGCAGCCGACGACGCGGCGGAACGGCGCCGTCGGGACGGGTGTCGAGACCCGTCCGGCTCAGTGCTCGTCGTAGTGGTCGTCGTGCTCGGCGTGACGGTGCCCGTCGTGGACGTAGTCGACGTGACCGTCGTGCTCGATGACCTCGTGGCCGCAGTCGGCGGCGTGGGTGTGGTCGGCATGGGTGTGCTGCGCATGCGTCTGGGTGCTCATGATTCTCATTCCTTGACGGGTTGTCCCGGACGGTGTCGCGTTTTTCGCCCGGGTTCTCCGACCTCACCACTTCTCATTCCCAAAATCAATAGCGACGTATTGTTTGAGAACGGATATCGATCGCAGAACAATGCGCGAATGATTCCCACTCGCGCCGACAGGGAGTCGTCAGGCGGTGCCCAGAGCACCGACGAACTCCGCGCTCACACCGGCGATCTGCGCCAGCTCCGCGCCCTCCGGCAGGTTCATGGGGAGACGGGTCGACGTCTGCCCTTCCCTCGCGCATGATCGGTTCCGCGACGTGGAGCGAGGAGGTCCGCATGCGGTTCCAGGCGCCGCCCGGCTGGCCACCGACGCCGGACGGCTGGGCCCCCGAGCCCGGCTGGGAGCCCGAGCCGCAGTGGCCCGCGCCCCCGCCCGGGTGGGCGTTCTGGCTCGACGACCACGGCATGCCCCTGCGCCCCCGTCCCGACGCGACCCTGCCGCCGTGGGACCTGCGCGCCGCCGACCTCACCTCGTCCGGACCCGGCGGCACGGACCGCGTCGTCGAGGAGGTCCGGGCCACCCGCCGTCGCGCCCTGCGGACCTTCCTGCTCGCCGTCGTCGTCGTGGGCGCCGCCGCGGGTGGTGCGGTCCTCGCGGCGGACGCGGGCGGGGGACTGCTCTGGGTGGCCGGGCTCGCCGTCGGCGTGGCGCTCGCGGTCCGCGCGTGGCGCCGGTGGCGATCGGTCGCCGGGTTCGACGTCGCCCCGACCGCGCTCGGCCGCGTCACGGTGGTCGTCGGGCTCGCCGCGGCCGTCGGTGCGGGCTACCTCGCGTTCACCACTCCCGGCGTCATGACGACGACGTCGTCCCCGCTCCCGCCGCCGGAGTCCGTCGGGTCCTGCTGGCAGGACGCGCCCGACGGCGTCCTGGAGCAGGTGCCCTGCTCCGGCCCGCACGCGTACCGGGTGAGCGTCGTCGTCAGCGACTCCGCGCGGTGCCCCGCCGCGTCGACGTACGTCGTCACGCTCGGCGCGCGGTTCGGCTGCCTCGTCGAGGACTGACCGACGGCGCCGTCGTCGCACCGCTGCGCACGACCCGAGCGCACGACCCGAGCGCACGACCGCAGCGCACGACCGCCGGGCGCGACCCCAGCGCACGAGCCACCGCGGAGGGCCGGCCCGTCAGCGAAACGGCCGACCCTCCGCGGGGAGTCCTCAGGGCGCGATGGCGTGCTCCGTCGTGTGGACGTCGTTGTCCGGCGGGCGTTCGCGGCCCGTCGCCCTCGATGCTCCTCCCGACGCGTCGGCGCAGGTGGGACCTTCGGGCCTCGTCCGCGGCCGCCGGTCATCGCGGTCCGCGTGAAGGGTTGGTGCGGCCTGCGACGACCAACTCTTCACACAAGGAGCCGGCCAAGGGGCATGCCCGGTGTCCCGACCTCTCAGAGGTCGGGCGCGCACCGCCCCGTGCCGAGGATCGCCAGGCCCCGGAGGTCCCCGTCCCGGAAGTCGGCGGGGTGGCGGCCACTCCCGGACATGACCTGCCCGTCGTCGTCGACGTGGTCGAGCCCGAGCGCGTGACCGAACTCGTGCCGGAGCACGGACACGTAGGGCTCCTCCCCCCACGGGCGCCACCCCTCCAGCAGCTCGGTGTCGAGGTAGATGCCGCCGGTGACGAGGTGCGTCGTCCCGTCGACCGTGACCACCTGGGGTGTCGCGACCCCGACGGCGTCGGCGAGGGTGGTGATGCCCCGCTCGTCGGCGAACCCGATGAGCACCGGCGCCCACCGGTCCCCGTACCTGTCCGGCTGGAACGGGGCGCGGCGGAGGGTCGGGGTCTCCGTCGTCGTGCCGTCGTCGACGAAGACCAGGCCGGTCGCGGTGGTCAGCTCGTCCGTCACCGCCCGGACCTGCTCCGCGAAGCCGTCGGGCGCGCCGGCGGGGTTGATGACGTACCGGATGGGGCGGCACGGCGACCAGGTGACCGGCTCGGGGGACCTGTCCTGCAGGAACAGGAACGCGTAGCTGCCTCGTGCCTGCGGGAGGGCCGGCGCGGGGAGGAGCCTCGTGGGCTCCTCGTCGACGCCCGGGCTGGGGAGCCGGGTCAGCGAGCTCCGCGGGCGGGCGTCGTCGGCGTCCTCGAGCTCGCTGGGGACGGCCCCCGCGTGCGGTGCCGCCGCGACGGCGGACCGGTCGCGATCGGCCAGGCCGGTCACCGCGTTCCAGAGGACAGCGGCGACCAGCACCGCGAAGAGCGCGACGACGAACGGCAGGCGGAGCACGGACTGCTGCTGCGGCGGGCTCCACGGCACGGACGTCACGGGGGTCGGGGCGACGGAGGGGATCGGCCGCACGGCGTGCAGCTCCTCCGCCTCGGCAGGCGGCACCCACGTCCGCCACGCCGTGGGAGCAGGCGGTCGTCCGGACGCCTCGTCCTGCACCCACTGCGGCAACCGTCCGGAGGGCGCCGGCGGGGGCCCGGTGTGCAGCGGCCACCCGCCGGGCGGCACCCCGTCCTGCTCAGGGAGCGGCGTCCACGAGCGCGCCTGCGCCGGCCCCTCGGCCCCGTCTGCCACTGCGCCCCCTGCTGCCGGTGTCGCCTCTTCCATCGGCACCAGGGCGGCGCGGGTCAAGGTGTCGGTGCGGAGCGGTCGGCGCCCTCACACCGTCAGGGACAGCCCGAACCGCGAGCCGAGCATCCGGCAGCGGTGCGCGTGCAGCTCACGGCGCAGCGGCCGGACGAGGCGGGTGAAGGCGGCCTCGTCGCCCCAGCGCGCGAGCGCCAGGTCGTCCAGGAGCGAGTCGTCCGGGAGCTCGTCGCCCGTCAGGGAGCGGCGTCGCTGTCAGCCCGTCGCGCCGTCCCACCACGCGAGCGCGCGCGTGCCGTGGAACGTCAGCCACTTCGACGGCTCGCCCGCGGGCACGTCGATCTCGAACCACACCCGCCCGGGGTGCCGTCGCTCCTGCACCCATGTCCCGTCGGGCCGGCGCGCGGCGCGGATGACCTCGACCGCCTCCGCCAGCCGCGGGTCGGGCGGCACGCCGTCGTGCAGGGCCGCCGCCCGGAGGTGGTCCACGGCGTGGAGCGCGCTGTAGAACCACCGGAACGGGTACGCGAACCGCGTCACCCAGGGCCCGACGAGCTCGCCCGTGGACAGCCGGTAGAGCAGCCGACGCCGGAGCAGGTACTCCTCGCCGGCGTGCCGGGCCTGGCGCAGGGCGTCGTCGGCCCCGGTCGCGCGCTCGTAGGAGAGCAGGCCCCGGACGGTGTTGAGCGTCGAGTGGAACGAGGACCGCGTCGACCCCTCGACCCACTCGCAGTTCCAGCCGCCGTCGGGCAGGCGGTGCTCCACGAACCACTGCGCGAGCCCGCTGACGTCCGCGCCCAGCCACGCGCCGTTGGCCAGCGTGTACGCGTTGATGCAGGCGTCGACCTCGCCGCCCCAGTACGGCAGGTCGTCGTACTCCCACCGGCTGCTCGCGGCCAGACGCTCGGCGGTGTCGCCGAGGACGGCGGCGTCCACGCCCCAGTCCCGCAGGGTGGTGAGGGTCCACGTCGTCGCGGTCCAGGGCTGCCCGGCGTCGTCGGCCGCCTCCGGGCCGTGGACGTCGAAGTCCGCGGGGAAGTACGCGCCGCCCGCCCACTGCCCGTCGGGGTCCTGCAGGGCGAGGAGCTGCGCGCCCATGCCCTCCGTCGCGACCCGGGCGCGGGTCGCCTCCCACACCTCCGGCGGCGCACCCGCGAGGTCGCGCTCCACCTGCCACCGCAGGGCCGGGTCGCTGTCGAGCAGCCAGTCGAGCAGGGCGGGGTCGACGACGGCGCCGTGGTCCGCCCCGCGCCCGGCCCCACCCGGCGCCCCGCTCATGCGATCGCCGTCCTGACCAGCTCCGCGATGCGCGCCTCGACCGCGTCGTCGACGGCCGCCAGCGCGTACGACGTCGGCCACATCGCGCCGTCGTCGTGCCGCGCCTCGTCGCTGAAGCCGAGGGTCGCGTAGCGGCTCGAGAACTTGTCCGCCGCCTGGAAGAAGCAGACGACCTTCCCGTCCTTCGCGTACGCGGGCATGCCGTACCAGGTCCGGGGGGCGAGCTCCGGTGCGGTCGCACGGATGATCGCGTGGACGCGCTCGGCCAGGGCCCGGTCACCGTCCGACATCTCGGCGATCTTCGCCAGGACCTCGGGCTCCAGGTCCTTGCCCTTGCCGCCCTTGCCCCGGGTCGCCTTCACCTCCTGGGCGCGCTCCTTCATCGCCGCCCGCTCCTGCGCGGTGAACCCCTCCTGCTCCGCGTTGCGCGGGCTGGTGCTCTCGGACTTCGTCGTCCTCGCCATGGCCGGTTCCCCTCCGTTGGTCCGTGGAGGACCAGCATGCTCCCGCGGACGACGACGGCGCCCGGTCACCCCGGTCCGCCGGCTCGCCGGCGGCCTTCCTCGCCGGCCCGTGTGCTGGTGACGGCCTACGACGCCGGGCGGCGGCCCCCGTCCGGTGACCGCCACCCCTCGCCGCGTCAGCCCAGCGCGACGGTGACGCCGCCCGAGAACGGGGAGTCGTGCAGCTCGATGCTCGCCAGCTGGGCGTCCACGGGGACGTCGAACACGACGACACCCTCCACCGTGTTGCCGGGGTTGATCTGGTTGAGGAAGCTCTCCGTGTCCCCGAGGTAGATCGCGGCGCCGGTGTCGGCGGAGTGCGTGCGGCCGGCCGTGTCGAGGAGCTTCTGGCTCGATCCGTCGAAGTACTGCGCCTGGTCGCCGATGTTCGTCACCGTCACGTGGACGAGAACGAACTGGCCCTGGGCGGTCTGGTTGAAGAACTCGTCGCCGACCTGGGCGACGCCCGTCTCGACCTGCGTGACGACGAACTCGAACTTCCCGTCCGCGACCGTCGCGCCGATACCCGGGGCCACCTCGGCGGGTGCCTCCTCCGCGGGTGCCTCCTCCTCGGCCGCCTCCTCCTCAGGTGCCGTGACGTCGTCGGCCGCACCGGCCCCCGCGTCCGACGACGCGCCGGCCGACGGCGCCGAGCCCTCCTGCTCCTCGGCGCCACCTCCCAGTGCCGTCGCGAACATGACGACGAGCACCAGGCCGCCGATCCCGGTCAGGACCTTGTGGCGCGCGAACCAGCTCTTCTTCGACGTCGGCGCGGGCCCTCCCGGCGGGACGGGTCCGTAGGGGCCGGGGGGCGGGTACCCACCCTGTCCCGGGGGCGGGTACCCACCCTGTCCCGGCGGCGGGTAGCCGCCCGCGTTCGACGGCGGCGGGGGCGGCGGGGTGTGCGACATGGTTCCTCCTGAGATCACCGGGACGGCGTCCCGCTGACTCGAGCCTCGCGAGGGCCGACGTCGCCCCGCGTCGCCCGATCGGCCAGGGCCTGCGGCCGTTCGGCGCACGACGACGACGCCGCGAGGGCCGATCGGTGGGTCCGGCTGATCGTCCGGGGGACGCCCCGTGTCGGTGGCCGTCCCTACCGTGGTCGTATGACCCCGCCGCCGGCTCCCGGACGTGCCGCCCCGCCGCCGGGCGTCACCCTGCGCTGGCTGCGGACCCACCTCGGTACGGCGGGGGCGGTCGTCACCGCCTGGTTCGCGAGCACCGTTGCGGTGGCCTACGCCTACCAGGACACGACCGGTCGCCTCACCGCCGGCTGGTGGATGCTGCTGTGGCTGGCCGCGCTGGTGCCAGGCGGACTGCTCGCCCTGCGCAGGCGCCGTCCGGTGCTCGTCTGCGTGGTGGCGGCCGTGAGCGCGCTGGTCGTGCCGCTCGACGCGGTCGCCGCCCTGATTGCCCTGCCGTGGGTCGTGGCGCGCCGGCCGGTGCGGACCGCGGCCTGGTGCACCGCCCTGACCGCGGCCGCGACGACGGCGGCGCTCGCGCGCGACCACCTGCGCCCCCTGGAGGCGACCGTGCTGTCGGTCTCGGGTCCGCCCGGCACCGCGCCGACGGCCCCGTCCCTCCTCGGCTACCTCCTGATCGCCGTGCTCTGCCTCGCTGTGGCGATCGGAGCGGGCCTGCTGCGACGCTCTTTCGAGGCCGAGAGGGCGGCCCTCGGGCAGCAGCAGCGGACTGCCCAGGTCGCGGCGGAGCTGCGCAGCGAGATGTCGCGGCAGGAGGAACGCGAGCTCATCGCACGGGAGGTGCACGACACGGTCGCCCGGGCGCTGTCGCTCGTCTCGCTCCAGGCGTCGGCGCTCGAGGCCTCCCGGCCCGGCGACGGCGAGGTGGCCGAGGCGGCACGGTCGATCCGGGGGTCGACGCGCACGGCACTGGAGGAGATGCGCGACCTCGTCGGCACCCTCCGCCGCCCAGGACAGTCGAACAACCCGCTGGGATGGGACCTGGGTGGCGCTCACTCGCTGGCCGACCTCGCCGGCCTGGTGCAGTCGACGCGGCAGGCGGGCGTCGACGTCCGCGCTCGCGTGTTCGTCTCCGACGGTGGTGCGGCGCCGCCGGCTCTGACCCGCGCGGTCTACCGGATCGTGCAGGAGTCGATGACGAACGCGCTGCGGCACGCCCCGGGTGCACCGGTCGAGGTCGACGTCACCGCGGCACCGGGCGGTGGCGTGGAGCTCCGCGTGGCGAACCTCGTGCCGGGCTCTGCGGGCTCGGTAGCGGCCGACGGCGGCGGTGCGGGCCTCCTGGGCATGCGGGAGCGTGCCGAGCGGCTCGGCGGGGCGTTCGACGCCGGGGTGCGCGACGGCTGGTTCGTCGTGAGCGCTCGGCTCCCCTGGGGAGCCGAGGCCGCCGTGTCGGTCCCTGCTCCTACCGTGGGCGTGTGACCTCGGTACTGCTCGTCGACGACGACCCGTTCGTCCGCAAGGCGCTCACCACGATCCTCGCCCCCCAGGGCCTGGAGGTCGTCGGCGCGGTCCAGGACGGCGATCAGGTGGTGCGGGCGGTCCGGGAGCTCCGGCCGGACGTCGTGCTCATGGACCTGGGGATGGCCCGCATCGGCGGGGTGGCGGCGACGGCGGCGGTCCGCGCGCTGGACGACCCACCCGCGGTGTGCGTGCTGACCGCGTTCGAGACGCGTGACGACATGGTGGGAGCGCTGCGCGCCGGCGCGACGGGCTTCCTGCACAAGGACGCGGAGCCGGACGAGATCGCGGCCGCGGTCCGGGACGTCGCCGCCGGCGGCGGGGCCTTCGCGCCGCGGGTCGCCCGCCTGCTCGCCGAGCACGTCGCCGCCGACCCGTACGCCGTCGACCGCGCCGAGGCCGACGCGCGGCTGGCGGTCCTGTCCGACCGCGAGCTCGACGTTGCCCGCGCGGTCGCCGTGGGGTCCTCGAACCAGGAGATCGCCCAGTCGATCTTCGTCAGCGAGGGGACCGTCAAGACACTCCTCAACCGCGCCCTCGCCAAGCTCGACCTGCGCAACCGCACCGAGCTCGCCGTCCTCGTCGCGCGGGCCGGACGGCTCTGAGCTCGACACCCGATCATCGCTGTCAGCCATACGGCCCATCACACCGGCCCTGTGACGTGCCGAGACACACGCCATGACATCCCCGACGACGGCTCCCGCCGGCTGGTACCCCGACAGCACGCAGCCCGGCACGCTGCGCTGGTACGACGGCACCGCGTGGACCGAGCACGTCACCCCGGACCAGACCTCCGCCGCGCCGCAGTGGTCCGAACCCCATCAGTCGGCACCCCAGCACCCCGCACCCCAGCAGCCCGCCTGGCACGGTCAGCACACCACCCCGTGGCAGGGCCAGTACGGGCAGTCGTCGCAGCAGACCGCGTGGCAGCAGTCCGGGCCGTGGCAGTACGCCCAGCCGACCGCCCCGGACAACGGGCCGTCCACCGCCGTGCACTGGATGCTGCCGGTCGGCCGGTCGTGGCAGTCGGTGGTGGCCGGGTACCTCGGGCTCCTCTCCCTGGGCATCTGGGTGCTGGGGCCGTTCGCGATCGGCTTCGGCAGCTGGGCCCTGGTCCGCGCCCAGCACGGCGGGCACGGCCGCGGTCGCGCGATCACGGGGATCCTCGGCGGCGGCATCGGCTGCGTGATCCTCATCGCGTTCGCGCTCAACGCCGCCGGCTGAGCAGCCGCCCCGCCCCCCGTCCTCATCGGGGAACATCCGTGGCGCCATCCGCCACGGAGGTTCCCCGATCACTCGGATGGTGGCGGGCGCACCGCCGCCCCCGGCCGTAGCGTGACGAGATGACCATCGTCGACGTCTGGGGGGCCGGGGAGCGCGTCGTCCTCGTGCACGGCTCGCTCGCCACCGGGCCCCAGGAGTGGCACGGTCAGCGCCCGCTCGCGGGCGCCGGCTTCGAGCTGGTCGTCCCCACCCGCCGCGCCTACGCGGAGGTCCCGGTCACCCACGCCGAGGACGTCGTCGGCGACGCCGCGGAGGTGGCGGAGCTCCTCGGTGACGGCGCCCACCTCGTCGGGCACTCCTCCGGGGGTCTCGTCGCCCTGCTGGCCGCCGCGCAGCGTCCCGACGCCGTGCGCTCGCTGGTCGTGGCCGAGCCCCCGGCGTTCTCCGTCGCCGAGCACGAGCCCGCCGTCGGGCGGCTGCGCGCCGCGCTGGAGCCGCTCTTCGCCGAGCCGTTGGGCGACCGGGCCTTCCTCGAGGAGTTCCTCCGCACCGTCGGCACCCCGGTCGACACGCTGCCCACCGCCCTCTTGGAGGAGCTCGAGCACCTCGTCCCCGCGATCCGCCGCGGGACGGCCATGTGGGACGTCGCCGTCCCGGTCGACGCGCTCGCAGCGGCACCGTTCCGCACGGTCGTCGTCTCCGGAGGTCACCACCAGGCGTTCACGACGATCTGCGAGCAGCTCGCCCAGGCGGTCCAGGGCGAGCACGTCGTCCTGCCCGGCGCCGGGCACGAGATCCAGGAGGCGCCCGGCTTCACCGACCTGCTACGGCACGTCTGGGCCGGAGATCGATCTCACCCATCGGACACCGCGCCGAGGTCCTAGGCCCTCTGTGCGAGGTTCTTCGCCATGTCCAGCACCCGCCTGCTCAGCCTGCCGCGCGTCGCCGCCGGCATGCGAATGCGCAGCGCCGGGTGGGACATCGCGACCGTCCGCTGACCTCCGCCGGGCCCTGCCCGGACCTCGAGGCCTGACGCCGCCCCTCACCGCACGGCGCTCCCCGCTGCGCTGACACCTCCCGGCTCCGTGCCGCCACCGTGTCCCGCCGCCCCGCGCCCGGTGACCCGTCTCCCCGGCTCCCGTCGACCACCGACCCCGGCACGCACCGCGTCCGACCGGCCCGCCCCGAGCGGCCGACGACGCCCCGCGCGCCCGTCACCGACGAGGACCACCCATGCCCACGCCCCACGTCCTGGCGCAGCTGCGCCCGACGCTCGACCGCATCGCCACCGGCGCCGCCCACCGCGAGCGCACCCGCACCCTGCCCTTCGAGCCGGTCGTGTGGCTGCGCGACGCCGGCTTCGGCGCCCTGCGCGTCCCCACCGAACTCGGCGGCGCCGGCCTCGACCTGCCCGGCCTCGTCGAGGTCGTCACCGAGGTGGCCCGCGTCGACCCCAACGTCGCCCACCTGTGGCGCGGCCACTTCGCCGTCGTCGAGCAGGCCCTGCTCAGCGAGGACCCGGCCCGGCGCCGGCGCTGGGCGGACGCGGTGGTGGGCGGCGTCGTCGTCGGCAACGCCAGCAGCGAGCAGGGCAACGGCGGGCTGTGGGACACGCGCACCCGGCTCACCCAGGACGACGACGGGCGCTGGTGGCTCGACGGCCTGAAGTACTACTCGACCGGCACGATCTTCGCGGACTGGGTGAACGTGGGTGCGGTGCTGCCGGACGGCACCCGCGCGGGCGCCCTGGTCCCGGTCACCGCGCCCGGCGTGCGCGTGGAGGACGACTGGGACGGCTTCGGCCAGCGCCTCACCGGCAGCGGCACGACGCACCTGGACCGCGTGCCGGTCGACGCCCGGGACATCACCCCGTTCGGCGCCGTCCGCCCGGCGTTCCTCGGCGCCTACTACCAGCTGTACCTGCTGGCGGTTCTGTGCGGGATCGGGCGCGCTGTCGTCGACGACGCGGTCGCGTTCGTCCGGCCGCGCACGCGCACCTTCGGCCGGGGTGACGCCCCGGAGCCGCGGCACGACCCGCTCGTCCAGGGCGTCGTCGGGCGCCTCGGCGCCGCGAGCTTCGCCGCCGACGCCGCCACGGCCGCGGCCGCCGCGCGCCTCGGGGACCTGCTCGAGCAGGGCCCCACCGCGACCGACGACGACGCGACCGCCGCGGACGTCGCCGTCTACCGGGCGCAGGTCGTCGTCTGCGACGCCGTCCTCCGCGCCGCCACCGAGCTGTTCGAGGTGGGCGGGGCGTCGGCGACGGCCACCGACCGCGGGCTCGACCGGCACTGGCGCAACGCCCGGACCATCGCGTGCCACAACCCGGTCGTGGAGAAGGAGCGCCTGCTCGGCGACCACCTGCTCAACGGCACCCCGCCGTCGGCGACGTTCGCGACCCGCGTGCCGGACCGCGAGCCGGTCCTCGCGCGCTGAGCCGACCACCCCCGAGGCCGTCCCACCCCGAAGCCCGCCCACCCAGCCCCACCCCAC
>NZ_AXCW01000077.1 GCF_000603945.1 Actinotalea ferrariae CF5-4 | reverse complement strand
CAGGCCGGTGGATCAGGGCTCAGTCGCGAACGAGTTGATGCGGCAGCAGTGGGAGCTCACCTGGCCACGCCGTCCGAAGTGGCTTCGCCGACGGCTTCACGGAGATCACCCGCCACAGGTCTAGCGCGAGCGCCCGGTGCCGCGACGCGGACGCCTCGCAGCGGGGCCGCTACGGTGCCAGGCATGAGCCAACCGAGGCATGACTACGGCGGATGACCGTCAACGAGCGCCTGTTCGTGGCGGGGTTGGTCCAGCACTTCGATAGAGCGATCAACTCTCGGGATCGTCAGGAAGCCATCGAGATCCTCCGCCGGGTCGCGCTGAGCAATGCAAGCGCCGGGGACACGGTCGATGCGGTCCTGGCGGATCCGGGAGGGTACGGGTACCCGCGCTCGAGCTGATCCGCGCGGTCATGCCGCGCACCGCGCGCGACTGCCGATGAGCGCTGGCGTGAGCGTCCGCCGAGATCGGCACTTCCGCGCGAGCTCGGCACCTAGAACCGCCGAACTAGGCGCGAACTGCCGAGTTCGCCGACGCGCGGATCTGCAGCACCGAGGGCGGCTACGCTCGCCCGGATCTGCCGCACCGACGGACAGCGACTACCGCGCAGCCAAGAAGGCCGCCACCTAGGTCAGTCCTCCGAGGAGCCGCGTTCCCTCACACATTGAACCGGAACTCCACCACGTCGCCGTCGGCCATGACGTACTCCTTGCCCTCGATCCGGGCCTTGCCGGCCGCGCGCGCCGCCGCGATGGAGCCGACCTCGACGAGGTCCTCGAAGCCCACCACCTCGGCCTTGATGAAGCCGCGCTCGAAGTCGGTGTGGATGACGCCCGCCGCCTGGGGCGCGGTCCACCCCTTGCGGATCGTCCACGCCCGGGACTCCTTCGGCCCGGCGGTGAGGTACGTCTGCAGGCCGAGCGTGTCGAACCCGACGCGCGCGAGCTGGGCCAGGCCGGACTCCTCCTGCCCGGTCGACGCCAGCATCTCCGCGGCGTCCTCGGGGTCCAGCTCGATGAGCTCCGACTCGAGCTTGGCGTCGAGGAAGATCGCCTCCGCCGGCGCCACCAGGTCTCGCATGCGGGCCTTCATCGCCTCGTCGGCGAGCCCGGCCTCGTCGGTGTTGACGACGTAGATGAACGGCTTGGACGTGAGCAGCTGGAGCTGCTTGAGGGCGGCGGGGTCGACGCCGGCCTTGGCGAGACGGTCCCGGGCGGCGAACACGGTGGTCCCCTCGGCCAGGACCTCGTACGCCTTCTCCGCGGCGGTGAGGACGGCCGGGTCGGTCTTCTTGCCGCGGACCTCCTTCTCGAGCCGGGGGATCTGCTTCTCCACCGTCTGCAGGTCGGCCAGGACGAGCTCGGTGTTGATCGTCTCGAGGTCGTCGGCCGGGTCGACCTTCCCGGCGACGTGGTGGACGTCCTCGTCGGTGAAGGCCCGGACCACCTGGCAGATCGCGTCGGCCTCGCGGATGTTCGCGAGGAACTGGTTGCCCATGCCCTCGCCCTCGCTCGCGCCCCGCACGATGCCGGCGATGTCGACGAAGGAGACGGTCGCGGGCACGATGCGCTCGCTGCCGAAGATCTCCGCGAGCCGGTCCAGACGCGGGTCCGGCAGGGAGACCACCCCGATGTTCGGCTCGATCGTCGCGAACGGGTAGTTCGCCGCGAGGACGCCCGCGCGGGTGAGCGCGTTGAACAGGGTGGACTTGCCGACGTTGGGCAGTCCGACGATGCCGATGGTGAGAGCCACGGGCGGCAAGTCTACGGGCGGGCGCTCACGGCCGGGTCCGCGTGCGGCGGACGACGTCGTGCGGTGCCCGGGCCGTGCGACCGCGTGCGCCTCGCGGGCCGGCACTCCGCCGTCTCGGTGCCCGGTCGCTCCGTGCGTGTCGGTGCCCGGTGGCACGGTGGGGGCATGGTCGAGGTCACGGTGCTGCTGGTCGGTCTGCTCCTGGGTTTTGTGGTCGGCTACGCCGTCGCGGTCGCGCGCCGGGCGACCGCCGACGCGACGGGGGGAGGGTCCGGGGCGTCGCGAGGGCTGGCGGAGGCCCGGGTGGAGCTGGCGGGCCTGCGCGCCGAGCTCGACGCCGAACGCCGGGTCGGGACCGAGCGCCTCGCGGCGGCGCGAGCGGACCACGACCGGCTCGTCGAGCAGTTCCGCTCGGTCGCCTCGGAGGTGCTCGAGCGCAGCAACGAGCAGTTCCTCGGGCTGGCGGAGCAGCGGCTCGGGGCCACGGAGCGCACGCACGCGGCCACGCTGGCCCAGCGGGAGGAGGCCGTCCGACGGATGGTCGAGCCCCTCACGCACGTCCTGGACGAGGTCCGCGCGCAGGTGACCGCCGCCGAGCAGGCCCGCGCGACCGGCCACGCCGCCCTCGGCGAGCAGGTCCGGGCCATGCAGCAGACCTCCGAGCAGCTGCGCTCGGAGACGGGTCGCCTCGTGACGGCGCTACGGGCCTCGCACGTGCGCGGGCGCTGGGGCGAGATGCAGCTCCGCCGGGTGGTGGAGGCGGCCGGGATGCTGGCGCACGTCGACTTCGTGGAGCAGGCGTCGACCCGCACCGACGACGGCGTCCAGCGCCCCGACATGGTCGTGCGTCTCGCCGGGGGCAAGAACGTCGTCGTCGACGCCAAGGTGCCCTTCCTCGGCTACCTGGAGGCCGTCCAGGCGGACGACGACGCCCAGCGCACCGCCCGGATGGCGGCGCACGCCCGCCACCTGCGCCGGCACGTCGACGACCTCGCCACCAAGGCCTACTGGGAGCAGCTCTCCCCCGCTCCGGAGTTCGTCGTGCTGTTCGTGCCCGCCGAGCCGTTCCTGCACGCCGCGCTCGACGTGGACCCCACCCTCTACGAGTACGCCATGGAGCGGGACGTCGTCCTGGCCAGCCCGATGACCCTCGTGGCCCTGCTGCGGACCATCGCGTACGGGTGGCGGCAGGAGGCGCTGGCGGAGAACGCCCAGCAGGTGCTGGTGCTCGGACGGGAGCTGCACAGCCGCCTGGCGACGCTGGGCGGGCACGTCAGCCGCCTGGGCCGCCAGCTCGACGGCGCCGTGCGCTCCTACAACGACGCGGTCGCCTCGCTGGAGTCGCGCGTGCTCGTCAGCGCACGGCGGCTCGCCGACCTCCAGGTCACCGACGCGGACCTGGAGGCGCCCCCGCAGGTCGACCGCGTGACACGACAGGTCCAGGCCCCGGAGCTCGTCGCCTCGGCTGAGCACCGTGTCGTCGCGATCGACGGGCGCGGGGACCTCGGCCCGGGCGACGCTCGTCAGGAGGCGGCCGACGGGTGAGCCGGCCGCTGAGGCGCGGTCCGAGCGGTCCGCTCAGGCGGGGTCGACGGACAGCTCGCGGCGCTCGCCGCGCTGGGGGCGCGCCGGAGCCTGCCCGGCGGCCTTCAGATCCGCGCGGAGCTCGCGGGGCAGGGAGAACATGAGGTCCTCCGTCGCGGTCCGCACCTCCTCGACGTCGGCGTAGCCGTGCTGGGCCAGCAGGTCGAGCACGTCCCGCACGAGGATCTCCGGCACGGAGGCACCGGAGGTCAGGCCGACCGTGCTGACGCCCTCGAACCAGGCCGGGTCGATCTCCGAGGCCTGGTCCACCCGGTAGGACGCCCGGGCACCCGCGTCCAGCGCCACCTCGACCAGCCGCACCGAGTTGGACGAGTTCGCCGAGCCCACCACGATCACCAGGTCGCACGACGGCGCGAGCTTCTTCACCGCGACCTGCCGGTTCTGCGTGGCGTAGCAGATGTCGTCGCTCGGCGGGTCCTGCAGGCTCGGGAACCGCTCGCGCAG
Source organism: Actinotalea ferrariae CF5-4 (assembly GCF_000603945.1). Taxonomy (GTDB): domain Bacteria; phylum Actinomycetota; class Actinomycetes; order Actinomycetales; family Cellulomonadaceae; genus Actinotalea; species Actinotalea ferrariae. Next base: position 16,268 of record NZ_AXCW01000077.1, on the reverse strand, counting down.
CCGCCGGACCGTCTCCATCGTCTCGTCGACCGACAGCGTCGTCTGCGAGAGCCAGACCACCTTGTCGGGGTCGCGCACCACGACGTCGTCGACCTCGTCCGGGCTGTTGACGAGCTGGACGTGGTCCGGCGCCTCGCCCATCGTGCCCTCGACCTCCTCGTGGCCCTCGTGGCCGATGAGCAGGATGTCGAAGTCGTCGCGGGCGAACCGCACGGCCTCCTTGTGCACCTTGGTGACCAGCGGGCACGTCGCGTCGATCGTCTGGAGCGATCGCGCCGCCGCGGCGGCGTGCACCGCGGGAGACACGCCGTGGGCCGAGAAGACGACGCGCGCGCCCTCGGGCACCTCGTCCGTCTCGTTGACGAAGATCGCACCCCGCCGGGACAGCGTCTCGACCACGTACTTGTTGTGCACGATCTCCTTGCGGACGTACACGGGTGCGCCGTAGTGGTCCAGCGCCTTCTCGACCGCGATCACGGCACGGTCGACCCCGGCGCAGTAGCCACGGGGCGCGGCGAGCAGCACACGCTTGGGAGAGGAGGTGGGGATCACCGCTTCAGTCTACGGAACGCCCCGAGCGCTCCCCGGCGTGTGCGCTCAGGGCGAAGCGGACGGCCCGGGACGTCGGGTGTCGGTCGCGGGTGGCAGGGTGGTCGCCGTGACCGAGACGACCCCGCGCCGCCGCCTGCCCGAGCGCGCGCTGGACACCGGGCCGGACGCGCCCTGGCCGGTCCGGCACCTGTCGGCGCGCATCGCCCAGTACGTGCACCGCATGCCGGGCGTGTGGGTCGAGGGTCAGGTCGTGCAGCTCAGCCGGAGGCCCGGCACGACGATCGCCTTCCTCACCCTGCGCGACACGGAGGCGGACGTGTCCCTGCCCGTCTCCCTGCACGTCCGCGTGCTCGACGCGGCGACCGCGCCCGTCCAGGAGGGCGCCCACGTCGTCGTGCACGCCACGCCGCGGTTCTGGGCCAAGCGCGGCACCCTCCAGCTCGAGGCCGACGAGATCCGCCCGGTGGGCCTCGGCGAGCTGCTCGCCCGGATCGAGCACCTCAAGCGGGTGCTCGCGGCCGAGGGCCTCTTCGACGCGGCCCGCAAGAAGCCGCTGCCCTTCCTCCCGCACGTCGTCGGGCTGGTGTGCGGGCGGGAGTCCAAGGCGGAGCACGACGTCGTCGTCAACGCCCGCGCGCGCTGGCCGCAGGTGCGGTTCGAGATCCGCGAGGTGGCGGTGCAGGGCGTGGCGGCCGTCCCGGAGGTGACGGCCGCCCTCCGGGAGCTCGACGCCGACCCGGCGGTCGAGGTGATCGTGGTCGCGCGCGGCGGCGGGTCGGTGGAGGACCTGCTGCCGTTCAGCAACGAGGCGCTCCTCCGCGCCGCGGCCGCCTGCCGGACCCCTCTCGTCAGCGCCATCGGGCACGAGACCGACAGCCCGCTGCTCGACCTCGTCGCCGACCACCGGGCGTCGACCCCCACGGACGCGGGCAAGCGCGTCGTCCCCGACGTCGGCGAGGAGCGGGCGCGCCTCGTCCAGGCCCGCGGGCGCATCCGGGCCGCCGTGAGCCAGCGCCTGCACCGGGAGCAGGACGGGCTGACCGCCCTGCGCTCACGACCCGTGCTCGCTCGTCCGGGGCTCCTCCTCGACGGCCGGCACGCCGACGTCCTGCGGCTGCGCACCGCCGCGGGTCGCGCCCTGGAGGACCGCATCCGCGCCGGCCACGCGGACGTGTCGCGCCTGCACGCCCAGGTCAGGGCACTCTCGCCCGCCGCCACGCTCGAGCGCGGCTACGCGGTCGTCCAGCGGGCCGACGACGGGGCCGTCGTCCGCAGCCCGGCCGACGCGCCGACCGGGACGTCGCTGCGCCTACGTCTCGCGGCGGGCGAGGTCCGGGCCACAGCGACGCCGGACGGGACGGCCCAGCCGACGGACGGCGCACCACGGTTTACTGGCCCTCGGGCCGGCCGCCGTCGTCCCACGAGCCCCCCGGAGGAGTGACGTGCCGACGGACAGTGCCCGCCCCACGCAGCCGACGCCCGTCGCGGACCTCAGCTACGAGCAGGCCCGCGAGGAGCTCGCCTCGGTCGTGAGCCGCCTCGAGACCGGGGGCGAGACGCTCGAGGGCTCCCTCGCCCTGTGGGAACGCGGCGAGGCCCTCGCCCAGCGCTGCCAGGAGTGGCTCGACGGGGCGCGGCGACGCCTGGACGCCGCGCGGACGGCGCCCACCGGCGGCGCCGGCGGCTCCGACAGCACGGACGGCGTCGCCCAGCCGACCAGCACGGACAGCACCGACCGACCGACCGACCCGGAGGACCTCGCATGAGCGACGACCGCACCACCGACGCACCGGCGGCGGCGACCGGCGAGGACGCGGGCACCGCGCCTGCCGACCCGGCCGGCGCCCCGACGGAGCCCACCGGGGCGCCGTCGGCCCCGTCGGCAGAGCCGGGGGCGCCCGCGGTGGGCGTCGCCGAGCCCGCGACGGGCGTCGTCCCTGCGGACGTGCGCGAGCAGGCCTTCGACTCGGCCGCCGAGCCGGACCTCGGCGAGGTGGCCGTCGGCGGGGACGAGGGCGTCGCGCTCGTCATCGGTGAGGCCCTCATCGACGTCGTGCACGGCCCCGAGGGGTCGGTCGCCAAGCACCCCGGCGGGAGCCCGGCGAACGTCGCCCTGGGCCTCGCCCGGCTCGGGCGTGACGCGCACCTGCTCACCTGGTTCGGCGCCGACGAGCACGGGGCGCTCCTGCGCCGGCACCTGGAGTCCTCCGGCGTCTCCGTCGTGGCGGGCAGCGACAGCGCGGAGCGCACCTCCGTCGCGGCCGCGCACGTCGACGAGGACGGTGTCGCCACCTACGAGTTCGACCTGTCGTGGCATGTCCCGGACCGGTGGGCCGCACCGGCCGGCGCGCCGGTGGTGGTGCACACGGGCTCGATCGCCGCGGTGCTGGAGCCCGGCGGCCCGGACGTCGCGCGCATCCTCGAGGCGTACCGCAGCACCGCGTCGGTGACCTACGACCCCAACCTGCGGCCGTCCCTCATGCCGGCGGCGGAGGAGACCCGGCCCGTGGTGGAGCGCCTCGTCGCACTGGCCGACGTCGTCAAGGTGAGCGACGAGGACCTCGCCTGGCTCGAGCCGGGCGCCGCTCCCACCGAGGTCGCACGGCGCTGGGCCGCAAGCGGGCCGGCGCTGGTGGTCGTCACGCGGGGCGGCGAGGGCGCGACGGCCGTGACGGCGGACGGCCGCGTCCTCGACGTCGCGGCACCGCGGGTCACCGTCGCGGACACGGTCGGCGCCGGCGACTCCTTCATGGGCGGCCTCATCGACGGCCTGTGGTCCGTCGGCCTGCTCGGCGCGGCCCGTCGGCCCGCGCTGCGCGAGGCGGACGAGACCGTGCTGCGGTCCGTCCTCACCCGCTGCGCGGAGATCGCGGCCATCACCGTCAGCCGCCCGGGGGCGAACCCGCCCACGTCGGCGGAGCTCACCACACCGCTCTGAGGCCGGTCCCGGACCACCACCGGGCACGACGGGCGCACCGTCGAGAAGACGTCGCGCGGGCGGAACCCCGGGCCGGGCGCTCAGTCTCCGACGGCCGGGAGGACGACGTCCGGGTCGGACCCGGGCACGGTCAGACCCACCCCGGCCGCGGCGGCGACGCCCGCGAGCGCGACCGTCACGGCCACGACGAGGACCGCCTTGACCACCAGGAGGCGCTGACCCTCGGCCTCGCGACCCACCCGTGCTGCACGTGCCTGTGCCATCTCGGCCCCCTCGCCGTCGGTGACATCCACCTGCCTGCTCTGTGTGGCCGGTGGGCCACGTCTTGCACGTCGCCGGCCGTCCGGCGCGGACGGGTCGCATCCGCTGCGTGCTGTCGAGGCGTCCGCCTCAGGGGTCCGAGACTGCACCCTGCCGGTCCAGCTCGTCCAGTGCCAGGAGAACAGTGGACGCCGTCCACGCCAGCGGCGCAACCGCTGCGGGGCTCCCGTCGTGCAGCACCTTCTCGGGCAGCGAGCCGCGGGCGGTGCGGTGCCGGTCGAGCCAGTCCAGCCAGTGCTCGGCCTGCTCCACGTCCCCGGACGCGGCGGCCGTCAGCGCCCACATCGCCGTCTCCGGGGTCCAGGAGACGCCGTCACGCTTCCAGTCCTCGCCGGGCGCCAGGCCGCCCGCGGGCCGGGCCATCCCCGCGGCGGCGTCCTGCCAGGCCGCGGTGACCTGCGGGTCGGGTGCCCCGAACGGGGGCATGAGCCACGCGACCGCGGTGTCCTGGGCGCTGCCCCCGAGCCGACGCGGGTAGGACGGCGCGAAGTGCCCCTCCACGCCCCGCTCGAGGCGGGCGACGAGGTCACCCGCGGGCGGCTCCCCCAGGGCGGCGAGGACGGGCGCAGCCGCGCGCGTCCCGGCCAGCAACGGGGCGAGCGTGCCGAGGGTGGGCCGGCGCTCCCGCACCTCCCAGTAGTCGGGGAAGGCCGGCGGCAGACCGGACACCGGGTCCACGTGGGCGCGGATCGTCCCCACGGAGGAGACCACCAGCTCCCGGAGCTCCTCGAGCTGCGCGTCCCGGCCGGGCCCGGCGGCGGCGTACCACTGCGCGACCCCCCACAGCACCCAGCCGCTGCCGTCGAGCTGTGCCGGGCGGGCGTCCGGCACCCCGCCGGACCCGTCGGGGAGGTAGCGCGCCTGGAGGACCCCGTCGACGGTGCTGCTCGCCTGCATCCGGGCGAGGTAGGCGAGCACCGCGTGGGCGTCGTCGGGGTGCCCGCTCCGGGCCAGGGCGGCCGCCGTGAAGGAGGCGTCCCGCGGCCACACGTACCGCCAGTAGGGGCTGCCTGCCGCGAGCGACGCCCCGTCCTCCAGGACGAGCGCGTCCAGGTCGCGCAGCGCCTGCTCGGCCATCCCGCGGTACCTGTCCGGTCCGGGGACGCGGCCGGCGGCCAGCCAGGCGTCCTGGCGGGCGCGCTGCACGGGGTCGTCGACGACGGCGGCGCCCACCGGGACCAGCCGTGGCACGCCGTCGGCGTCCAGGGCGACGCCCTCGGAGTACAGGGCGATGCGTGCGTAGGACGGCTCGACGGGGCTGCTCGCCCCCGTGGTCACCAGCCCGACGGCCGCCAACGCCGCGCCGCACGCGAGGAGGCGACGGCGGGCATGGGGCACGCGCCGCACCCTACGCACCCGCGGTCGAACCCGACCAGGGCCGGACGTCCTTCGGGTGACCGATCGGGCGGCGGGCGGCGTCGTCGTGCGCCACACTGGCGCCCGTGTCGAGCATCCTCACCCCCGCCCAGGCCTGGCGCGCGCTCCAGGACGGCAACGACCGCTTCGTCCGCGGCGCGATGAAGCACCCCTCCCAGGGCATCGACCACCGGTCCGCGGTGAGCTCGCTCCAGGAGCCGTTCGCGGTCGTCTTCGGCTGCTCGGACTCCCGCGTCGCGGCCGAGCTCGTCTTCGACCGGGGCCTCGGCGACCTCTTCGTCGTCCGGACCGCCGGCCACGTGGTCGACACCACGGTGCTCGGCTCCATCGAGTACGGCGTGCAGGTCCTGGGGGCACCCCTCGTCGTCGTCCTCGGGCACGACTCGTGCGGCGCCGTCGGCGCGGCCGTGGAGGCCCTGCGGACCGGCGTCATGCCGACGGGCTTCGTGCGCGCCGTCGTCGACCGCGTGATCCCGAGCGTCGTCTCGCTCACCCGGCCGGCGGACGCCACCGAAGGAGCCGGGCGTGGTTCCCTCGCGCCGAGCGCCGCCGAGCTGGGGCAGGAGCACGTCGGCGTCACCGTCCGGATGCTGCAGAGCTACTCCGCCTACCTGCGGGAGGGCGTCGAGGCGGGCACCGTCGCCGTGGTCGGCGCCGAGTACGCCCTGGCCGAGGGGCGCGTCCGCGTCGTCGAGGTCGCCGGGGCCGTCGAGGGCTGAGGCGGCACCGGACCACCGTCGGACCGCTGCCAGAATGGGTGCCATGACCGACAGCGCCGTCACGTCCACGCCCGCCTCCCCGCCGCCCGGGTTCCGCGTCGAGCACGACACCATGGGCGACGTCCTCGTCCCGGAGCACGCGCTCTACCGGGCGCAGACGCAGCGGGCCGTCGAGAACTTCCCGATCTCCGGCACGCCGCTTGAGCGCGGCCACATCGAGGCCCTCGCGCGGGTCAAGAAGGCGGCCGCGAGCGCCAACGCGCGCCTCGGCGTCCTGCCCCAGGATCTGGCGGACGCGATCGCCGCCGCGGCGGACGAGGTCGCGAGCGGGGCGCACGACGCGCACTTCCCCGTCGACGTCTTCCAGACCGGCTCGGGCACGTCCTCCAACATGAACATGAACGAGGTCCTGGCGTCCCTGGCGACGCAGCGCCTGGGCAGCCCCGTCCACCCGAACGACCACGTCAACGCGTCGCAGTCGTCCAACGACGTGTTCCCCACCTCCGTGCACGTGGCCGCGACCGCCGGGCTGGTCCGCGACCTCGTCCCGGCGCTGGAGCACCTCGCCGGCGCCCTGGAGGCGAAGTCCGCCGAGCTGGCGCACGTCGTGAAGTCCGGCCGCACGCACCTCATGGACGCCACACCCGTCACGCTCGGCCAGGAGTTCGGCGGGTACGCGGCAGCGATCCGCTACGGGGTCGAGCGGCTGCACGCCGCGCTGCCGCGGGTCGCCGAGGTGCCCCTGGGCGGCACCGCCGTCGGCACGGGCATCAACACGCCCGCCGGGTTCCCGCAGACGGTCATCGAGCTGCTGCGCGACGACACCGGCCTGCCGATCACCGAGGCGCGCGACCACTTCGAGGCGCAGAGCGCCCGCGACGGACTCGTGGAGCTCTCCGGCGCGCTGCGCACGATCGCCGTCAGCCTGACGAAGATCTGCAACGACCTGCGCTGGATGGGGTCGGGCCCCAACACCGGGCTGGGCGAGATCTTCATCCCGGACCTCCAGCCGGGGTCCTCGATCATGCCGGGGAAGGTCAACCCGGTCGTGCCCGAGGCCGTGCTCATGGTCGCGGCGCGCGTCGTCGGCAACGACGCGACGGTCGCCTGGGCCGGCGCGAGCGGCTCCTTCGAGCTCAACGTGCAGATCCCGGTCATGGCCCTGGGCGTCCTCGAGTCCGAGCGGCTGCTCGCCAACGCAGCGCGGCTCCTCGCGGACCGGACGGTCGCGGGCATCACCGCCAACGAGGAGCGGGCGCGCGCGTACGCGGAGTCCTCCCCCTCGATCGTCACGCCGCTCAACCGCGTCATCGGTTACGAGGCCGCCGCGAAGGTCGCCAAGCACGCCGTGAAGCAGGGCGTCACCGTGCGCCAGGCCGTGGTGGACCTGGGCTTCGTGGAGCGCGGCGAGGTCACCGAGGCCCAGCTCGACGAGGCCCTCGACGTCCTGTCGATGACGCGCCCGCCGCAGGCCTGACGGACGCGGCAGGACGTCGGTCCCTTCTGGCGTCCGTCCGGGTGGGCGGACGCTGGAGGGGTCGACGAGAGGACCTGCCATGCCCCCGCACTGCGACTCCCTGGACGGCCCGGTCGTGACGGCGGCTCGCCGCGCGCTCGACGCCGACGACGTCAACCTCCTCCTGCCCTACGTCCACGCCGACGGCGAGGACGAGGTGCGCGAGGTCTTCGCGCTCGTGCGCACGGTCCGGCACGAGGGCACGACGGCCCGCGAGGTCGCCGACCGGCTGCTCTTCGAGACCGTGGTCCGGGTGCACCGGGCCGGCGAGGGCGCGCCGTTCACCGGTCTCAAGCCGGCCGGCCTGGACGTGGGTCCGGCGATCCCGCTGGCCGAGCAGGCCCTCGCCGACGGCGACGCGGCCGAGCTGGTCGAGCTGCTCACCGGCGCGGTGCGGTCGGAGGCCGAGCGACGGCTCGGCCTGGCGCTCGCCGCCGCCGACGAGGCCGCCACCGGTGTGCCGCAGGCCCGCCGCTGGGTCGAGGCGATGCTCGGCCTGCAGGTGTGGGCCCACGGGGTCCACAAGGCGGTCCACGGCGGTGGGCACGGCGGCCACGACACGGACCACGAGCACCCCGACGAGCACGAGCCGGCGACCCCCGACCGCGGTCCCGCGGCGCTCCTGCGCGACCACCCCGAGTGACCCGGCTCCCGCGCCGGCCCTGACAGGGAACGGGGAACGTCGGTGGCGGTAGACGCCACCGACGTTCCCCGTTGTGCCCGAGCCGCCGCCGTGCCCGGCTGAGGCCGCCGTCAGGCCTCGATGCCCTCCAGCATCTCGGTCACCAGCGCCGCCACCGGGGAGCGCTCGGAGCGCGTCAGCGTCACGTGGGCGAACAGCGGGTGGCCCTTGAGCGCCTCGATGACCGCCGCGACGCCGTCGTGCCGCCCGACGCGCAGGTTGTCGCGCTGGGCGACGTCGTGCGTGAGCACGACCCGCGAGTTCTGGCCGATCCGCGACAGCACCGTGAGCAGCACGTTGCGCTCCAGGGACTGGGCCTCGTCCACGATGACGAACGCGTCGTGCAGCGAGCGACCACGGATGTGGGTGAGCGGCAGGACCTCGAGGAGGTCGCGGGCCATGACCTCCTCGACCACCTCCGGGGCGACCAGGGCGCCGAGCGTGTCGAAGACCGCCTGCGCCCAGGGGTTCATCTTCTCGGCCTCGCTGCCCGGCAGGTACCCGAGCTCCTGGCCGCCGACGGCGTACAGGGGCCGGAACACCATGACCTTGCGGTGCCGGCGTCGCTCCAGCACCGCCTCCAGGCCAGCGCACAGGGCGAGGGCCGACTTGCCCGTGCCCGCCCGGCCGCCCAGGGAGACGATGCCGATCTCCTCGTCCATGAGGAGGTCGATCGCGATGCGCTGCTCGGCGCTGCGCCCGTGGACACCGAACACGTCCCGGTCGCCGCGCACGAGCTGGAGGCGCTTGTCGGCGGTCACACGCGCGAGCGCCGAGCCCCGCGTCGAGGTCACGACCACGCCGGTGTGGCACAGCAGCGGGCCGGTCTCCTGGCCGCTGAGGTCCGCGTCCGCCAGGTCGACCTGCTCCGCGGTGAAGAGCTCGGCCATCTGCGCGTCCGCCAGCTGCAGGTGGGTCACGCCGGTCCAGCCGGAGTCGACCGCGAGCTCGGCGCGGTACTCCTCCGCCGTGAGCCCCACCGCCGAGGCCTTGACACGCAGCGGGAGGTCCTTGGACACGAGGGTGACGTCGGCGCCCTCGTCCGCGAGGTTGCGGGCGACCGCGAGGATCCGCGTGTCGTTGTCGCCGAGCCGGAAGCCGGCCGGGAGCACCTGCGGGTCGACGTGGTTCAGCTCGACGCGCAGCGTGCCGCCCTGGTCGCCGACTGGCACCGCCTCGTCGAGCCGGCCGTGCTGGATCCTCAGGTCGTCGAGGAGGCGCAGCGCGCTGCGTGCGAAGTAGCCCAGCTCGGCGTGGTGCCGCTTCGCCTCGAGCTCGGTGATGACCACCACGGGGAGGACGACGGCGTGCTCCGCGAACCGCAGCATCGCGCGCGGGTCGGAGAGGAGGACGGACGTGTCGAGCACGAACGTGCGCCGCACCTGCGGGTCCCGGTCCTCGACGGTCGTCGCGGTCGTACGGGTTGACGTGGCCACGGCAGGCTCCCTCCGGCGCACTAGCGCCGCTCGCACCACCTCGCGCCGGATGTCCGGCGGTCGACGGCTGGGTGGGGGTCGGTCGGCCACGGGGGCCGGGTCCGGCCCCCCTCCCGGAGCCTGTGCTCCATGGGGCCTCCCGAGAACGACGGGTGTCGTCCTGATACGCCGGAACGTAACCCCGCCGTCGGCGTGGCGCCCGTCGTGACACGCCGTCCGACACGCCCGGGTGCGGGTGTTCACCGTGCGGCCGCACGGCCGTCACCCGGACGGCCCCCTCGGGTCAGCGCCCGAGGCGCCGCTCGCGCTGGGCGTAGCTGCGCAGCGCCCGCAGGAAGTCGACCCGCCGGAAGTCCGGCCAGTACGCCTCGCAGAAGTAGAACTCGGTGTGCACGCTCTGCCAGAGCAGGAAGCCGCCGAGCCGCTGCTCGCCGGACGTCCGGATGACCAGGTCGGGGTCGGGCTGGCCCTTCGTGTACAGGTGCTCCGCGATGTGCTCGACGTCGAAGCTCTCGGCCAGGTCCTCCAGCGCCGTGCCGTTCTCGGCGTGGGCGCGCAGCATGGCGCGGACGGCGTCGGCGATCTCACGGCGGCCGCCGTACCCGACGGCGATGTTGACGTGCAGTCCCTGGACGTCGGCCGTGAGGCGCTGGGCGTCGCAGAGCGTCGCAGCGGCGTCCGGCGGCAGCAGGTCGAGCGCACCCACGACCTGCAGCCGCCACCGGCCCCGTGCGGCTAGGTCCGCGACGGCGTCCTGGATGATCCCGAGCAGCTGGCTCAGCTCGTCGGAGGCGCGGGAGAGGTTGTCCGTCGAGAGCATCCAGAGGGTCACGACCTGGACGCCCGCCTCCTCGGACCACTCGAGCAGGTCCACGATCTTGTCCGCACCGCGGCGGTGGCCGTGCGAGGCCGACTCCCCGACGCTGCGGGCCCAGCGCCGGTTGCCGTCCAGGATCACGCCGATGTGGCGCGGGACGACGTCCCGGGGCAGCGACGCCGCGAGCCGACGCTCGTAGAGCCCGTAGACGAGATGGGGCAGACGCATGCAGGGGTCCTCCGAGCGTGGTCCGGGTCGAGCACACGGTAGCGCTCGCCGGCCCCGGCGGAACGGTCGGCGCGGTAACCTACGCAGGCGTAGGTTACTCTCGGCGGCGGTCGCGGCAGCCTGCCGTTCGAGGCGGGAGACGACCGTCGACGAGCGGACGGCACACCTGCCGCGCGACCACGGATCGGACCACCGGAGGATCGGGATGGGCACGCCCACGGGCAGCACCGCTGGCGGCGCGAGCGAGGTCGACGCCTCCGCGGCGCACGGGCCCTCCGCGGGCGACGCACCGCGACCCACGCACCACGAGGGCCTGAAGCCGCGCCTGCGTGGCTGGGTCCACGCGGGGGCCACCCCGCTGGTCGTCGCCGCGTCGGTCGCCCTCGTCGTCATGGCGCCGACGGCGGGCGGCAAGGTCACGTCGGCGGTCTTCGGCATCAGCGCCGTGCTGCTCTTCGGCACGTCCGCGGTCTACCACCGCGGCACGTGGTCCCCGCGCACCGGCGCGGTGCTGCGGCGGCTGGACCACACGAACATCTTCCTCATCATCGCCGGGACCTACACGCCGCTGACCTGGCTGCTCCTGCCGTCACCGCTCGACCGCAACCTCCTGCTGGTCGTGTGGATCGGGGCCGTGGCGGGCCTGCTCGCGCGGGTCTTCTGGCTCCATGCGCCGCGCTGGTTCTACGTCCCGGTCTACGTCGCGCACGGCTGGGTGGCCGTGTGGTTCCTGCCGGAGTTCGCGGCGTCGGGCGGGGCCGTGATCGCGTGGCTCATCGGCGCCGGCGGACTCGCCTACACCGTGGGCGCCGTCGTCTACGGCACCAAGCGCCCCAACCCCAGCCCGCGATGGTTCGGCTTCCACGAGATCTTCCACGTGCTCACCGTGGTGGGCTACGGGTGCCACTACGTGGCGGTCAGCATCGCGGTGCACGCGGCGGGCTGAGCACAGCGGTGCACCCGGCGGGCTGAGCACAGCGGCGCACGCCGGCTGACCTGCCCCACCTCACCGTGCGGCGTGCGCCACCGCCGCGCACACCGCGACCACCACGACCACGACGACGGCGTCCCTCCCGTCCGCCCGCGCCGGTCGCCACACGGTGCGCTCGTCCCGACCGAGCGCCCCGAGGGCGCGCGTCTCCAGGGCGACGGCCATCCGCTCCGAGCGCCGGATGCCCGTCGCCAGCAGCGCGAACGCGGCGCGCCGCAGCGCCGTGGGCGAGGCGGGCAGGCGGGGGGCCTGCGCAGGGACGGGCGCCTCCACGACGCGCCCCGGGTCGGCCACGGGTGCCCGCAGGGCGTGCGCCCGGCGCACCGTCGCCCACTCGGCCGGCAGGTCCTCCAGGACCCGGTGCGCCGCCGTGAGGGCGACGGTGAACCGGATGGGCACCCGGGCCACCTGGTGCAGCGAGCCCAGCAGGCGGCCCGGGTCCACGACTTGGAGGAACGCCAGCGCGCACACCCCGACGACGAGCGTGCGGGCCGCGAGCGCCACCCCCGTCCGCAACCCGACGTCGGTGATCTCCAGCGGTCCCAGCACCGCCACCACCTGCGCCAGCGGGTCGCTGCCGCGGGTCACCGCGTTGACGGCCACGAGGCTGGTCCCGAACGCCACGAACGGCAGCTGACCCAGCGCCAGGCGCCGCCACGGCACCCGGGCGAGTGCTCGCGCCGCGACCATCGCGGCGACCCACAGCAGGACGACCGGGCCGGGCTCGCGCACCCGCAGCAGCACGAGCGGGACGACCAGGGTGGCGGCGAGCAGGACGGCCGGGTCGCGGCGCGCCAGCAGCGCCTCCCCCGTCATGCCGCCCATCCCGCCGCCACGCCCGTGTCCAGGCCTGCCGCGACGAGGAGCGCCGTGTCGTCGAGCAGCGACGGTCCGCCCTGGGCGACCACGACTCCCCCGGCCAGCACCACGACCTGGTCGGCGAGCGACCGGGCCAGCCGCAGGTCGTGCGTCGCGAGGGCGACGGCCCGTCCCCCGGCGGCCGCCTCGGCGACCAGCCCCGCCACCTCGGCGGTGCGGTGCGGGTCCAGGCCGGCGGTCGGCTCGTCGAGGAGCAGGACCCGCCGTCCCAGCACCGCTGTCGCCGCGAGCGCGAGGCGCCGCTGCTCGCCGCCGGACATCCGGTAGGGGTCGGCGGCCGCGAGGTGCGCCAGCCCCACGGCACCGAGCGCCGCCATGACGACGTCCTGCGCGTCGCGCGTGCCCCGCCCCAGCCCGACGGCCACCTCCGCCGCCGCCGAGCGCGCCAGGAGCTGGTGCTCGGGGCGCTGCACGACCAGCGCCACCGCGGGCGCCGCGCGACGCCCTCGCCCCCCGAGCAGACCGGCGATCCCCAGCAGCAGCGAGGACTTGCCGCTGCCGTTGCACCCCACGAGGACGGTGACCTGGCCATCCCGCAGCTCCAGGTGCGGCACCGCCACCACCTCACGGTCGCCCTGACGGAACGCCGCGTCGGTGAGGCGCACGACGACGTCGCCCGGCTCCCCCGGCGCCCGGACCGGCAGCGGGTGGTCCGCCGGCAGGACGGCGGCGGTGGGCCCGTCACCGGCGAGGACGCCCGTGGGCGACAGCACGGCGGTCCGCCCGGGGAGCCACCGGGCGCCGGCGGTGCGCTGCTCGACGAGGACCGTCGTCGTCCCCGGCTCCCCGGTGGCCCGGGCGGCGAGGACCTGCTGGACCCGGTCCGCGGCGACCGGGTCCAGCATCGACGTCGGCTCGTCCAGGAGCAGCACCGACGGCTCGGCCGCCAGGACCGCGGCGAGCGCGACCCGCTGCTGCTCGCCGCCGCTCAGAGCGCTCGTCCGGCGGTCGCTCAGGTGCAGGGCGTCGACCTGGCGCAGGGCCGCGTCCACGCGGGCCCCGATCTGCGCCCGCGGCACGCCCCGGTTCTCCAGGGTGAGCGCGACCTCGTCGAGCACGCCGGGCAGGCAGGCGTTGGCGGCCGGGTCCTGCCCGAGGCGGCCGACCCTCAGCGCGAGCCGGGCGACCGGCACTTCCCGCGGGTCGTGGCCCGCGACGAGGACGTCTCCCGTGACCTCCGCCGGCAGCCCCTGCGGCACGACGCCGGACAGGACGTCGAGGAGGGTGGACTTGCCGCACCCCGAGGGGCCGACGACGAGCAGCTGCTCGCCGTCGGCCACCTCGAGGTCCACGCCGTCCAGCACCGCTGCCGCCCGGCGCTGGACGTGGACGGTCAGCCCCCGCAGGCGGACGGCCGGCCCGTGCGCGCTGCCGTCACGCACCGGACCGGACGTCCTCGCAGGCGGGTGCGTCGTCGTCGGCGGCGGCCCGGGCCGCCGCCTCGAGCCGGGCCGCGTCCCGTCCGGGCGCGAAGCCGTCCAGGACCCCCGTGCGCAGCAGCGCGTCGGCGAGGAGCTTGCCCAGCACGCCGCACAGGAGCAGCCCGCTCGCGAGCTGGAGCCCGATCCGCAGGGCGAGCAGGTCCTGCGTCCACCAGGAGAACATCGTGGCGGCGTACACGAAGTTCGCCGCGACCCCCGTCACGCCCGAGGCGAGGAACGTCGGCCACCCGTAGCGGCGGTACCGGGTCACCGCGAACGCGAGCTCGGCGCCGCCACCCTGGACCAGCCCCGCGATGAGGAGGGTGGGACCCACGGGCGAACCGAGGAAGGCGAACTCGACGAACGCGGCCGCGATCTCCGCCACGATGCCGGCGCCGGGGCGACGGACGATGAAGATCGCCAGCGGCGCCACCACGATCCAGCCGCCCATGAGGGCGTTCTGCGCCAGGTCGCCGAACGGGCCCATGAGGACCTGGAGGCCGCCCCACGCCTGGACGAGCGCCCAGTACAGGAAGCCGAAGACGGCGCCCAGGACCGCGACGACCAGGAGGTCCCGCAGCGCCCAGGGGCCCCGTGCACGCTCTCCCTGCGAGCGGGCGCGGGAGGTCGTAGCGGTCGTCGTGCCGGCCGTCGCGCCGGACCCGCCGCTCACCGGTCGCCCCGGCGGCTCGGGCTGCCGACGCTCACCGTGGCGTGGGCGGCGACGTGCGCGACCTCGCGCCCGACACCCGTCCACGTGTCGACGACGGTGGCCAGCACGTCCGCCAGGTCGCCGTCGAGGCGCGTCGCGAAGTTCTCGGCGCCGCCGTAGGTGCCGCGGCGCTGCGCGGTGTCGATCGCGGCGAGGATCGGTCCCATCGCGTCCGCGGTGCCCAGCGGGTAGAGCGCCCAGTGCGCCGAGGCGTGCAGCCCCGCCGGGGCCAGGTGCACGGGGACGACCTCGACGAGCTCGCCCGCCGGGAGGTCGCAGCCGACCTCTCCCGGGCACCCGCGCGACAGGGCCAGCGTCGCGACGACGTGGCCGGTGGAGGTGATGCGGGCGGCGTGCTCGAGACCGGCCGCGACGAACGTCGCGACGTCCTGCTCGCTGCCGCGCAGCAGGGTCGACACGTCGTCGGTCCGGACGGTGACGCCCGGCGCCGTGGCCCGGGCGGCGGAGAGCGCGGAGAGGATCACGGGCACGAAGTCGTCCGTGGCGGGGTGCAGCGTCAGCCGCGCGCCGACGCCCATCCGGACGTGGTCGGGCGCCGACGGCTCCGGTGCCGGGCGGGGTGCGCCGCCCGCGGCGGTGCTGCAGGACAGGGTGGTCACGGGATGCCTCCTGAGGGTGCACGGACCCCCGGACAGCACGGCACAGCCGTAGCAGTGCCTCGCCCAGCTCCCTACGCCGGCATGAACCGGATCAGGTTCCACGGGTCAGTGGCTCGACCTCTCGGTCCGACCACACTCTCAGCGCGTCCGCGCTCCCCGGGGGCTTGTCGGGGCTGACCTTACGCGGGTCATGGGAGGTGTCAAGGCCGGTGTCCGGCTCAGGCCGGGACGACCCGGTACCTGCGGTTCACCAGCGACGGGTTCCGCTCCCGGACCGCCGCGAGGTGCTCGGCGTGCAGGTCGGCGACGGCGACCGGCACGACGGGCGGTGCCGCGGCCGAGGGGCCGGCGTCGACGAAGCCCCCGCCCAGGAGCTGCCCGCCGGGCGCCGACGCCTGCTCCGGCGCGCCCGCCTCCGCCAGCACGACGCCGAGCGCGTCGACCACCAGGCTGGAACCCGTCACGCCGTGGCCCTGCTGCGCCGCCGCGACGACGTAGGCGGTGTTCTCGATGGCTCGCGCCCGCAGCAGCGTGAGCCAGTGGTCCGCCTTGTGCTCGCCCCAGGCCCAGGCGGCGGGGACGACCAGGACGTCGGCGCCGGCGTCCACCAGACGCCGGGCGGCCTCGGGGAAGCGCACGTCGTAGCACGTCATCACGCCCACGTGCAGCCCGCCCACGTCCACGACCACCGGCTCGGCGTCCGGAGCGCCCGCCTCGAGGCGGTCGGACTCGCGGTGACCGAAGGCGTCGTACAGGTGCACCTTCCGGTAGTCCCCCACCACGCGCCCACCCGCCACGACGACGACGGCGTTCTGCGCCCGGTCCGACCGGACCCCGGGCACGCAGGTCCCGGCGACGACCGTGACCCCCGTCCGTCCCGACGCCTCGCACAGCGCCGTCACGAAGGGGCCGTCCAGGGGCTCGGCGAGGTCAGGGGACACGCCGCGCGGGTCGAACACGGCGGCGTACTCGGGCAGCACGGCCAGCGCGGCGCCGTCGGCCGCCGCGGCGTCGACCGCTGCCACCGCCGCGGCGCGGTTCGCGGCGGCGTCCAGCCCG
>NZ_AXCW01000076.1 GCF_000603945.1 Actinotalea ferrariae CF5-4 | reverse complement strand
CTCCGGGCGGCCGCCGCAGCGGTCGCGGCCGCCGCGCCGGAGCTGGGTGCGAGCCTCACCGCCTGCACCGGCCGCCTGCTGGTCCAGTCGGTCGAGTCGGCACAGGTCGCGGCCTCGATCCTGGAGGAGGCCGCCACCACCGGGCTCGGCGCGACCGGCCGGACGCTGGCCGGGGCGTCGTCCGCCGTGGACGTGGTGCGTCGGGAGCCGCACGGCGTCGTCGCCGTCGTCACGCCGTGGAATGACCCGTTCCCGGCCGCGGCGGGCCTGCTCGCGGCGGCGCTGGTGACGGGGAACACCGTGGTGCACAAGCCGTCCGAGCGCAGCGCCGTCCCGGGCTGGCGGATGGCACGCCTCATCGCCGAGGTGCTCCCCCCGGGCGTCCTCAACGTCGTGAACGGTGACGGGGAGACGGGTGCCGCCCTGGTCGCCGACGAGCGCGTGGCGCTGGTGGCGCAGGTCGGGTCCTCGGCGACCGGGCGGCGGATCGCCACCGCCGTCGGCGCGCGCGGCGGCCGGGTGCTCCTGGAGAACGGGGGCAAGGACCCGATCCTCGTCGACGCGGGGGTGGACCCGCGCTGGGCCGCCGGGCAGATCGCGACCGGCGCGTTCACGAACGCCGGCCAGCTGTGCACCTCGGTGGAGCGGGTCTACGTCCACGAGGAGGTCGCCGACGACGTCGTGGCGGAGCTCGTGCGCATCGCGGAGGGGATGCGGGTGGCGGACCCCTCGGACGCCGGGAGCGACCTCGGCCCGATGGTCGACGGCGCGCAGCTCGCCGTGGTGGACCGGCACGTGCGGGAGGCCGTGGCCGCGGGAGCGCGGTGCCTGGCCGGCGGCGAGCCCCTGGGGCGGGAGGGGTCCTGGTACCCGCCGACGGTGCTGGACGGCTGCCCCGACGACGTGGAGCTGATGACCGAGGAGACCTTCGGCCCGGTGGCCGCCGTGCGCCGGGTCGCCTCGTTCGACGAGGGCCTCGCGCTGGCGGGGTCGGGCCGCTACGGACTCGCGGCGACGGTGCTGACGCCCGACATGGGGCGGGCCCTGCGGGCCGCGGACGAGCTCGAGGTGGGCACCGTCAAGGTCAACGCCGTGTTCGGCGGGGCGCCGGGCGGGTCGGCCGACCCGCGACGCGACAGCGGCGCCGGTGCCGGCTACGGGCCGGACCTGCTGACCGCCATGACCGTGCTCAAGGCCGTGCACCTCGAGGCGGCGCCGGGTGTGGGGAACGGCGGATCACAGGACCGCTGACCGCTGCCCCCGGGTCGGCAGAGCGCACCGGCCCGGGGGTGCAGCTGGAGCAGCGGGCCGCCGATCCCATCGGCTCGGGGGTCCACCTGGAGCGGACGCACGGGGCCTGCCGCCCTGGCCGCCCCGAGATGGTCGGCCTGGGCGGGTCAGCCGCCCCGGGGTGGTCGGCCTGGGCGGGTCAGCCGCCCGGGATGGTCGGCCGGGGCGGGTCAGCCGCCCGGGATGGTCGGCCTGGGCGGGTGAGCCTGGTCCGCGCTGCTGGGCCCGGTCCGCGGCCGAGCCGCCGACGAGCCAGCGGACCTCCTCACGAAGGAGGTCCACGCCGAGGCCGACCGGCTGGTACCCGAGACTGGTGGCGGCGGAGATGTCGAGGACGATCGGGTACCTCGTGAGCCACGGGTGGTCACCAGCTGTGACGTGCGGCTCGAGCAGCTCGAGCTCGCCGTCCCAGGACAGCTCCAGGGCGATCGCCGTCGGGATGTCGGCGGCGGTGGGGGTGTCCGGGTCCGCGCTGTTGAGGATCCGCGCGCCGGGCCGCCCGGCGACCACCTCGATGAGGGCCGCGGTGTTCGAGGCTGCGGTCAGGTGGTCGACGGACATGCCCCGGTCGGCCAGGCGGAGGGTCGGCTCCCTCCGGAGCATGGGTGCCACGAACGCTCGGGTCCGGGGATTCCGGGCCCAGCGGCCGTGCACCTTGGACGGGCGGATCACCGTGACCGGCAGCCCGCTGTCCAGCACCGCCCGCTCGACGGCTGCCTTCGACGGCGCGTACCCCTCGCGCGAGAAGGGGTCGACGTCGCCGGTGGCCGGCGGCACGGTCGGGTGGTCCTCCCGGATCGGCCCGGCGAAGCGTGGCGGCTCGTCACTGTTGACGTGGTTGCCGTGCGCGTCCGTGTAGACCGCGCGGGACGAGATGACCACCACGGACCCGGCGTCGCGCATGACCGGGACCAGGGACCGGACGTCGGAGGCGGTGTAGGCGAGCACGTCCAGGAGCAGGTCGGGGCCACCGTCTGCGAGGCGCCCTATCCCTTCGGTGTCGCCCCGGTCCACCCGATGGAAGCGGACGCCCGCCGCGGTCAGCTCCGGCGGAAGCCGACTCGCGTCGCGCCCGGTGACCTCCACGTCCCAGCCTCGCTGCGCCAGGCGCAGTGCCGCCGCGCCCCCGATGGCTCCCGTCCCCCCGAGCACGAGCGCCCGCATCAGTCCTCCGTTCCTCATCGGCGACGCCGCGACCGGATCACCGACGGCCGTCCGACGGGCGCGACGCCCCGCGACGCGATGCCCCCGGCCTGCGCACCGAGAGGTCCGGCGAGCGCGGCCACCAGCGGACCCTTCGCCACGCCACCCGGGAAGCCACTCGAGATTGACATGGCGCTCGGTCGGACCGTCCTTCACCGCGGCGCCGAGCAGACACGACCCTAGAGGCGCCCGACCGCGACCGTCGCCGGGAGTGATCCGAAGGGACACGGGGCCATCGAGGACCCCTTGATGGCGACCACGCGGGCCGTCGAGCTGTACGCCCGCTCGACAGGGACAGGGACAGGGACAGGGACAGGGACAGCCAGTCAGTTAGAACGGCGGTTCGCTCTCTACGCCGTCGACGTCCGTAGTGGGAATACCCGGCTGCTCGTCGGGCGGCTGGACGTAGACGTGCCCCGTGGGGGTGCGCACCACGAAGGAGCCCGGCGATGGCTGCTCCAGGCGGAACCCGGCATGCGTCTTCAGCTGATGGTGGGTGGTGCACAGCGGCCCGAGGTTGTCCGCTGCCGTCGGTCCGTGCGGGAAGGGCACGGTGTGGTCGACCTGGCACGAGGCAGCCGGCACGGAGCACGTCGGGAACACGCAGGTCCTGTTCCGCCGGCGCACGTGGTCGACGATCCCGGCGGGTGGGCGGTAGCGCCGCCGGTCGACGTCGAGCAGCGTCCCGGACACCTCGTCCACGAGGAGCCGCCGCCAGGTGCCCTCCGTCGCCAGGAGCCTCGCGACGTCCGCACCGATCGGGCCGTAGCCGGCGAGCTCACCGGGCCGGTCGTCCAGGCCGAGGAGCGTCCCGAGCCCGACCGTCACCGAGACGAGCGTTCCTCGTCCGGCGTCCTGGGCGAGACGCATCGCGGGCACGGGCGTCCTGTTCGCCGTCGGGGACCACTCCCCGGAAACCGCCTCGTGCGGATCCCCGGAGGACGCCCCCGCCTCCACGGAGGACACCACCTCCGGGGACGGCGATCCCCCGCGGGGCGCACCGGGGGCCGAGCCGATCCAGCCCGCCGCCCACGCCGAGCGGGCCAGGGCATCCAGCGCGTCCGCCCGGAGCTGGTCGGTCGTCCGACCGTCCCCTCCCCTCCGCGCGGACACCGCCGCGGCCTGCAGGCACGCGTCCAGGCGCACGGCCGCCTCCGCCGGCAGGACGGCAGTCACCGCAGCCATCCCGTCCGGGAGGATCCGCGGGCGACCCACGTGCCGACCCGCGCGCGCCCGGGCATGCCGCTCAGCGGCGTCGCGGTGGTCGACGCGCTGCAGCGCACGCTGCGCCGCCCGGGCCACCTGTGGCCGCGTCAGGGCGGACGCCGACGGGAGCACCGCCGCCTCGACCTCCAGCGACACGGCCAGGGGCACGTCCCGCAGCACCTCCACCAGGGTCCGGGCCTTGTCCCAGTCGACGTCGCCGACCTCGAGCGCAGCGCCGGTCTGCCGCATCGGACCGCGCAACGTCCGCCCGACGTCGACCAGCGCCCGCGCCGAGTGGCGGGTCACGCCGAGGCGCAACGAGAGGTCCGTCGAGGCGGTGCACTGCTCCGTGACCACTCCCGCAGCGGCCGGCCACTGCGGTCGGGTCTCGGGACGGTCGGACAGGGCCGCCGCCGCCCGGGCAGCCCCCGCGCGGGCCCACGCGGCGGTGCGCTCGAAGGCGGCGACGACCTCGACGACCGACGCGGCGTCGAGGTCGTCGAGCCACCCCCACCCCGTGTCGAGTTCCTCCGGTGCGGCGCTCTCGCAGCCGTCCTGGGAAGCGGCCGCCTCACCCGCGGCCGCTCCTGGAGTCCCACCGCCCACGAGCTCTGCGATCGTCACCGCGAGACCGGGGCCTCCGGGCAGGACGGCGAGCCTGCGTCCGAGACCGCCGACCTCGGGGTCGGCACGGCGCTCGACGGCGGCGTCGAGGCGTGCCGCACCCGAGAAGGCCCACTCGGGCACTCCACCGAGGTCGGTCCTGCGCCTCGACCCACCGTTCGTGTCGAACATGTGTTCGAGCGTAGACCCGGCCACCGACACGGCAGCCGCCGATCCACAGGCTGCGCGCCCGCGCGGCCAGAGCACCCGCGCCCCGCTACAGAACGTCCACGCGCGGTGCTCAGGCGGCTGCACCCGCCCCCGTCCACAGCGACGCGCCGCGCCGCTCGACCGGGGAAACGGCCGACACCCCGTCAGGCCGCCGGCCCACCCAGCCCGCGGCGCACGACCTCGACCCCGCGTGCGGGGTCCTCGAAACGGCGCAGCAGCAGCCCGACCGCGTCCCTGCCCATGTCGCCCGCCTCGTCCGCGGTCACCCCCAGACCGCGCCCGGCCCCGTCCGAGCCGACGACGACGGCGTCGCACGTGCCCCCCGCGAACCGGTGCCCCACCTCGACGACGGGGACGCCGTACCGGGACAGGTACGCGGCGGGCTCCCCCGACACGGGGCAGAGCACCGCGCCCGCGATCCCGAACGCGACGAAGTCCCGCAGCGCCTCCAGGGCGTCCAGCGGGTGCCCGCCCAGGTCCGCGACCATCGTGGCGAGTCCGGCCTCCCGCGCTGCGGCGGACACGCCCGCGACCACGGCCGCGTCCTCGGCCCGGCGCAGGTCGAGGGTCAGCACACCGACGCACCTGCTGACCCTGTCCTTGAGGTGACGCGCGGTCAGGTGCGGCACGTACCCGAGCTCGGCCGCGGCGTCGAGGACGCGCCGCCGTGACTCCTGGCCGACGTACCCGCTGCCGCTCAGGGCCCGGGACGCCGCCGAGCGCGACACCCCCGCGAGGGCGGCGACGTCCTTGACGGTCGGCCGCACCGGCCCGGCGATCCGGAGGGGGCGAGGCCCGTCGGGCGCCGTCCCCTCCGCTCGTCCCACCGTGCACCTCCGCCGCCGCTCACGTCCCCGAACGGAACCACAGCACGGCGCAGCGGGCATCCGCACGGCACCCGGCCGGCCCTACCAGCGATCGGCGTACGCGGACCCGAGCGCACTGCCAGCACTGGCGGGCTCGAGGGCGACGAGCTCGGCGACGGCGCGCGAGGCCGGCCGGACCGCATCGGCGACGACAGGGCTCAGCGGCGCACCGGCCGCGAACACGCTGCCCTCGACGCCCACCAGCACGAGGCGCTCGGGGAGCCGGTGCAGCGCCCTCCCGAGCTGGACGGCCGCTGCGAGCCCGAAGGCGTAGCGACCGACCCCGCCCCGCATCCACCCGTCGTCGACGCCCGCGACCGCGGCGCCCTCGAGACGCGCCGTGAGGTCGACCACCGTCAGCGAGCCCGGAGGCCCTCCGGCCGCGATGGCGTCCACCACGACGACGAGCTCCGCCCCTCCCCACAGGGGCACGAGCTCGGCCGGGTCCTCCACCGCCACGACGTGGACGTCGGGAAGCCGCAGCTCCCGCACCGCCCCCGCGACCACCGGCCCGACGCCGTCGTCCCCGCACGACCCGCAGCCGAGCCCGATGACGAGCCGCCTCATCTCCGCCGTCCCATGTCCACGCCCCTGACCGTGAGGGCCACGCCCGCCTCGTCGCGACCGTGATCACCGCCCCCACGCTCCCCCGGCGTCCGGACGAGGTCCAGGGACCAAGGGCCGATGCGGCCGGAGGAGCGCCCGTCAGGCACCCCCACCGAGCAGACCCTCGCAGGTCAGGCACCCCACCGAGCAGACCCTCGCAGGTCAGGCACCCCCGGCGAGCAGGCGCTCGAAGGGCGTCGGGTCGGTGAACGCGTCCCGACCCGCTCGGGCGGTGCGTGCCGCGACGAGCGGCGCGAGCTCCCGGGCCGCCCGGTCGACGCGGACGGCGATGGCGGGGGTGTCGTCGGCCCGCCCCGTGGCCGTGGACGACGACGCACCGAAGTCCTCCGTCGCGCCGAACACCCCCGTGGGGACGACGACGGCCCGCTGGTACACGAAGAGCGGACGCAGCGCGTGGTCCAGCGCCAGCGAGTGCCGCGCCGTGCCGGCGGTCGCGCCGAGCAGCGTCGGCATCCCGGCCAGGGACCCGGCCTCCAGGACGTCGAAGAACGTCTTGAACAGCCCGTTGTACGAGCCGCTGAAGATCGGGCTGACGGCGATGAGCCCGTCCGCCCCGACGACGGCGTCCAGCACCTCCTGCAGGCGCGGCACGGCGAAGCCGGTGAGCAGCATGTTGGTGAGGTCGTGGGCGTGCTCGCGCAGCTCGACGACCTCGACGGTCGTGGTGATCCCCTGCTCGCCGAGCGCGCGCACCGTCGCCTCGGTGAGCCGGTCCGCGAGGAGGCGCGTCGTCGACGGCTGGCGCAGCCCGCCGGAGACGACGGCGAGGGTCCGGGTGCTCACGCGACCGCCTCCGCCCGCCGGCCCGTGACGCCGTCGACCGCGTACACGGTCACGTCACGGGGTCCGCCCGCCTTCTGCACGAGCGAGCCGTGGGTCGGGGCGTCGGGGACGTCGGCCGGGCGGCCGATCGCCATCTCCCGGCGCAGGACCGGCACGACCTCGGTGCCGAGGATCTCGATCTGCTCCAGCACCGTCTCCAGCGGAAGGCCCGCGTGGTCGATGAGGAAGAGCTGGCGCTGGTAGTCCCCGACCTCGTGGCGCATCGCGGCGTACCGGTCGATGACCTGCTGCGGGCTGCCCACCGTGAGCGGCGTCATCTCCGTGAACTCCTCCAGCGACGGTCCGTGCCCGTAGACCGGTGCGACGTCGAAGTAGGGCCGGAACTGCTTCACGGCCTCCTGCGAGCTGCGGTGCATGAAGACCTGTCCGCCGAGGCCGACGATCGCCTGGTCCGCGCGGCCGTGGCCGTAGTGCTCGAAGCGCTGGCGGTACAGCCGGACCATCTGCCGGGTGTGGTGGATGGGCCAGAAGATGTTGTTGTGGAAGAACCCGTCCCCGTAGTAGGCCGCCTGCTCGGCGATCTCCGGCGTGCGGATGGAGCCGTGCCAGACGAACGGGGGCACGCCGTCCAGCGGCCGCGGCGTCGAGGTGAAGGACTGCAGGGGCGTGCGGAACCGGCCCTCCCAGCTCACGGAGTCCTCGCGCCACAGCCGGTGCAGCAGCGCGTAGTTCTCGATGGCGAGCGGGACACCGTTGCGGATGTCCTGGCCGAACCAGGGGTACACGGGCCCGGTGTTGCCCCGGCCCATCATGAGGTCGACGCGACCGCCGGAGAGGTGCTGGAGCGTCGCGTAGTCCTCCGCGATGCGCACCGGGTCGGTCGTCGTGATGAGCGTGGTGGCGGTCGACAGGACGATCCGCTCGGTCTGCGCGGCGACGTACGCCAGAAGCGTCGTCGGCGCCGACGTCACGAAGGGCGGGTTGTGGTGCTGGCCGGACGCGAAGACGTCGAGCCCCACCTCCTCCGCCTTCTTGGCGATGGCCACCATCGCCTGGAGGCGCTCGTGCTCGGTCGGGATCCGGCCGGTGGTGGGGTCGCGCGTGATGTCGCCGACCGAGAAGACTCCGAACTGCATGAGGGCGCTCCTGTCCGTCCGTCGCTAGTTCAACATTCAACCATCTGACAGGGTCAAGCCGCCAGCCCCCGCCGGTATTCCCCCGCGCGCCGCGGCGGTGGCTTCCGGGTCCACCAAGGGAGCGCGGTCGGCCCTCGAGCGCGGCGCGTCTCAGGGCGTGCGCACCCCGCCACGCCGACGGCGCCCCTCACTCCGGGCCGTCGTACCCGTCCTCCAGCAGGCCGCGGACGTAGGAAGCCTGCCCTGCGTGCTGGAGGTCGTCCGCGACGACGCTGACGAGGCGGACGCCGAGGGTCACCGCGGGGTCCCATCGGGTGTCGACCACGCTGTCCAGGTCGCCGGGACGCAGCCCCTGCAGCTGCGCGACCGTCGCGGCGTGGACCGCGTCGTGGTAGCCGAGCAGCAGCGCGCCCGGGGCGACGACGGCGGCGACCTCCTCGGGCCCGTGCCCGTACCCGGTGTCGCCCTCCGGCAGGGCGAGCCCGAAGGCCCGCGCCCACCCGCCGGCCACCCAGACCTGCTCCGTGCCGAACGCGTCGGCCACGTGGTCGTCCTGGACCCGCGTGAGGTGCCACACGAGCCAGGCGACCGAGTTGCCCGAGCCCTCGGGACGCCCGGCGAGCAGGCGGTCGTCGGCGTCCAGGAGGACCCCGTGGACCACCTCGCGCACCCGCCCGAACGCGTCCACCAGGACGTCGGAGACCTCCATCGCGCCGCTCCTCACGCACCCGCACCCGTACCGACAGCCCCGACCGACCGTGCCGACCGACCGCACCGACCGCACCGACCGCACCGACCGACAGTGCCGACCGCCACCACGGTACGTCGGCGGACCCTCCTGGGCCCTTCGTCCCAGGACGACCGGGCCGCACCCGTGCTTTCACCCGAACTTCATCACCTGAACGGCTCTGCCTAGATCGCCGCGCTTCCTCAGCCGCGTCCGCGACCGGGCGATGGATCGCCAGGCACACGGTGTGCCTCCACGAACGAGGGACAGGACATGGCCGACATGCCGGCTCGCCGCTCGACGGCATTCGCGTGGTTCACGGACCGCGGAGTCAATCTCAAGATCCTCACCGCGGTGCTCGTGGCCGCGCTGGTCGGGGGTGCCGTCGGAGTCCTCGGGATCACCGCCCTGTCCCGGACCAACGACGCCGCGCACAGCCTCTACGAGGACAACCTGCTCGGGGTGGACCGGGCCGCGAAGATGCGCCGCGCGACCATCGAGATGCGGCTCAACGTGACGAACCACGCTCTGTCGATCGACCGCGCGGAGATGCAGAAGTACGAGCAGGGCGCCCTCGAGGCGGAGGCCGCCGCCCGCGAGGCGCTGGCCGAGTTCCGGGCGGTCGAGGTCACCGCGGAGCAGGCCGCGGCGCTCGACGAGTACGAGACGCGCCTCGACGCCTACGCGCAGCTGCGCGACACGAAGATGATCCCGGCGAGCATCGCCGACGACCTGGATGCGTGGCGGGACGCGCGCGACGAGGGCTCCGAGGGCATCACAGCGATGATGGAGGCGCTCACCACCGTCCTCGAGGGGGAGCGCAGCGCCGCCGAGGCGTCCGCCGCGGGGGCCGAGGCCACGTTCGTCGCCAGCCGCACGCAGGTCATCGCCGTGCTCGCCTTCGGGCTGACCCTGGCGATCGCGCTCGGCGTCCTCGTGGCCCGCTCGATCGTCGCGGGTCTCGGCCGGGTCCAGCGCGTGGCCAACGCCCTGGAGCGGGGTGACCTCACCGAGTCGGCCGACGTCACCACGAAGGACGAGGTGGGCCGGATGGGGACCGCCTTGGACAACGCGGTGCACCGCCTGCGGGAGATGGTCGGCACGATCGACACCTCCTCGGGCTCGCTGGCCGCTGCGGCGGAGGAGATGTCGGCGACGACGACGCAGATCGCCTCGACCGCGGAGGAGACCGCGGCGCAGGCCGGGGTGGTCTCGGCCGCCGCGGAGCAGGTCACGCGCAACGTGCAGACCGTGGCCGCCGGGTCCGAGCAGATGGGCGCGTCCATCCAGGAGATCGCGCACAACGCCTCCCGTGCCGCGGAGGTCGCCCGGACCGCGGTCACGGCGGCGGTCACGACCTCCGACGCGGTGAACCGCCTCGGTGAGTCGTCCAAGGAGATCGGCAACGTGGTCAAGATGATCACCTCGATCGCCGAGCAGACGAACCTCCTGGCCCTGAACGCGACCATCGAGGCCGCCCGTGCCGGGGAGGCCGGCAAGGGCTTCGCCGTGGTGGCCGGGGAGGTCAAGGAGCTGGCCCAGGAGACGGCCCGCGCCACGGAGGACATCGCCCGCCGGGTGGAGTCCATCCAGTCCGACACCACCGGCGCGGTCCAGGCGATCAGCCAGATCAGCGAGATCATCACCAGCATCAACGACTTCCAGACCACCATCGCCTCGGCGGTGGAGGAGCAGACCGCCACGACTGCGGAGATGAACCGCAACGTCACCCAGGCGGCCGCAGGCTCCGGGGAGATCGCCGCCAACATCGCCGGCGTCGCCGGGGCCGCGGACCTCACCACCCAGGGCGTCACCCAGTCCCGCGAGGCCGTGGACTCCCTGGCCCGGATGTCCACCGAGCTCAAGAGCCTGGTGGCGCAGTTCCGCATCGCCTGACCCGCTCCGGACGAGAGCTCCGGGCGACGCGCCCCACCCGCCCCGGCGGGCGGGTGGGGCGCGGGCTACGGCCATCCGGGTGATGTGCGGGTGAATGATCGAGGAGTTCCCGCACGCAGGTCCGACCGCCGCCGATCTTCCCCGCATCAGGGGACATCGTCGTTCGGCCTGCCACGGAGGCTTCCGCATGAGCGCCACACTGCTGTCTCGCCCGCCGGTGACGACGGGACCCGTCAACGACCGACCGGGCCGTGCCGAGCCGACGCCGGTGCCGCCGGCGTCCGGCCGAGGCTGGCTCGGGTGGTTCCGTGACCTCGGCGTCCGCACCCGCATCCTCGCCGCGCTCACGGTCGCGGCACTCGTCGCCGTCACCGTCGGGCTCGTCGGGCTCTCGTCGCTCGCCGCCACCAACGCCCAGACCGTCGTGATGCACGACGAGAACTTCCTCGGCCTGGACTACGCGGCCAAGGCGCGCCGCGCGACCGTCGAGCAGCGCCTGGCCCTGGCCAACAACGCGCTCTCCAGCACCGAGGCCGACCACGACCGCTTCGAGCAGGCCGCCCTGGCCGCCGAGGCGGAGGCCCGCGAGGCCGCGGCCGAGTACCTCGAGACGGCGACCTCCGCCGCCAAGCGCACCGAGATGCAGGACTTCCTGACGGCCCTCGACCGGTACGTCGCCCTGCGCGACGACCAGCTCCTGCCGCTCGGGCGGGAGGGTGACATCGCCGGGTTCACGGCCGTCCGGGACGGCGACGCCCAGGAGATCATCGACACGATGACGGAGCACCTCACCGGCATCGTGGAGGCCGAGGAGCACGACGCCGAGACCGCCCTCGTGGCCGCGGAGGAGCAGTTCGCGACGAACCGGACCACCTTCATCCTCGTCCTCGTCGTCGGGCTGACCCTCGCCCTCGTCCTCGGGTTCGCCACCGCGACGTCGATCGTCGCCGGCCTGCGGCGCGTGCAGCGCGTCGCCGAGGCCCTGGAGCACGGTGACCTCACCCAGCGCGCGCACCTCGAGTCCCGGGACGAGGTCGGCCGCATGGGCACCGCCCTGGACAACGCGGTGGACCAGATGCGTGCCGTCATCAGCACGATCGACGCCTCCTCGTCGACCCTCGCCTCCGCCACGGAGGAGATGTCGGCGACGACGACGCAGATCGCCTCCACCGCGGAGGAGACCGCGGCGCAGGCCGGGGTCGTGTCCGCGGCGGCGGAGCAGGTGTCGCGCAACGTGCAGACCGTCGCCGCCGGGTCCGAGCAGATGGGCGCCTCCATCCAGGAGATCGCGCACAACGCCTCCCGCGCCGCCGAGGTCGCCCGCACCGCCGTCACCGCGGCCGCCACCACCTCCGACGCGGTCAACCGCCTCGGTGAGTCGTCCAAGGAGATCGGCAACGTGGTCAAGATGATCACCTCGATCGCCGAGCAGACGAACCTCCTGGCCCTGAACGCGACCATCGAGGCCGCCCGTGCCGGGGAGGCCGGCAAGGGCTTCGCCGTGGTGGCCGGGGAGGTCAAGGAGCTGGCCCAGGAGACGGCCCGCGCCACGGAGGACATCGCCCGCCGGGTGGAGTCCATCCAGACGGACACCACCGGCGCGGTCCACGCGATCAGCCAGATCACCGACATCATCGCGAGCATCAACGACTTCCAGATGACGATCGCCTCGGCGGTGGAGGAGCAGACCGCCACGACCGCGGAGATGAACCGCAACGTCTCCCAGGCCGCGGCCGGCTCCGGGGAGATCGCGGCGAACGTCGCCGGCGTGGCCGGGGCGGCGGACCTGACCACCCAGGGTGTCACCGAGTCGCGTCAGGCCGTCGAGTCCCTGGCCCGCATGTCCAGCGAGCTCAAGAGCATGGTCGCGCAGTTCACGTACTGAGCCCCCTGCTGAACCCTGCGCGGCACTCCCCCGCACACGACGAGGCCCCGCCGACCGTGACGGTCGGCGGGGCCTCGTGCGTGGCGGGCCGGTCAGCCGGTCAGGACGGACGTCCGCCCGGACCCACCCGGCGCGGCGTCGTCGTCCCCGGACCGACGACCGCGCCGCCACAGCGGCTCGACCTCCGCGAGCTCCTCCGGCGTCGCCATCCGGAACGGCGGGTCCGTCGGCGCCTCGATCGCCTTGCGGCCCTGACCCCGCGTGGCCCGGAGGCTCGCGAAGATCGACACACCGATGATCGTCGCGACGACGGCCAGCGACACCGTCGTCGGGATGTAGAACACGTCGATCTTCAGGATCATCTTGATCCCGACCCAGATGAGGACCAGCGCCAGGCCGATCTTCAGGTACACGAAGCGGTGGATCAGGTCGGCGAGCAGGAAGTACATCGCCCGCAGGCCGAGGATCGCGAACGCGTTGGCGGTGAAGACGATGAACGGCTCGCTGGTCACCGCGAAGATCGCGGGGATCGAGTCGACGGCGAAGACGATGTCCGTGACCTCCACGAGCACCAGCACCGCGAGGAGCGGCGTGGCGAGGACGACACCGCCCTTGCGGATCAGGAAGCGCTGGCCGTGGTACGCGTCGGTCATCGGCACCCAGCGGCGGAAGAGCCGCAGCGCGCGGGACTTCTCCGGGTCCAGGTGCTCGTTGCGCTGCCGGATCATCCGGTAGCCGGTGTAGAGCAGGAACGCCGCGAAGAGGTAGAGGATCCAGCTGAAGCTCGCGATGAGGACGGACCCGGCCGCGATGAAGGCACCGCGGAAGATCAGCGCACCCACCACGCCGAGGAACAGGACGCGGTGCTGGAACTCCCGCGGCACCGCGAAGTACGTGAAGATGATCGCCCAGACGAAGACGTTGTCGACGGCGAGGGACTTCTCGATGAGGTAGCCGGCGAAGTACTGCTGGCCGGCCTCGGAGCCCCACACGCGCCACACCACCGCACCGAAGGCCACGCCGAGCGCGACCCAGACGGCCGACCAGACCGCCGCCTCCCGGACGGCGATGACGTGTGCCTTGCGGTGCGCGACGAGGTCGACGGCGAGCATGACGAGGATGGCGCCGAGCACGGCGAACCAGACCCACAGGGGGACGTCCACAGGGACCCTTCCGGTCGATGACCGGAGGTCTCTCCCGACCACCAGGTGCCCAGGTGGTCCGCGGCGCCGAGCCCGCATCCGACGGGCTGTGATGACGACGACCGCGTGGCGGGATACTCCCCTCCAGCGCAGCGCAAGGCTGCAAACGGAGTAGTGAAACAGAGTTCAGGTGTTCGGGTCAAGACCGTCCGGGGCGCGACCCGCCGCCCGCCTCAGCCGAGCGCGTGGACCTCCGCCCGACCCCCGCCCGTCACCGCTACCCGCAGACCGGCGGAGGCCGGGACCGCGACCCCCATGACCCCGCCAGTGGTGAACACCTCGCAGGTGGGGCCGTCCAGGACGACCCGCACCGGGCCCGCACCCCGCGGCATCTCCCACCGCTGCGCGCCGACGTGCGCGACGACGAGCGTGTCGTCCGCCTCGAGCACCACGACCTCGCCGCCGTCGGGTGCCGGAGAACCGGGACCCACCCGGAGCGTGGAGGACCCCTCGGGCTCCCACACCACGTCCACCGCCGACGACGCCGCGGCCAGGTCCTGTCCCGGCGTGGCGACGCCCAGGGAGCCGGTCCGGGCGGCCAGGACGGCAGGGTGCGGCTCGCACACCAGGGCGTCGCCCTCGAGCCGCAGCAGGTGCGGCACGCTGTGGGCACCGGCCCAGCCCTCCGCGGCCCCGCCGACCTGCCGCATCCAGTGGATCAGCCCCCGCCGGCCGTCCCGGTCGGCGAAGGCCGAGCCGGCGTAGTACGCCGGACCGTACGTCAGCCGGGACCAGCGCCGGGCCGTGAAGCTGCCGTCCGCGAAGTCCCCCACCGCGTAGACGGCGTGGTGCGGGTGGTCCGGCTCCCACGCCGACAGCGTGAGCACCCAGCTCCCGTCGAGGGGGAAGAGCTGCGGGCACTCCCAGACCGGCCCGCTCCACTCCCCGTCCGTCTCGGTCGTGTGCCGGGTGGTCAGCAGCCCGTGGTACGTCCACTCCTCGAGGTCCGTCGACCGGTAGACCCACGCGGTCGCCGTCCCACCCCGCTCATCCCGCAGGCCGCCGCCCACGACCATCCACCACGCCCCGCCCTCCCGGACGACCCACGGGTCCCGGTAGGCCTCCACCGCCTCGGGCGCGAACCCGGGCGGGAGCTCCGCGACCACGGGGCCCTTCTCCCACCGGGTCCACGAGCCGTCCAGCGGCCGGGCCACCCGGTTCCGGCCGATGCCCAGGCCGGCCGCCGCGGTGACGCTCGTGTAGAACAGCGCGGCCGCGCCGCCGTCGTCCGGGACCGCGATGCTGCCGGACCACACGCCGTCGTCGCCGTCGCCGGGCAGCAGCGCCGGCTCGTGCTCCGTCCAGTGCACCAGGTCCTCGCTCGTGGCATGCCCCCAGTGGCAGTGCAGCTGCCAGTCCGTGCTGTCCGGGACGTACTGGAAGAAGAGGTGGTAGCGGCCGTCGTGCCACGTCAGGCCCAGCGGGTCGTTGACCCACCCCGCGCGGGGCGCGAAGTGGACGAGCGGACGGGGGGGCACGGGCGACGGCGACATGGCGCCAGTCTTCCCGGCCGGACCCGGCGCGTCCCGCCGGCCGGACCCGGCGCGTCCCGACGCCCCGACCTCCCGACGTCCCGGCCCGACGTCCCGGCCCGACGTCACGGCCTGCGGGTGTGCGGAGCCGGCACGACCCGTCCTTTCACCCGGCACGTCGTCGATCCGGCCCTCGGCGCTGGCTAGCATGGCTCGTCTCATCTCACCGCTCCTCGAGCCGGTGGTCGCCCCGCCGACGACCGGACCAGGAGGGACCATGACGCGATCGGTCGCCCGGCGCGGCGCCCGGCATCGCCAGGGCGCAGCGGCGGTGAGCCCTGCCCGGCGTGGGCCCCGACCGGCACCCCGGGCCTGGCCCGTCCGCCCGGCCCGGGCCACCCGGGGCCTGCTGACGCTCACCCTCCCCCTCGCCCTGCTCGTGGCGTGCGCCGAGGACCCGGCGGACGCCGTCGTCGTCAGCGAGGGCACCGTCCGCAGCGCCGCCGACCTGCCCGAGGACCCGGACGGCGAGGTCGTCCTCACCGTGTCCGGCGGTCCGGACGGGCAGCGCGTGGAGCTCACGCTCGAGCAGCTCGCGGCCCTGCGCACGGTGACCGCGGAGCTGTACGAGCCGTTCGTCGACGAGCGGCTCGAGTTCACCGGCGTCCCGTTGCGGGACCTGGCCGCCCTGGTCGGGGCGGGCGACGACGGGGCGGGCCTCGACGCCGTCGCCCTGAACGAGTACGCGGTCGAGATCCCCGCGGACGTGACCCGGTCCGACGGCGCCTTCCTCGCGACGCTCGAGGGCGGGGAGCCCATCCCGGTGGAGGAGGGCGGGCCCACGCGCGTCGTCCTCGCCGACGACCACCCCCGGGCGCGCGACGAGACGCTGTGGATCTGGAGCGTCGCGACGCTGGACGTCGCCCCATGAGGGTCTGGCCGCCCCGCCGGCTCATACGCAGGCAGGCGCTCATCGCCCTCGGTCTGGTCCTCGTCGTGGCGACGACGCCGCTGTTCGTGCTCCGGGGCATCGCGCGCGTCTCCGAGACGCTCGACACGGTGCAGCTCGCGTCCAAGACGACGGGCGCGGTCGCGGACGCCCAGCGGGACGTCCTCCTCGCCCAGCTCGCGGTCGAGCAGCTCGAGGACGGCGGGACCTCCGTGGCGGATCTCCGTCAGCAGTCCGCGTTCCTCGGCCGCCAGCTGCAGGTCATGGCCGCGCAGGACCTCCCCGGCGAGGGCGAGGCCAGGGGTCCGCGCCGCCCAGGACGCCCACGCGACGCTGCTCGAGGACATCGACGCCCTCGCCGCCACCGGGGCGACGACCGCTCCCGACCCCCGCATCGCCGCCGCCACCCCCACCCTGCGCGCGGACGCCGCCGCCCTGCACGACGCCGTCGAGCACCTCTACTCCCAGGTCGAGAACTCCCACTACCGCGAGCTGTACGCGGCCCTGGACAACCTGCGGGGTCGCGCGGGCATCGTCCTGGCCTTCGCGATCGTGTCCATCGGTCTCGCCGCGGCGCTGACCTGGTCGCTGCGCCGGTCGGTGCGCCAGGAGTTCGACCACGCGCACCGCCTTCTGGTCCAGGAGTCCCAGGAGCGCGAGCGGGCGCAGCAGGAGACGCAGCGCTCGGAGCGACGCTTCCGGGCGCTGGTGCAGCACAGCAGCGACGTGACGCTCGTCATGGACCGGGACCTGACCGTCACGTGGGCGAGCCCGGCCGCCCACGAGATGCTCGGCCGCGACCCGGTCGGCACCTCGGGGACGGACCTCCTCCTCCCGGACTCCCGCGCGGCGGCGTGGGCGGCGGTCGAGCGGTCCTCCGCCGCCCCCGGGCGCACGGTCCGGCTGGATCTCGAGCTGGCCGCCGGCGCCGCGGAGGAGCCGACGCAGATCGCCGTCCGCCTGACGAACATGCTGGACGACCCGGCCGTCGGGGGCTTCGTCGTCAACGCCCACGACGTCACCGAGCGGTCCCGCACCGCGCGCCACCTCGCCCACCTCGCCTTCCACGAGCGGGTCACGGGCATGCCCAACCGGCTGACCCTGGAACGGACCCTGGAGGAGCTCGAGGACACCCCGGGCGGGCTGTCGGTCGTCGTCCTGGACCTGGACGGGCTGCGGGAGGTCAACGCCCAGCACGGCTCCGTGGCGGGCGACGCCGTGCTCCAGGCGGTCGCCGCCGCACTCGCCGATCTGCCGGACGCCTCGGCCTACCACCTCGGGGGCGACTCGTTCGCGCTCGTCGCGCGCCGCGCGGCCACCCGGGCGGAGCTCGAGCGGAACGTCGAGACGCTGCGCGCCGCCATCCGCCGACGTCGCCCGCCGGGCGTCGCGGACCTGTCCTTCGGTGCCGGGGCCGCCGTCGCCGCCGCCGGGAGCGCGGCACCGCTGGAGATCCTGCGCGTCGCCGAGCGCGCGATGCACGGCGCGAAGGCGTCCGGGCGCAACGGGCTCGTCGTCGTCGACGCCGACGGGCTCGACGAGGCGGTCCGCCGGCGGGCCCTCAACGCGCGGCTGGCCGGGGCGATCGAGCGCGACGAGCTCTCCCTCGCCTTCCAGCCGATCCTCGAGGCGCGGGGCGGACGCTGGGTCGCCGTCGAGGCGCTGCTGCGCTGGAACGGCGCCGACGGCCCCGTGTCCCCCGCCACGTTCATCCCGGTCGCGGAGGACTCCGGGCTCATCGTCCCCATCGGCCGGTGGGTGCTCGAGACCGCCGTGCGGAGCCTCGTCCAGGTGCGGGCGGAGCTCGGGCTGCCGACGCTCCGCGTCAACGTCAACGTCTCCGCACGCCAGCTCCAGGACGAGGGCTTCCACGCGGTCCTGCACGAGCTGCTCGAGCAGACCGGGGTCGAGCCGGCTGCCGTCGTGCTCGAGCTCACCGAGAGCGCCCTCCTGACCGACCCCGACCGGGCGGTCCAGCTCCTCGCCGGGGTCCGGGCCGCCGGCGTGCAGGTCGCCCTCGATGACTTCGGGACCGGGTTCTCCTCCCTGTCCTACCTCCTGCGCCTCCCCGTCGACGTGGTGAAGGTCGACCGGAGCTTCCTCATGGACGTGGTGCGGTCCCGGCGCAGCCGCACGCTCCTCTCCTCCGTCGTCACCATCGCGCACGACCTGGGCATGCGCGTCACCGTCGAGGGCATCGAGACCGCGGAGCAGCTGGCGATC
This sequence comes from Actinotalea ferrariae CF5-4, assembly GCF_000603945.1. Lineage (GTDB taxonomy): Bacteria > Actinomycetota > Actinomycetes > Actinomycetales > Cellulomonadaceae > Actinotalea > Actinotalea ferrariae. The sequence goes on along the minus strand of NZ_AXCW01000076.1, from coordinate 1,783 downwards.
GTCGCCGACGCGGGCGCGGACACCGTCCAGGGCTACCTCCTGGCCCGGCCCACCCCGGCCGCGGACCTGGCCGGGCTCGTGCGGAGCGGCGCCCCTTCCTGAGGAGGGCGGCGCGCCCGGTCCCCACGGCACCGCCGACCGGCGCCCCGGCCCCTCACCCCTCGGGCTCGTCCTCCCGGCGGTGCCCCTCGAGGAGCACCGCGAGGTCCTCGCGCGCGAGGGCGTCCCCGGCCACGAGCGCGACCGTGAGCGGCGTGACCGCGCGGACCGTCGCGGTGCGGGCCCCCTCCAGCAGGGCCCGCTCCCCCAGCACCGCACCCGGACCGATCTCGACGAGGAACCGGCCGTCGCGCTCGACCTCGACGACGCCGTCCAGGAGCAGCGCGACGTCGTCGCCCGCCTCGCCCTGCCGGAACAGCACCTCGCCGGCCGCGAGCGTGCGCACCCGCCGCCGGCCGGTCATGACCTGGCGGGACAGGCGGCGCTCGAGCTCGGTCTCCACGGGGGTCACGACGGCGGACGCGTCGCGCCCGTGCCACGGGGTCTCCGTGACCTCCAGGGTGTGCAGCCAGGCACCGGAGTCCGTCGTGGCGACCTTCTCCACGAGCACCCCGTCGTCGTCGTACAGCCAGTGCCGCGGGAAGGCGCTCGCGCCCACGACGGACGCCGACGACGACCCGTCCGCGCGCAGGACCAGCTCGAGGGTCGTCCAGACGAGCGGGGCCACGAGGCGGGGACGGCCGTTGACCAGCCGCGGCGCCGGCAGCGGGGCGCGCCCGCCCGCCGTCTGCCGCACCACCGCGCTCGCGCCGTCGTCGGCGACCTCGACCGTGCGCAGGTCCGGCATGGCGACCGCGGGGAAGCGCAGCGCGCCCCCGAGGAGGTTCGTCAGCCCGATCGTCCCCCCGCACCCCTCGCCCAGGTCCACCCCGACGACGCTCCCGTCCTCCACGCGGGCGCGGGCCTCGACGCGGTTGACGAAGCGGAAGCGGCCCGCGCGGCGCAGGCGCCTCAGGTCACCCGGGTGCAGCCGGTCCGGCGGCGGCTCGTCGTAGTGGGTGAGCCCGAGGTCGAAGGGCACGCGGAGCACCCCGGTGATGAGCTCGGACGGGATCCAGGACACGGACGTGATCGACGGCACGGTCGCCCCCGCAGGCCAGGGGCGGCTCCCGGACGAACCACCCTCACGGCGCACGCTAGTACCGACCCGGAGGGGCTAGCGTCCCCGACGTGCCCTCCGTCGACCGGCGCGTCGTCACGGTGCTGTTCGCGGACCTCGCGGACTTCACCGGGATGACCGAGCGCCTCGACGCCGAGGACGTCGCGCGGGTCCAGGAGGCGTACTTCGCGCTGGCCGAGGCGGCCGTCACGGCGGAGGCCGGGCTGGTCGAGAAGTTCATCGGCGACGCCGTCATGGCGACCTTCGGCACCACGCGGGCGGCCGACGACGACGCGCTGCGCGCCGTGCGGGCCGGCCGCCGCCTGGTCGCGGCGGTCGCCGACCTGGACCGCCGTCTGGGCATGGCCGGGGCGCTGCGCGTCCGCGTCGGCGTGGACACCGGTGTCGTCGTCGTCACGCGCCGGGCGGGCGGGTGGCGGGTCACCGGGGACACGGTCAACACCGCCGCGCGGCTCCAGGCGGCGGCCGAGCCGGGTCAGGTCCTCGTGGGCCCGCAGACGGCCCTCGCGGTCGAGGACGACGTCGACCTGGTCCCCGCCGGCGACCGCGCGCTCAAGGGCAAGGCCGCGCCGGTCCCGACCTGGGTCGTGGCGCCGGGACCGG